>NZ_SZWP01000047.1:0-72631 GCF_005280825.1 Citrobacter sp. wls829
AATGACCTGCTTATTCGCACCTTCCTTAGATGCACGGAGGGGAATAATTAGAGGTATTGATATTTTGTATGGTTGCACCTGAAAAAAATAACATCGTGATTTTACTGGTGCTATTTCAAAAATAAGAATGGGCTATTCTTTTATATTGAATAGCCCATTCATTATTATTTCATCATCTCGCGAATTAATTTCCCAAGTTGTTTCACGGCCTGCTCTTCGCGTTCTCCCCAGTGCCATGCGGTATTGAAGCGAAAGAAGCGTGTCCAGGTTCCTGACGTCGAGAACATTTTCCCCGGTGCAATGCTGATATGGTGCGCCAGTGCCTGTGTGCTGAGCTCGCCCGCATCAAGCGGTTCAGGCAGTTCGAGCCACAGAAAATAGCCGCTATCGCTATGATGAATTTTGACTTCCGCCGGAAGATGGCGCAGCAGCGTTTGCCAGGCCTGCTGTTTGCGTTCTGCCAGTTGACGACGTAGCCGACGCAAATGCGCGTCATAACGCCGGGTAGAGAGGTAATCCACCAATGCGAGTTGCATCGGGGAACTGGTTGATAAGGTGCTCATCAACTGAAGCCGCTGAATGCGCCGCGCATGCTTCCCCGCCGCCACCCAGCCAACGCGAAATCCGGGCACCAGGCATTTTGAAAACGACGAACAGTGTAGCACTCTGTCGCCACGATCCCAGGCTTTGGCGGGCAGCGGTTTTTCACGGCCAAAATACAGCTCGCTGTAAACATCATCCTCGATCAGCATCACGTTGTATTTTTCCAGCAACGCGACCAGATGGGCCTTTTTCTCTGCGCTGAGCGTAAACCCCAACGGGTTTTGGCTGTTGGTCATCAGCCAGCAAGCCTTCACCGGATACTCTTGTAAAGCCTGCTCCAGTGCAACGAGATCGATCCCGTCCTTGACGTCGGTGGCAACAGACAGCGCTTTTAAACGTAGCCTTTCAAGCGCCTGCGAGGCGCCGTAAAAACAGGGATTTTCGACAATCACCCAGTCGCCAGGTTCGGTCACCGCTTGCAGGCTCAGGTTGAGGGCTTCCAGCGCCCCGGCGGTAATCACAATGTCATCCGGCGAAATAGTGATCCCCTGCTGGGCATAGCGACGGGCAATGGCATTACGCAATTCGGCATTACCCGGCGGCAGGTTTTCAATCACGCTCATTGCCGTCGCCGTTTTGCTCACCTGCGCCAACGAACGGTTAAGCTGCTGCAGGGGAAATAAACGGGGGTCGGGAAATGCGGACGCAAACGGCATCACCGAAGCATCCCGGCTGGCCTGCAGCATGTCAAAAATATACGTGTTGATATCGACCGCTTCATCGCGCACAACCTGCGATTGCGGGGTTGCCGACTCACGTTCGGGCCGCGCGGCAACATAATAGCCGGATTGCGGCCGCGCAATGATCCGCCCCTGACTTTCCAGCAACTGATAAGCATGGCCGACGGTCATAAAACTCATCCCACTGGTCGCCACCTGTTCACGTAAAGAAGGTAGACGATCGCCGGGTTGCCAGACGCCAGAGGCGATTTGATCGCGAATTTGTTCCGCCAGCCGTTGATATTTTTTCATGATGATTCTCGGGAGTCAGATGCAGGTGACGCTCGCAGTGTATATCAGTCAATAAAATTAACAACATTCTGACAACTGTTATGGGATTGTGTTTTTACTGCATTGTGAACGAAAGCGGTTATCCACATGCTCACACCGCGAGCCTGCACAGCATCAATTTTCGTCGCGTGCTTTAAATAGAATAAATAATTGATTTTATGGGTGTTTAAAAAATGAAGTTTTCATATCAGTACCACTAACAAATAACAGCACAGCAACTGTTATGGTTAAAAAGAACTGTTCTGTTTCTGCCCCCCACTGTTCCTCAGGCATAGAATTGCGCTAAATCAATTTTGCCTGCGGAGTTAAGCATGTTCGGTCTTGACGCGTTTCACCTGGCGCGCATCCAGTTCGCGTTTACGGTGTCGTTTCACATCATCTTTCCGGCCATTACTATCGGTCTTGCCAGCTATCTGGCGGTGCTTGAAGGTCTGTGGCTGAAAACCAAAAATCCCACCTGGCGTTCGCTGTATCATTTCTGGTCTAAAATATTCGCCGTCAACTTTGGTATGGGCGTGGTTTCGGGCCTGGTAATGGCCTACCAGTTCGGCACCAACTGGAGCGGTTTTTCCGAGTTCGCCGGGAGTATCACCGGGCCGCTGCTGACCTATGAAGTACTGACCGCCTTCTTCCTCGAGGCAGGATTCCTTGGCGTGATGCTGTTTGGCTGGCAGCGCGTGGGTCCAGGTCTGCACTTCTTCGCCACCTGTATGGTCGCGCTGGGCACCATTATTTCAACTTTCTGGATCCTCGCCTCCAACAGCTGGATGCAAACACCGCAGGGTTACGAAATTATCAACGGACAAGTCGTGCCGGTGGACTGGTTTGCCGTCATCTTCAATCCGTCCTTCCCCTATCGTCTACTGCATATGTCCGTCGCCGCCTTCCTGAGCAGCGCCCTGTTTGTCGCGGCGTCGGCGGCCTGGCATCTATTACGTGGAAATAATACGCCGGCAATTCGTGCCATGTTTTCAATGGCCCTGTGGATGATGCTGATCGTCGCCCCATTACAGGCGTTGATTGGTGATATGCATGGACTTAACACCCTGAAGCATCAACCCGCCAAGATTGCCGCCATTGAAGGCCACTGGGAAAACGTGTCCGGTGAACCGACCCCGCTGTTGCTGTTCGGCTGGCCGGATATGGAACAGGAGCGCACCCGCTACGGGCTGGCAATACCCGCGCTGGGCAGCCTGATTTTGACCCACAGTCTGGATAAACAAGTTCCGGCTCTGAAAGAATTTCCGAAAGAAGATCGTCCTAACTCCACCATGGTGTTCTGGTCGTTTCGCATTATGGCGGGACTGGGGATGTTGATGATCTTGCTCGGCACATTTGCCCTGTGGCTGCGCTACAAACAACGCCTGTATACCTCGCGTCCTTTCCTGCGCTTCGCACTATGGATGGGACCCTCCGGTCTGATTGCCATTCTGGCCGGATGGGTGACCACCGAAGTTGGTCGTCAGCCGTGGGTTGTTTACGGCCTGCAACGGACGGCGGATGCGGTTTCCGCACATGGCGATTTGCACATGAGCATCAGCCTGATGGCCTTCTTTGTGGTTTACAGTTCGGTCTTCGGTGTGGGTTACAGCTACATGATCCGCCTGATCCGTAAAGGACCGCAGGAAGATGACCCGACGAGTCCGCCAACGGGTACTCCTGCACGACCGCTTTCCGCTGCGGTCCTCGATTCTCAACCGGAGGCACATCGCTAATGGGTATTGATTTATCAGTTATCTGGTTCGTTATCATCGTGTTCGCCACCCTGATGTATATCGTGATGGATGGTTTCGACCTTGGGATTGGCATTTTATTTCCGGCCATTCAGGACCCCGACGATCGCGATGTGATGGTCAACAGCGTCGCGCCGGTCTGGGACGGCAATGAAACCTGGCTGGTGCTGGGGGGCGCAGGCTTGTTTGGTGCCTTTCCGCTGGCCTACGCGGTGATCGTCGATGCGCTGACCATCCCCTTAACCCTGATGCTAATCGGCCTGATTTTTCGCGGTGTGGCCTTTGAGTTTCGTTTCAAAGCAACGCCCGCACACCGGCCATTCTGGGATAAAGCGTTTATATGCGGTTCAATCCTCGCCACCTTTACCCAGGGCGTTGTCGTCGGTGCGGTGCTTAATGGATTCTCAGTCAGCGGACGCAGCTACAGCGGCGGACCTTTCGACTGGCTCACCCCTTTCACGCTGTTTTGCGGCGTGGGCCTGGTGGTGGCCTATGCGCTGCTGGGTGCGACATGGCTGGTGATGAAAAGCGAAAATCCACTACAGGATAAAATGCGCAACGCCGCCAAAAAACTGCTGCTGGCGTTGCTGGTCGTCATTGCCATTATCAGCCTGTGGACACCGCTGGCGCACAGCGCCATTGCCGATCGCTGGTTTAGCCTGCCAAACCTGTGGTTCCTGATGCCGGTTCCACTCCTGGTCGCGCTGATCAGCCTGTGGTTGTGGCGTTCGCTGGGCCAGCAGCACAGCCATGCACTGGCGTTTATCCTGACGCTGGGGCTAATTTTCCTCGGTTTCAGCGGACTGGGGATCAGCATCTGGCCGCATATCATTCCACCGTCCATCACCCTCTGGCAGGCGGCAGCCCCGCCACAAAGTCAGGGCTTTATGCTGGTAGGTGCCTTGTTGATTATCCCAATAATCCTCGTCTACACCTTCTGGAGCTATTACGTTTTTCGCGGCAAAGTTCAACCTGGTGAGGGGTATCATTGATGCAACAATCAATCTGGAAACGCCTGATGTGGCTGGCGATCCTGTGGGGCGGCAGCGTGCTGGCCCTGGCCGCTGTTGGCATGGCCTTCCGTGTGCTGATGACGGCAGCAGGTTTTAAGTCCTGAGTCTGCATTCATATTGGTCGGGTAGCGTAGCGTTACCCGACAGCTAAAATCCCAACGTTATATAAACAAAAATGCAATAACCGGCGAATTGATGAAACATCGATTGCCTTTAACTCGATTAAATAATGAAATAGTCACAAGACGAAATTACCGCAATTTTTGTTAAAACGTACCAGAGGGTGAATGATGTTTAAGAAAGGGTTAACGGTGTTATTGCTGAGCAGTGCGCTTTTTTCTGGCCAGCTTTTCGCTACTAATCAGGGACATGAATATCTTCAGGTGCAGGATGCCGATCACTTATTACGTCACACGGCTGACAGCGATGAACTGCGTATGACGGCGGAAGAATCCGCCGCCGATCTCCGCGAACACCATCACTGGCAAAAATCGCGCAAACCCGATACCCATCAAAGTTAACGCTTAGCCTTTACGCTTCGGCAGCGTTTTCATCAGTTCATCCGGACTGACGGAAGCCACGATGCTGCCCGGCAACGGCATTTTCAGAATGTGATGTTTCATCTTGCCGATGACGTGCATTTCGCACGGTCGGCAATCAAATTTCAGCGTCAGCACATCGTCACCGTTGACCAACTGCATTGGCGTCGCTTTCCAGCTTTTGATGTTACCTTTGGCCTGTTTTGGGCATAGATTAAAGGCAAAACGCAGGCAGTGCTTGGTGATCATCACCGGTACCTCGCCTTTTTCCTCATGCGCTTCATAAGCAGCATCAATCAGCTGAACACCATAACGGTGATAAAACGCGCGCGCTTTATGGTTATAGACGTTTGCCAGAAAACTCAGATGCGTTTGCGGGTAAACCGGGGCCGGGTCGGCTACCGGTTTGCGGCGGCCACGCTGGTAACTGGCCAGTCGCGCTGCGTCCAGCATTTCAACGGCGTCACGACGCAGCTGATTAAGCTGACCGTTCGGCACAAACAGTGCGCCCGGCAGATTCACCTGAATATCACGGGCGTAATACAGCGTCTGCCCAAGCTTTGCCAGCCCCTCCTGCAAATTGCTCAGCGCTTTTTCCGCGTTGTTCGCTTCCTCAAACTGGCCGTCCAGCGTGTGGGTGATGCTCACGCCCTCTTCGCTGGTGAGCGTCAGGATCAGCTGTTCCTGCCAGCCGCCCAGTTCAATATCGACCGCCACGCGACGTTCGCTGGACGTTTTGGTCAACGCCTGCTGCCAGTTATGATCGAGGTTACGATTCAACGGATGATGCGGACGCACTTTATGCAGATCGGCCGGCATTTCATTCGGCCAGACCCGATAGCGGTTGTTCCCCGTTTTCTCGACGGTATTGGCGCGAAATCCAACCACATCGCGTTTGATCAACACGTTCAGGCCATCGCCGTTAGCCAGCGGCTCCGTCACTTCAACATCAAGGTAATCTTTACCTACCTTCAGCACTTCGCCTACCGGCAAGCCGATAAACTTCGGCGAGTCAAATGCACCGATATCCCCTTTGCGGGCGGTGACAAAGTAATCTGTGCTGCCACGGTGGAACGTTTTGTCCGTTGAGGGGGTAAAGAAATGTTCTGTACGACCGGCTGAGGCACGGGCCAAATCACCGCGCTGTTCGATAATCGCATCCAACATCTGGCGATAATGGGCGGTGATATTTTTCACGTAGCTCATGTCTTTGTAGCGGCCTTCAATTTTGAAGGACCGCACGCCTGCGTCGATCAACGCGCCCAGATTAGCGGTCTGATCGTTATCTTTCATCGACAGCAGGTGTTTTTCGTATGACACCACCCGCCCCTGATCGTCTTTCAGGGTATACGGCAGGCGACAAGCCTGAGAGCAGTCACCACGGTTAGCGCTGCGCCCGGTCTGGGCATGGGAAATATAGCATTGGCCGGAATACGCCACACACAACGCACCGTGAATAAAAAACTCAAGGGTCGCGTCGGTAGCCTGATGGATGGCGCTAATCTGTTCCAGACTCAGCTCGCGCGCCAGTACAATCTGGGTAAACCCCACATCGCCGAGAAACTTAGCCTTCTCGACGCTGCGAATATCACACTGGGTGCTGGCATGCAGCTCAATGGGCGGAATATCCAGCTCCAGAATCCCCATATCCTGTACAATCAGGGCATCAACGCCGGTCTGATACAGGTCGGTAATCAACCGCTGAGCGGGTTCCAGCTCATCATCGTGTAAAATCGTGTTCAACGTCACAAAGATTTTTGCCCCATAGCGATGGGCGAAAGGCACCAGTTCAGCAATATCCTTCAGGCTGTTACTGGCATTATGACGTGCACCAAACCCCGGTCCACCAATGTAAACGGCATCTGCGCCGTGCAAAATGGCCTCGCGCGCAATCGCGGTGTCACGGGCCGGGCTTAACAATTCAAGACGATGAGGTTGCTGAGGCATACGGTTGTTACCATCCAAAAGCGGTAAAATGGCGGCTATTGTAGTCAGAAGCGCGACGTTGCGAAATAGTTTTCCCTATTAACTCCGTGGGTAATGGATGAGCGAATGAAAGTGAACCGGCAGTTCACTGCTGTTCCGATAACTGTGTGCGGTATCCCCGGCAAAACGCACTCCCTCACCGGTTTTTAACGTTCGCCATCTGCCGTCAATGTCCATATCCAGCAGGCCATTAATCACCACCACATGTTCAATAACGCCGGTCTCATGCGGGGTAGATTCGCTAAGCGCTCCCGGTGCCAGCAGTATCGAAAAATGGTCAAAGCAGAGCTGTGGATCCCACGGGAACAGCGGCGTGACGATCATCGCCTGCTGCTGCGGGTCGAATGCGGGCGTGCTCTCCGCTTCCGGCGGCGTGATAAAGCTCGAAAAGGGAACGTTCAACCCGGTGGCGATTTTCCATAATGTCGCCACCGTTGGGCTGGACTCGTTGCGCTCAATCTGCCCCAGCATGGCTTTTGACACACCGGTCTCCTGCGCCAGACGTGCAAGGCTCCATTCCCGCTGCTGACGTAACGCCCTGAGCGTGGTCGCCAGATAGTGGGTAACATTGTCCATTCGTTATCTCCCTCGATCTCATGTGGCAAAGCACTAGACTATCACTTGTACGCTATAGCGCACAGTGCTACAGTGACCGACCGTTATAACGCACACGGAGCCGCTATGCGCACATATTCACTCCCTCTGCCTACCGTACTGTCTGGTTTTGTTGCTGTGCTGGTCGGCTACGCCAGTTCAGCGGCGATTATCTGGCAAGCGGCGATAGCCGCCGGGGCAACTACCGGGCAAATTGCCGGCTGGATGACCGCGCTGGGCATCGCCATGGGCGTCAGTACGCTGGCATTAACGTTATGGTACCGTGCGCCGATATTAACCGCGTGGTCAACGCCCGGTGCAGCGCTGCTGGTCACCGGTCTGCAGGGTGTCACTATTCAGGAGGCAATTGGCGTATTTATTGTCGCCAATGCGCTGATTGTCCTGTGCGGCGTGACGGGATTGTTCGCCCGACTGATGCAAGTCATCCCTCACTCGCTGGCGTCAGCGATGCTGGCTGGGATCCTGCTGCGTTTTGGCCTACAGGCATTTAATAGTTTGAACAACGAGCTGCTCCTGTGCGGCAGCATGCTGCTGGCGTGGTTGGTGCTCAAAGTTGTCGCCCCGCGCTACGCGGTCATTGCTGCGATGTTGGTGGGAATAATGATTGCCTTGATAAAAGGTGACGTTGTCACTAACAACATCACTCTCTCACCGGTGATGCCGGAATTTATCGCCCCCCACTTTTCCCTCGCCCACAGCATCAGTGTTGCTCTGCCGCTGTTTCTGGTCACCATGGCCTCGCAAAATGCTCCCGGCATTGCCACCATGAAGGCCTCCGGCTATTCATTACCCGTTTCGCCGTTGATCGTGTTCACCGGCCTGCTGGCCCTGTTGTTTTCCCCGTTTGGCGTCTACTCCATCTGTATTGCCGCCATCACCGCCGCGATATGCCAAAGCCCGGAAGCGCACCCGGACGCCCAGCGACGCTGGTTAGCGGCCGCCGCCGCGGGGGGGGTCTGCCGGTCTGGCGCTGCTGGGGGCGATTAGCGGCAGCCTGTATCAGGCGCTGCATCACGAAGCTGAGCGTGACGCGGCGATTATCACCTTTCTGGTCACCGCCAGTGGTTTGACGCTGCTGGGGATTGGCTCTGCATTTTGGGGATTAATTGCCGGAGGGGTGTGCTACACGGTGCTGAGATTAGCGCGCCGCACGTAGCTGCGAGGGCGTTTTGCCCGTCACCTGCTTAAAACGGTTGCTGAAGTGGCTGGCGGAGCTAAACCCGCAGGCCATCGCGATATCAGACAAGCTGCGGGAAGAGTAACAAACCAGCTGCTGCGCCAGCGCCATACGGCGCTGCATTACATATTGATGGGGCGCCATGTTCATCGACTGGCGGAACATTCGGGCGAAGTGAAAATCGCTCAACGCCGCTTCACCTGCCAAATCGCTCAGGGTGATGGGGTATGCCAAATGCGCGTCGATATAGGCCAGCACATTACGCAAGGTGACAGGCGCGAGTCCGCCCGTCACCACCGGCGGTCGCCATTGTACGTTACTGTAATGCTGGATCAGGTGCGTTAATAACAGCGAAGATGCGGCGCTCAGCGTGAGATGGTTAGCAGGCTGTTGCCAGTCATTACCAAGTAGAAACTGGCGGTACACAGCGGTGATCCCCGGATCGCTGCCGAAAGTATGTTCGTCCAGCGTGACGCTATAAGGGCTCTTATCCCAGACTTTCTCCCCCACCTCACGCAAATGCGCGTCGGTGCAGTAGAGATGCACAAACGACAGATCGTCGCGGATATCCCAGCTGGATTCACTCTCTTTGGGCATCAGGCAGAAGCGGTCCGGGCCGCCGCCGTTCTTCCAGCCGCCCGCCGTTTTGTGGTAACTCTCATAGCCATCTGCCACATACAAACTGAGCGTATGGTGATCGCAATATTGGGTGATGGTATCGCGTTTGTTCGACCACGCCGCCAGCTGGATCCCAGAATGTAACGCAACCGATTCATGCAGCACGGCATTATGTTTGCGTAAGTTTTCAAAGGCATCGTAGGGCTGTGGCATACCATCACTTTCAAAAGACGTTGTGAGCAGACTTTCAGTCTATCTCAGCAACAGGGTGTTAACAGCCCTCTTTTCCGCTTTGCATAAAAAAAAGCGCAAGATTTTGCAAGTCTCCCGCAATCGGATGAAAGCGCCCTCGGAAGTGGCGTGGCACAGTCTGCCTTTGAATAGGCAAAATGAGAGCGATGTATGAACGCACTGTTGTACAGTCTGGTAGTGGTGATATGGGGCACGACATGGATTGCCATTTACCTGCAACAAGGCCCGGTTGCCGCCCCTGTTTCTATCTTCTGGCGCTTTGCCGTTGCCAGCACGATGATGATAGTCATTCTGCTGGTCAGCGGAAAATTGCGTAAGCTTTCCGCACGTGACCATCTGTTTTGTTTGTTACAAGGCGGCTGCGTTTTTTGTTTTAACTTCTGGTGTTTTTACACTGCCGCCGCATGGATCAATACCGGACTCGAATCGGTTATTTTCTCAATGGCAGTCCTGTTCAACGCGGTTAATAGCTACTTGTTTTTTGGTCAAAAACCGCCGCGACGTTTTTATGTCGCCGCCGGACTGGGCCTGACAGGCATCGTCACCTTGTTCTGGCAAGATTTAGTCAACAGCGGGTTAAATCATTCACTGCTTCTGGGCATTGGCTTGAGCGCCCTCGGCACGTTTGGTTTCTCACTGGGCAACATGATAAGCCTGCGCCATCAGAAAAATGGCCTCGAGGTGATGACCACCAACAGCTGGGCGATGTTATACGGCACCGTGTTGATTGCTATCATTGCGCTGGTGCGCGGCGACAACTTCACACCTCAGTGGACCTTCAGTTATCTTAGCGCGCTGTTGTATCTGGCAATTTTTGGTTCGGTGATTGCCTTTGGCGCCTATTTCACGCTGGTCGGACGTATCGGTCCCAGCAAGGCGGCCTACAGCACGCTGCTTTTTCCACTGGTGGCACTGACGCTGTCCACGCTGTATGAGGGGTATGTCTGGCAGATTAATGCCATTGCCGGATTAGTGCTGATTTTACTGGGGAATCTGGTGATGTTCACCCGCCCGGAAGTGCTGATGGGGAAACTGCTGTACCGCCGCCGGGTTGCCTGAAAAAATCGCACCATCCGCAGAAAGCAGACGGTGCGTTTTTCATTATTGCTTTTTATTTACGTCAAACATGGAGGCATCTGTCGCCATGTCATCAACAACTTTCTTCAACGTTTCGAACGCCATCGGCGTACTTTCGTTATTCAGATCTTTGCCTTCGCCCTTACGGACAACTTTAATTACCGGCTTATTGGTTGCCGCATCGATCAACTCACCCTCGAAATAGAGGTGGGTATCCATGGTGCGGTGCCCTGTTGCCATTTGTGTACCGGCAACAACCAGTGCAACCGGAACCACTTCATAGAATTGCAGCCCTTCTTTACTGGTATCAACACCAGTGATCGCCCCGCGGAAAATCAAAGTACGTGGGCCAGGCGTTGTCACCAGCGGCTTACGCTTACCAATGGAGGTTTTCATTTGAGTATTGGTATAGCTCAGCAGCCTATCAAGAACCTGTTGTCCAACCTGAGTGGTTGGTTTAGGAACCGGATAATACGTAATCGGGTTATAAACGATATTGTCGTATTTAGATTCATTAAAGCTAGGGTCAACCCAACGAAGCACCGGTTGCCCCGTTGCTGATTTAGTTTCCTTCAGGCCAGAATAGTCTTTTAAAAACCCAGAGTATTTCTCCGGCTGAGTCACTTTTGATGCACAGCCAGATAATGCCAACAGGCCAGTAAGCACTGCAACTTTAAATAAAGTTTGAGTACGCATGAAACGGTCCCTTTAGTTTTCGCAATGGTGCCTGAAAAGAATAGCAAATCAGAATCATTTTGGATGCACTAAAAATGGTAAGGACCGCACAATTTTATCTTAACGTTATCTTAACGTTCAGCACAAAAAAAATGCTGAACGTAGAAAGGCTTATCACAAATGGGTAGGTTAACCAGCTTTACGCGCCAACATTGTTGCAAAGCGCAGTTTAATACGGTTGCCGTTCTCATCCGTACGATGAAGTTCACCCACATCTTCGTTATATTTCAGCAGATCCCATCCGGTGTAATAGCGGCGTAATTCTCCGGCTTTAAACGCAAACGGGAACCCAACGGTGCACGGAAAATCATCGGTATCCATTGCCGCGACGATCAGGTTATATCCGCCCGGTTTGGTGCAGCGTTGCATATTTTCAATCAAGCCCGGGATAGTTTTTGCTTCGAGGAACATCATCACCACGGTGGAAAGAATAAAATCATATTCACCGTCAAAGCGTAACGCATTGAGGTCCGCTACCTCAGCGTGCAGATTGGTCAGCCCTTCTGCGTCTTTAATGCGCTCAAGGTTGGCAATGCTCATTGGGTTTTTATCCCACGCCGTCACGTCATAACCGTTAGCCGCCAGGTACAAGCTATTACGACCATTCCCACAGCCTAAATCTAATGTTTTGCCTGGCGTAACAATTTTTGCCGCCTCGACAACATCGGAATGCGTGCGGGTTAAATCATATTTCTCAGTAAAGTAGTTTTCGTCACAACGGGTCATTATTTATCCTCAGATTTCAGTAATGCTGCACGCTCCGTGCGAATAAGCAGTTTTCCCTGCATCAGCAATGCAAACGTGCGTATCAGTAATAGCGCAATGATAAAATTGGTAAAAATAAACAGCGGGATCGCCAGCGTATGAAAAAAACCTGACTCGCTGCCGTGGCCTAAATGCAGCCCCGTCGTTGCCAGCGCCGAGACGCCGAACGAGAAGCTCCAGAATGATGCATTAAACGGCTGAGACAGATACCACGGCATGAGGCGCAACATGAACAGCAGTTGCAGCAGGCCATAGCCGAACAACATTTTTGCCAGCGTATCGCCTTCGCCACCGTTGACGCTGAGCCAGGCACTACAGGCCACCAGCGCCGGAGCCAGTTGAATACCCAGCGAGGTACGTAATACCGCCGGCAGTTCACCAGAACTGCGTAAACGCTGCAGAATAACCGGCTCAAGGCTTAACCAGGAGAAGACGCCCGCCCCGAGAAACACCAGCCCGGCATCAGTGTAACCAAGCGCGCCGCAGGCCATGGCGCTGATAAAGTTATTGGCCACGGTCGGCAGATACAAACCCGGCGTGGTAGCTTCTTCCGGATGAGAACCCCGCCACAGCCCTGCCGTTTGCCAGGCTGCGTACGACAGCTGGATCACCACCCCAATACCAAACAAGACCACGGCTAAGGGCCGGCACCAGGGTACAAAACCAATCGCCACCAGCATGGTGGTGGCAGGGAAAAGACTGACAAAGCTGCTCATCACCGGGTGGCGTATTTCCGCCAGCACGCTGTGGGGAAAACGCACCAGACGGGTCATAAATGCCAGCGTCAACAGCCCCCAAATGACCATCGCGAGGATCACCAGACCGTCACCTATCCAGTAACTCACCGGCCATATCTGACTGGCATATCGCCAGGCAAAACCCATCCCGATGGTTCCCAGTACCATGCCAAAATAACCGGCCGGAAGATTAAGAACTCGCTCACTGTATTTGTTATTACTCATTTTGTTTATTTTATAAAGTATATTTGAAATACATTTTATGGAATTTACGGCTGTTTAGCCAGTGCTGAAAACTTTGCTACGTTTAACTAAGGTGCGCAACTGGGAAATTCTTTATGACCAAATACCGTCTGAGCGATGAGCCACGTTCCTTCAGTTATCAGGATAATGGCCACAAAAAAAACGTATTGCTACACCAGGTCATCGCCCTCACCGACTTTAATGATGTGCAAGCCGGTACGCCAGGCGGCTGGATTGACGACGAAAGCGTGCTGGCGCAAAACGGTGATTGCTGGATTTACGATGAGAATGCCATCGCCTTTGCCGGGGCGGTTATCTCCGGCAACGCCCGCATTACCCGTGCAAGCGTGATCAGAGAGGGGACGCAAATTGGCGATAACGCATGGATTGACCAGGCAGAAATCAGCCATGGCGCAGAAATACGTGACAACGTCACGATCAAAGATTCGACTGTCCGTGGGGAGTGCCTCCTTTCCGGTGAGGCTCGCGTGTTGAGTGGTTCAGAAATCATTGCCGCCAAAGGATTAACCCGTGAAAGCGACCAGATTTTGCACATTTATGACCGCGCAACCGTCAGCAACTCGCGCGTGGTGCATCAGGCGCAAATCTATGGCGACGCTGTCGTCAATTATGCCTTTATCGAACACCGCGCAGAAGTTTTTGATTTTGCGCGAATAGAAGGCAATGAAGAAAATAACGTCTGGATCTGCGATTGCGCGAAAGTTTACGGCCATGCTCAGGTTACCTCCGGAACTGATGAAGATGCCATTCCTACCCTGCGCTACAGCTCACAGGTGGCGGAGCACGCCGTGATCGAGGGTAACTGCGTCCTGAAGCATCACGTGCTGGTTGGGGGGCATGCGCGCCTACGCGGTGGCCCAATCCTGCTTGACGATCGCATTCTCATTGAAGGCCACGCCTGTATCCAGGGCGAAGTGCTGATCGAACATCACATTGAGGTTACCGGCCAGGCTTGCATCGAGGCCTTTGAGGGCGACGCAATTCATCTGCGCGGCCCGAAAGTGATCAACGGCGAGCAACGTATTACCCGCACGCCTCTGGCAGGCTTATTCTGAGGCGCAATCAATGATACGGGCGTAGAGATTCACATCATGGTACTCACCGTTGAGGAACTCCGCCTGCTTCAGACAACCTTCCAGCAGGAAACCATTGCGCTGTGCGACCTGATTGCTTTCACGGTTATCTACCCGGCATTTAATGATAAAACGGCGGATCTCACCGCGCTGCGCGTAATGTTGAATAAACGCCTGTAGCGCCTGGGACAGTATGCCTTTCCCCTGATGTTCTTCATCCAGCCAGTAACCAATATAGGCAGCTTTGTTCAACGGTTCGATCTGGTTAAACGAGATCACCCCCACCACGTTCTGCTGTTCAAAAATCAGAAACATTTTGGCGTAGCCGCGCTGGTGCAGCATCATATTGCCCTGCACGTTCTTGCGTGTGTCATCCTCGGATTCGACAAACTGTGGCCAGTTCAGCGACTGCTGCAGCCAGCGCTTATTTTTGAGTACCAGTTGATGCAATGGCGTGACGTGTTGCTCTTCGACTGCCCGCAGTTCCAGCGTGTCGCTGACGGGGATGACTTCTGGCATGTTTATCTCCTTCACTTTCGTTAACGGGGCATTTCTGACTGGCATCCGCAGATATTAATCTATTTATCACCCCGGACATCATACTTTTATGCTGTAACAGCAATCACTTAGCGACAATCTACCGCGCTGAACCCGCTACTCTGATTAACCGGGCATCCTCATGGGGATGATCCGCAATGATGACAATAATACCGCTATTTTTTTGCTAAGGAGCAAGCATGGCAGCACCTTTGGGTCGTTTAGCACTTATCCCGTTGTTTCTGATCACCGCCTGTCACCAACCCGTTCCCACCTCGCAGACCGGTCCCGTGCCTTATGCGGTTAGCAAGCAGGTGGTGGTGGATAATACCACCCTTGAGATCTCCCGCAGCGCGCTGGAATATAATATCCACAAAGTTCAGCAGTTGCTGGGAGATAAAACTCGCTTGTGCGCCATTCTCAAAGGCGATGCGTACGGGCACGACCTGTCTCTCGTCACGCCGGTGATGATGCAAAACGGCGTGCAGTGTATTGGCGTCGCCAGTAATGAAGAAATCAGCATCGTGCGTCAGGCCGGTTTTACATCACAACTGATGCGCGTGCGTAATGCCACGGAAAAAGAGATGCGTCAGGCGGCAGATTTTGATACTGAGGAGCTGATTGGCAATCTGGACATGGCGAAACGTCTGAGCGCCATTGCTCAGGAGAAAGGCAAAACCATCCGTATTCATCTGGCGTTAAACTCTGGCGGGATGTCGCGCAACGGTCTGGAAGTCAGCACGGCGGCCGGACTGGAAGAAGCCCGCGCTATTTCGGCCTTACCCGGACTGAAAATTGTCGGCATCATGTCGCATTTCCCGGAAGAAGATGCCGCGGTGGTCAAGCGCGATTTGGCCCGCTTCAATATCCAATCAGCCCAGGTTCTCAAGATTACCGGACTGAAGCGCGAAGACGTGACGTTGCATGTGGCCAATACCTTCGCCACGCTGACCGTGCGTGAATCATGGCTGGATCTGGTGCGCGTTGGCGGAATTTTTTATGGTGATACCATCGCCAGCACAGAATACAAACGCGTGATGACGTTTAAATCATCGATTGCGTCGGTAAACCATTACCCGAAAGGTAATACCGTCGGCTATGACCGTACATATACACTCAAACGCGATTCCGTTCTCGCTAACATTCCGGCAGGTTATGCTGACGGCTATCGTCGCGTGTTCAGCAACGCAGGACATGTGCTGATCCGCGGCCAGCGGGTACCGGTGCTGGGTAAAACGTCAATGAATACGCTGATTGTCGATGTGACCGATTTGCCGCTGGTGACCTCTGGTGATGAGGTGGTGCTGTTCGGTAAACAGGGCAAGGCACAGGTTAGCGCAGAGGAAGTGGAAGAAATCAGCGGCGCGCTGTTCACCGAAATGTCGATTCTATGGGGCGCGACGAACAAACGGGTTATGGTCGATTAAGTCTTAGACAGGAAGGGCTTCCCATTTTTTGCGGAAAGCCCTTTTACACAGTGAGAGCCGTACTATTTAGCTCTCACTGACACTCTCTTTTTGCAGGATTTTGAGCAGATCTTCCTTCAGGTGAAGTTTCTGTTTCTTCAGGCGAACAATATCCAAACTGTATCCCCGACCATCCGAACCTTCCAGTCTGGAAATCTCATGATCAAGGCTGTTGTGTTTTTCGAATAAAGACAGAAAGCGAGGGTTCTCGGATTTCAGTCGGGAAATGAGGTCTCTGTATTCTGGAAACATACTTTCTCCCTGTTAGTGGACAAAAAGCGTGTATAAGAAATACACACCTTCAGCTTACCCATTTGACATAGGGAAAAATGCGAACAGGATCGAGTAAATAGCGTACAGAATGTTTCAGCAGAGATGAGGTCTGTGACTCCCCTTCAGGAGAGACACAGACCGTGCGATTAACGCATTTCGCGGTCGTCAACGTACTGACGTTTATCCGGTGCTGGCGGGAAATACTGATACAGCCAGGTCTCGCTGATCGCATCGCCCTGACAACGCAGGAACATGCGCATATCTACCGGTTCGGTTGAGTCAGAGGTCGGATACCAGTCAAACTGAATACGATAGCCATCGATCGGCTCAACGTAGAGGATTTCAATCTGCTTCGCTTCGCCGCTTGAGAGCGTAATCACCGGCTCAATACCTTTCGGCGCAGCGGCTTTCAGATCGCCACCGACGAAGTCAACGGCAAAGCGGCGCGCCCATTTTTCCGGGTAATGCTCGCCCGGTGCCCACCCTTCCGGGAATCCTCCCATGCCAGTGCGGGTTGCCAACACACGCGCCAACGGTGAGCGTACCGGTGGCTGTGCGCTCCAGTACAGGCGATATTTGAACTCCAGATCGTCACCGGCTTTGATCGCCTTCTCCGGCTGCCAGAAGCAGACAACGTTATCCAGCGTTTCACCGGTGGTTGGGATCTCCATCAAGCCAATGGTCCCCTTGCCCCACTGGTTACGCGGCTCGACCCACAGGCTTGGGCGCTTATTGTACCAGCCCATGATGTCCTGATAGTGGGAGAAGTCACGATCCAACTGCAACAGGCCAAAGCCGCGCGGGTTGTTATCGGTGTAGGCATTGAACTGCAGTTTTTGTGGATTGTTCAGCGGACGGCAGATCCACTCCCCGTTGCCGCGCCACATTGCCAGGCGGTCGGAGTCATGGATTTGCGGGTGAATGGTATCGCACATCCGACGTTCGTTATTACCGCAGCTAAACATGCTGGTCATCGGCGCAATGCCGAGCTGTTTGATGTCTTTACGGGCGTAGACATGGTTCTGCACATCCATGATCACCTGCGTTTTCTCACAGTGGATCACAAATTTAAACGCACCGGTTACGCTTGGGCTGTCGAGCAGCGCATACACCGTAAAGCTGGTCGCGCCCGGTTTGACCGTTTCGAACCAGAACGCGGTAAAGTCAGGAAACTCTTCTTTGCTGTCGGTATAGGTATCCACCGCCAGGCCACGCGCTGACAAACCGTACTGATAGGTGTCATCGACGGCGCGAAAATAGCTGGCACCGAGGAAAGAAACCACATCACGACGGGCCAGTTCTGGCGCTTTAAACACGCGGAAACCAGCGAATCCGAGATCGGTTTGCCCTTCGAGCTGTTTGGTATCTACGCCCGCATCGTTGTATTTGAACAGTTCAGGGCGGAAGTGGATCTCACGCGCCAGATGCGTACTGTCATCAACCGAGAACATGCGCACGCGGCGACGAAACCCCATGCCGACATGGAAAAACTGCGCGTCCAGCTGACGATTTTCAACGTTATTCCACAGCGACTGCTCGGCGTCGTACTGAATACTGTTGTAAGCCTGAGGCGTGAGTTTCGCCAGCGTATCCGGCAACGCGCGCGGCGCACCGCCCCACGGTTTTTGTGCCAAATCATGGGCCATTGATTGCAGTACGGAAAAATCAAAACGTACGGTTTTTCCGTCTGCAATGTCAGACTCTGCCGCATAGGCGGCACGGGAAAAGAGTGATGCAATACCACTGGTTCCGCACACGGCGGCCATTGCCATTGAACCTTTAATAAATCGTCTACGATTCATGCCTGAAAGTAAGTCCTTCTGGTCGTGTGAATGGTCCCGCGCCGGTCAAAATCTGCGGCAAGAGAGTGCACATTTCTGACCGCTCACTCTAGACAAAATTCATTAATAATCCAATTGTTGGTCGCCGATTATCTGTACAAAATCGAAAATATATTATGTCGATGGGAACAGACCGAATCCCGTGTAAATTCCATTAAAGTAAACCACAGCGCCGTTTACTGCGCTCTTCAGCCTCCCGATACAGCACAAACTCATCATAAACCGCACAGCCCAGCGCCTGTTCAAACGCATCCCGACTGGCGTTACCATGACTGCGCGCCTGGGTTTCATTGCCCAGATTAGACTGGAAAATGCCCGCAGCGCTCACCGGTAAGAAATCTTCGTAGGTGATCGGTTGAGCCACCAGCCAGCCTCGTTCGATCAGCGGCTGCGGGTCATCCTCCGGTCGGATCGCCTGACGATGCGCCTCGCCCGACGGCGTTAGTCGATAGCGGAACCAGGCCAGCCCCTGCTGGCGTAGCAAAAACTCACTGTCAGGGAAGGCTTTAAACACCTCTTGAAGATGCAGCTGGTGCGTCAGGTTGTCTTTACCCGTTCCCGCGTGACTCAGAAGTTCATCATATAACTGCCTGCCTTTTGGGGTCAGCGCCACGCCACGCTGTTCAATCTCGCCAAAACGTGCGGTATGCGTACCACGCATTTCACCGGCAAACAGCACCGCCTCCTCCAGCGCTTTAAAGCTGGTCTGGCGCAGCAGAATAGGCACCTCGCGACGCGGCGGCCCTTCAATAAGGATTTTCGGTTCAATGCCACATCCCGGCATCATCGACTGCACACGGTCGATATCCAGCGTGCGTGGCGTCAGGTGGTTGATGTGGCAACCGGGGAAACACACCACATCAGCAATCAGTCGATGTTCGTTGTGTAGCGCGTGATAGGTCTCTTCATCTACCGTAGCGTGCTGATGCCAGCGGAAGGTTTCCAATGCTTCATGCACAAATTCCTGAGTCTGGGCAGATGTAAAACTACCCTGCGCATCAAACTCATCCAGTAATTCGTGGCAACGGCGCGTAAAAATATCGCGTTTTGCGAGAATATCCGCAGCCCGCTGGCGTAATGTTACGTTATCGATCAACTCGAGACGCAATAGCGAGGTAAACACCCGAAACGGATTACGCGAAAGCGAAGCATCATCGATGGGGCGAAACGCCGTGGAATGGACGGGAACGCCCGCCTGGGAGAGATCGTAATAGCTGACCGGGTACATGCCCATAATGGCAAACATCCGCCGCAGCGTGGACAGTTCCTGCGCGGTCCCTACCCGGATCGCACCGTGCCGCTCAACGTTAAGACGCGCTAACTCATCCGCATTGGCCAGTTTTTCATGCAGCGTCGGATTATTTTCCAGTACCGCCAGATTCACATCAGCGACAAGTTCCAGCAACGTGCCGTACTGCGGGACTTCCTGCTGGTACATTGCTGACATTGCCTGCGAAAATTGTTCCCGAATCTCATCTGCCGTGATGGTGTTCGCCATAATGTCATGCCTCCAGTGAATATTACCTGGAGTGTAGAGAACGCTACCGAGTCCGGTGGGAAGAATTTACAAACTGTGATCCCGCATGAATTCCCCCCACCCGCGTAGACGATGAACGGTGCTTACTGGCGTGGTTTCAAATGGTTTTCCAGCCACGGCAGCATCTGTTTTTTACGACTCAGCATCCCTTCAACCTTGCAGGGCTGCGCGATATCTGTCAGTTCTTTTCCGGCAAACCACAGGCTGGTGTCGCCTTTGTTGATATCCGTCAGCATCAGCACGACCAGCGCAGCGTGGCGTTCCTCAGCATAGCGCACCATTTCCGCACGCAAATCGTCCAGCACCGGCGCCACCTGATCCAGTGCGTAAAGCTCGAGCTGCGCCACGCAAACCTGGAGCCCATGAATCGTGAACGTTTTGCAATCTTTATTGAGAAGTTGCCGGGCGCTCATCCCCTCCACGCTGGTTTTAGCTGATAGCAGGTCGCGGCAGAATGCCTCCCGATCAACTCCCGTTTTTTCGACCAACGCGTCCACCGCCTGGCAGTCGTCTGCCGTAGTGGTAGGTGAGCGTAGCGTGACAGTGTCACTCAAAATGGCCCCCAGCAGCAACACGGCCTCGGAGGAAGAGATCTGGCGACGCTCCTCTTCCGACATTAGTTGCCATAACAGCGTCGCGCTACTGCCGACCGGTTTCACCCACACTTCCGGCGGTAAACGCGTCATCAAACCGCCGAGGCGGTGATGATCGATAATACCAACGACATTACTCTCAGCCAGAGAGTCTGGACCCTGAGCGGGTTCAGTAAAATCCACCAGCCAGACATCGCTGTCGGTCAACGGAAACGTCAGCAGTTCGGGCATCGAGAGTCCCGCGTGCTCAAAGATAAATTGCGTTTCACGGTTAGGTTCACCCGCGCGCCATGCCGTCGCCTGCTGGCCGCGTAAGGTTAACCAGCGCGCAGTCATCGCGGCGGTGCAGATGGCATCGCTATCGGGATTAAGGTGCCCTATGACATGTATCATTAATCAGTGCCTTGTAATGTGAAGAGAACAATAGCCAAAGTATACCGATCGGGTACATTCCCTTCCATGATCCCGCTGCGCAGTCAGGCAGTACAAAACATAAGCAAAATAAATCAGTTGTAAGTAAAATACGATAAATGTTAATAATATTTTGCTATCAGGTTATCAAAAACCAACAACTTTACTTGCTACCGATACGGCTCTGTTTTTAACATCGCTTATGGAAAAAAATGTTCTGTTCAATCAGCGTATTCGCTTGCGCCATCTTCACACTTTTGTCGCCGTTGCCCAACAGGGGACGCTGGGGCGCGCGGCTGAAACCCTAAACCTGAGTCAACCGGCTCTCTCCAAAACACTCAACGAACTGGAGCAACTGACCGGGACACGCCTCTTCGAGCGCGGTCGCCTTGGTGCGCAGTTAACGCTACCCGGCGAACAGTTTCTTACCCATGCGGTAAGAGTGCTGGACGCGCTCAATACGGCCGGTCAGGCATTAAATCGTCGGGAAGAAGCACATAATGATGTCGTGCGCATCGGAGCACTACCGACGGCTGCACTGGGTATTCTTCCCGCCGTCATTGGTCCGTTCCACAAGCAGCAAATGGAGACCACGCTGCAAGTTGCCACCATGAGTAACCCGATGATCCTCGCTGGGTTAAAATCCGGGGAAATCGATCTCGGCATTGGCCGGATGGCCGATGCGGAACTCATGGTCGGGCTAAACTACGAATTATTATTTCTCGAGTCGCTCAAGCTGGTAGTACGCCCTAACCACCCGCTGTTGCAGGAAACCATCACGCTAAGCCGGGTGATGGAGTGGCCGGTCGTGGTATCGCCAAAAGGTACAGCGCCGAGGCAGCATGCGGAAGCCCTGCTGCTAAGCCAGGGGTGTGAACTGCCACGAGGTTGTATTGAAACGCTGTCGGCATCGCTGTCGCGCCAGTTGACAGTGGATTACGACTACGTATGGTTTGTGCCGTCAGGCGCGGTGCGGGAAGATTTACGCCAGGCCACACTGGTGTCATTACCGATACCGTCGCAAGGATCCGGCGAACCCATTGGCATTTTGACCCGTAGCGACGTTCAGCTCTCTACCGCCGCACAGATCCTCATCGCCGCGATCCGCAAAACTGTCCCGTTTTGATCTTTCCCGCCGCCAAAAATAAAGGGACCCGCGGGTCCCTTTATCGTTAAAACGTTTCCCAATTCTCACCGTGGGATGGCGACGTTTGCGGCGACGAATAAACCGGTGTGGCAGCAAGGGGCGCGCGTTTTTTCACGCTGCCGCCCTGCAAGCGAAAGGTGCCAACCGCCTGGGTTAAACGTGCAGCCTGCTCCTCCAGCGAGGCCGCAGCAGCAGACGCTTCTTCGACCAGCGAAGCGTTTTGCTGCGTGACTTTGTCCATCTCTGAAATCGCCTGGCTCACCTGCACGATGCCCCGACTTTGCTCATCGGAGGCGGCAGCAATCTCCAGCATAATATCGGTCACGCGTTTTACCGCATCGACGATATCCGTCATGGTATTGCCTGCAGCCACCACTTCCCCGGAGCCTTGATCAATCAGCCGTACGGATTCGCTGATTAATCCTTCAATCTCTTTTGCTGCCTGGGCACTACGGCTTGCCAGTGTACGCACTTCGCTGGCCACCACCGCAAAGCCGCGCCCTTGCTCGCCTGCTCGCGCCGCTTCCACCGCCGCATTCAGCGCCAGGATGTTGGTCTGGAAAGCAATGCTGTTGATGACGGCGGTAATTTCAGAGATTTTCTTCGAGCTGGTCGAAATGTTGCCCATGGTATGCACCACGCCAGAAACCATCTGACCACCCCGACTGGCTTTGCCAGAAGCATCTTCCGCCAGTTTACTGGCATGATGTGCATTATCGGCGTTCTGTTTCACCGTAGCCGTCAGCTCTTCCATACTGGCCGCCGTCTGTTCAATCGCCGCAGCCTGCTCTTCCGTACGCGATGACAGGTCCGTATTCCCCATAGAGATTTCACTGGTCCCGCGATAGATTTCTTCTGCCCCCTGACGCACGGTTCCCACGGTTTTTACCAGCGAATGCTGCATGGCCTGCAAATGACGGCTCAAACGACCAATCTCGCTGCGCCCGGTGGGCTCATCCTGCATGGTCAGATCGCCCGCTGAGATTTGCTCAATGCGTTGGGCGGCACGCAGCAGCGGATGGATCACGGTACGACGCAGCACCATAAACGTCATCAGCGTCAATGCCAGTGCCAGACCGAATGCGCCCAGCATAAAGACCATGCCAATTTGTGTCCGATGATGGGCCTGCTCACTGAGCTGGTTTGCCCTTGCGGTGCGGATCTCAATGGCCTTCAGCAGCGCTTTGTTGTAGGCGGTATCCAGCGGTCTGGCCTGTTCATTTTCATGGTTAATGATCGCTTCAAACATGCCGTTTTTGGCGTACTTGAGCATCGGCTGCAAACCGTCGATATAGGCTTTGAAACTGGCGCTCAGTTCAGCGTCCAGCGCTTCATCTGCCGGCGTTTTCACCGCCCGAGACAGATAGGCATTAAAGCCCTCCTGCGACTGCTTAATCCGCTTTTCCGCCTCCGCAATATTGGCCTTCATATCGTCCATTTCGGCAATACGACTCGCCGCACCAGCATGGATCATATTGATACGCGAGGTGCGCAAGTGGTTAGAGCTGTTCGATAACCCCATCCTGACCTGAATTTCATCAGTCACATCGCGCTGATCGCGGTCGGCCTGCATAAGAAAATAGCTCGCCAGCCCGGAACTTAAGGCGAACAGCAGAAGGATGCCACCGAGAATGGAGGAAAACAGCGGAACCAGTCGGATTTGATGCAGGAAGCCCAGTTTATGCTGGGCCTGCATCGATGTTGTGTTGTCCATGACCGTCGACTCTCTTGTAGGGTTTATGCGTGAAAACACGCCCGATAGATAGTCATCGGCAATCCGCCAGGATTGCTTACCGCGAAAAGCGCCGGTTTCGTCACACTTTCACAACATCATTCTAAAAAATTCAGGAAAGTGCCAGCGGAGAGTTCCGCTGGCGGATGGATCAGTTATCGCCAAAGTGGATAACAGTACGAATAGACTTACCCTGATGCATTAAATCGAACGCCTCGTTGATCTGCTCCAGCGGCAGGCGATGCGTAATAAACGGATCTAACTGAATTTTCCCGCTCATTGCGTCTTCGACCATGCCCGGCAGCTGCGTACGCCCTTTTACACCACCAAATGCGGAGCCGCGCCAGACGCGTCCGGTCACCAGCTGGAACGGACGTGTTTTGATCTCCTGCCCAGCGCCCGCCACGCCAATGATGATGCTCTCGCCCCACCCTTTGTGGCAGCACTCCAGCGCAGCACGCATCACGTTCACATTACCGATGCATTCAAAGCTGAAGTCCACGCCGCCGTCGGTAAGCTCAACAATCACGTCCTGCACCGGCTTATCGTAATCGTTCGGATTGATGAAATCGGTCGCACCCATTTCACCGGCCAGCTTGAATTTCTCCGGGTTGGTATCGACCGCTAAAATGCGCCCGGCTTTCGCCTGTACCGCGCCCTGGATCACCGCCAGACCGATACCGCCCAGACCAAACACCGCCACGGTGTCGCCTTCTTTTACTTTTGCCGTGTTATGGACGGCGCCTATCCCGGTGGTAACGCCACAGCCCAGCAGACAGACTTTGTCCAGCGGTGCCTGTGGATTGACCTTCGCCAGCGAGATCTCTGCGCACACGGTATATTCACTGAAGGTGCTGGTGCCCATGTAGTGATAAATCGGCTCGCCGTTGTAAGAAAAACGCGTTGTGCCGTCTGGCATCAGACCTTTACCCTGGGTCGCGCGCACGGCCTGACAGAGGTTGGTTTTGCCCGATTTACAGAACTTACACTCGCCACATTCGGCGGTGTACAGCGGAATCACATGGTCACCCGGTTGCAGGCTGGTGACGCCTTCGCCCACTTCAACCACAATGCCGCCGCCTTCATGGCCCAGTACTGCCGGGAATACACCTTCCGGATCGTCGCCCGAGAGCGTAAATGCGTCTGTATGGCACACACCGGTGTGGGTGATTTTAACCAGCACTTCCCCTTTTTTTGGCGGCGCGACGTCGATTTCGACAATTTTTAACGGTTGGCCGGGGCCAAATGCAACTGCAGCACGTGATTTCATTTGTCTCTTCCCATTATTGCGAGGTGATGGTGTTATTTTAGATAAGCGCGCAGAAGATGGCCGATTTCAGCCATACGCACGGCACGCTGGTCCGGGGTGGTCTCCCCACTGACCAGTTCATCCTTCAGGTGGATCTCAACCATTTCGCCCATCAGGCCGTTGGATGCGCCGCGTACGGCGGCAATTTGTTGCAGGATCGCCAGACAGGGTTCGCCTGACTCCAGCGCGCGCTCGAGCGCATCAACCTGCCCACGAATACGTCGTACACGAGTGAGAATGCGTTTTTTATCTTCAGGTGAATGCGGCATACGCCCTCCGGATACTATAGGGGGGTATGGTATTTCATTTAATAGCCCCGTGTAAACGGTGAAATTTATGGGGTCATGAGGAGAGGCGCCATTGACCACCAGTATCGGGTAATTAAATAAATGCGAGGCGTCTCCAGAAAATAAATAACATCTCCCTGTTTTATACAATCAACTCACCCGCAGCAAATCCGCAAAACGCGTGGTATATCGTGGGGATAGCATTCCTCGTTTCATTTTCCACTGCTGTTCTATTCCCTGCCCGGCAAACCAGAGCGTTCCGCGCCCTTCTTTATTGAGCCGATCCACCACGGTCATCAACTCCGCGCTGTTGCGTCGAGGGCCATTGTCATCAAACAGATTCAACTGTGCCACGCCTGAACTGAAAAAATCCCCCAGCATCACGCCCGCTTTTTGATAGCGCAGTCCGTCTCGCCAGATAACGTCCAGGCAGCGTGTTGCCGCATTGATAATATCCCGACTATCCTGGGTGGGGATCAGCAATTTGGTCGACGCGCTATTAGCATAATAAGGTTCATTCGGGGCAAATGGACTGGTTTTAATAAACGCAGAGATAAACTGACAATACTGGTGTTCCCCGCGCAATTTTTCTGCTGCACGCGCGGCATAGGCGCAAATCGCCTCCCGCATGGCGTTGTAATCCGTGAGCCTCTCACCAAACGATCTTGAGCAGATGATTTCCTGCTTCACCGCTGCAAACTCTTCAAAACCCAGGCAGGGTTCACCGCGTAGTTCACGTACGGTACGCTCCAGTACCACGCTGAAATGCTTGCGGATAACGTCAGTGTGGGTATCCGCCAGATCCAGCGCACTCTTGATACCCATCGCGTCGAGTTTCTTGCTGGTACGGCGACCAACGCCCCAAACATCATCGACCGGAAGCGCCGCCATCAGCTTACGCTGGCGTTCCCTGTTCGAGAGGTCCACTACGCCGCCCGTCTGCTGTTGCCACTTTTTGGCCGCATGGTTCGCCAGCTTCGCGAGGGTTTTGGTGGGCGCAATACCTACGCCGACGAGCAGATGTGTGCGCTTGTGCAGCGTGCGTCGAATTTCACGTCCAAACGCCGCCAAATTGCAGCAATTCATAACCCCAGAGAGATCGCAAAACGCCTCATCAATTGAGTAGATCTCCACCCGTGGCGCGATCTCTTCCAGGGTGGTCATCACCCGCTGGCTCATATCGGCGTACAATTCATAGTTGCTGCTGAAGGTAACAATCCCGTGCCGGCGGAAAATTTCTTTCTGTTTGAAATAAGGTGCGCCCATTGTTACCAGCCCTTTGGCTTCGGCGCTGCGGGCAATGACGCAGCCGTCGTTATTCGATAGCACCACCACCGGGCGGCCTTTCAAATCCGGGCGAAACACGGTCTCACAGCTGGCATAGAATGCATTTACATCACAGAGCGCAAACATACTCACCCCGTCGATTTGACGATAAAAGTCACAACACCAAAGATATCGAGCGTATCTTCACTGCTGATCCGAATCGGTGACCAGGCGCGGTTCATCGGATTAAGCTGCACGGTAGGTCTGAGCTGGAGACATTTTACTGTAAACTCACCGTCCACCGCGGCAATCACAATATCCCCGTGAGCGGCGGTTCTGGCGCTGTCAACAATCAACAGATCGCCCTCATTGATCCCGGCATCAACCATCGAATCGCCTGCCGCTTTCACAAAGTAGGTCGCGCTGGGGTGCTTGATCAACAAGGCATTCAGATCAATACGCTGCTCCACGTAGTCCTGTGCCGGGCTGGGGAACCCGCACGCGACAACATCACTGAAAAGGGGTAGCGCGATCGCCTCGCGCGGTTCTGAAGGTCTGTACAACATCATGACGCATCCCTCACATACTGTTTTTATATACAGTAGTTGTAGTGAAGCATGCAATCAAGTGATGGGAAGACGGGCGCTGTTTATTGCTTAACCACCTCACGTGTAAGTATGGGTTGCGGTTAAAAATATCGGTTTTGTAAATTATTTCGGGAGGCCCAAATGTTGACGTTTTTTCAGCCAACCACACCACCGCTGCGCTGAATTTAACTATTTCTGAAACCGTTCACGTTGTGTTTTATCCGCCTCTTCTGCCTGGTTTGCCAACGGCTGGAATTGAGCCGGACCATAAAATACTTTTGGTAAAGGAAGTGATTCCATCGACGTTCCCGGATATATTTGCAATTCCCCCAGTCGAGACAACTGATACCCCAACACCACGGCGGGCATTGTGAGCATATAAGGTGCCGTTTTTTCGTAAGAGACCGGGGTCGGTAAGCGATTGTGGTCGAGATTATAGTTACGCTTCAGCACCAGAAATTTATCAGGCACCCTGCGTTTGCTATTCCACCAGTCACCGTCCAACTCACGAAACTTTCTTTCGGTTTCGGTTCCGGTGACCACCCCGAGCTGCAATAGCGCATGGCGCAGTTCACCGTCCATCGCGGCGTTATAAGCATCGATAGTTTCTGCTTTTCCTTGCAAAATCACGTTGATGGCAAGCCGTGCCCCCAAAAGATTTGAATATAAATCTTCCGGTGAAAATGCAGATATCTCTTCGGAAAATCCGGGAACAGACTGAAAACCGTACCATTGTGCAATTTCGTGCCACTGTGCCAACTGAAACGCCAGATGGCCTGCCAGCCAGGCCGCCAGGGTATAGCGCTGGGACAGTGAAGACGGCGGCGTAAATGCTAGGAGCTGCACTCGGCGAACGCCCAACTCTTCACTGTAGAAATAACGCCAGCGCTGACCCAGTTTGGGAAGAATACGCGAGAAAATATAGAACGTATTATCCGCCGTATCGCGAACATGGGCGATATCAATAAACCCACCGCGATGGGTATAAATAAGACCGCTTTTTTCTGCGCTGAGCCCGACAATATTCTTCACGGCACCCAACGCACTATCGTTATAATGATGGCTACCCAGCGTATCCAGGGTCAGGACGTTGCCAATCTGGTAAACCGGAATCGGGACCCCAACCGCTCGGACGTGAAGATCATAGCCAAACGCACAGCAAGGACGTAACGACTCCGGCGGTGAAAGCTGACTGACGACCGGGTAAACCTTGCGCGCGTACTTTATCGGAAACAGGTCCCCTTCTGCACAGGCCAAACCCGCCACCAACCACAAAAACATTAACCCTTTACGCATTCAGAAAGCCTCCGCAACCTGAAAATAAAAACCGGCACTTTCTTTACCAAACCCCAGATCCAGACGCACGTTCATCGCGGGCTTCACTTCAAACCGATATCCCACGCCTGCCGTGGGTAACAACGGATGATCGTCCAGCGCGCTGATGTTTTTTCCCAGCGTCCCGGCACCCAGCCACAATACAAATCCGTGTCGCCAGTTCAGCTTTCGTCGGTACTCTACCTGCCCACTGACAACGTCGTTGTCCCGGTAGCGGCCCTGATAATAGCCACGCATCCGCCGATCGTCGCCAGCCATCGACAACCGATCCCAGGGAACATCCCCTCGCGTAAAACGGCCCCAGAGATCAAAGGCCAATACCGTTTTTTCATTCAGTAAGTGGTAGTAATCGTATTGCCACTCGGTTGCGTTGAAATGGGTGTCAGACCCTACCGATGGATCGAACCAGGTGTATTCCACTTTAAAGAACTGTCCTCGTTGCGGGCGAGTGATCGCATCGCGAGAATCGTAATTCAGGCTGATGCTGGCACCCGATGCAAGTGAGGAGGACTGCGCGTCATAGCGTGTAAAGGTGTCATCCGCGCGGGGATCATCAATAGTCGCGTGCAACGTTGAAAAGTCCCAACCGGCGCCAAGATAAAGATTTTTAACGACCTCCCGCATAATAATCGGATGCACGCGGATGGCGTTATTGGTGTACTCCTGCTCATTGCCCTGCGCCGCATCGTAGCCAATGCCCCAGAAACCAGTCGGCACTCTGTTCACCGAACCGTCAATAAACAGTCGCCAACGATCGTCAGTAAAAAAGGTGTAACTGCTTAACCCAATCCCTAATGCGCCGCTGCTACTGACATAGCCGGTAAAAGACAGCGACGAGTTCTGGGTGGTTTTATCATTGGGATCGACCCGATAAATTCCCGCCACGGCCATCCCCAGACCTAGCCTGAGCTCAGGGGTATAAAACGGGCCCGGCAACACGCTCCAGTTAACGCCCTTCTGCGGATCATAGTGGTTATCGGCCCCCAGTCCGGAAAGCAGTTTATCTACTGATTTTTGATCCAGCGCTACTGCCGCCGAAGGCCAAGCGGTCAGCGTCAGTGACAATGTCAGCATGATGCGATGGGGTCTCATCAGAAACGGTACTCTCCCGCCACGAAGAAACTGTTACGCTCATTGAAACCGAATTCTGTGAGGACATTAAATTGCGGCGTCATTTCAAACTGGGTACCAATCAGCATATTCCAGGGTGATGTTAGCTTCTGTTTAACATCAAACCGCCCTTCATTATTCTGGTTCACGGTGTCAATGAGCGGTTGCAGTGCAGCGGGCATATGCAAGTCGGAAAGGCTGCCCCGGAACTCCTGCTGAACATTCTGGTACATACTCCCCAGCCAGACGCTAAGGTGAGACTCTCCGACGGGCCCCTGGAAACGAAAACGGTATCCCACCCGAGGTGACACCGTTAGCGCCGAAATTTTGCCATCCAGAATGTCGAAATCAGTACGGGTGTAGTTGGTGTCCACTAGCGCAAACCAATTTTCATATCCGCCCGCCAGCGTGATCCCGGTTCCCCAGGTCGTGCCTTTGAAGTCGAGAGTAAAATCGATATCCTGCAATTCACCACTCTGATAAAGCTGATGCACCGACGAGGCAATCACCCTGTCAATACCGGAATAGCGTGTCGGATCGGCATCGACGGAAACGTTCGATACCGATGAACCGCGCGTATGTCCCACTAACCCGTAGATATTGAGAAACGGAAACACCCACATATCGATACGCAGGTTTTCTGATTTACTTTGCTCACGGGTATGCCCGGCATCAATATTAAACATATCGGTCGGGATCGCATGGTTACCCAACGCCAGCCCTGAAAAACCAATGCTGTCGACGTCAATGTTCTGGCGCATATTCATATAGCTGAGATTGACGCCAAACGGCAACGGAATCGAGTATCCACGGGCTTTGGCCTCTTCTCCCCAGATGGGAAAGGTGCGCTCTTCCGTATCCGCGGCACACGCCACACCAGAAACCAGCAGAAGCGGCACCATCGTATTAGTCCATCTCATTATTATCCTCATTTATGTCTCGCTTCATTGGTTACAGGCCAGCGCCCACATTGAAGTAAACCGCCTCTTCGTTGTCACTAAGGGCAACATCAATGCCGGTATGCAGACCGTATTCCCGGGCGATTAAATAGCGGAATCCCGCGCCCCAACCAACTTCGGTGCTGGAGTAAAGATCGCCTGCATTGTCGGTAGCACTCCCCGCGCCTACGAATCCCTGAACAATCCAGCGCGACGTCATTTGCCAGGCAAGCTGTGTTTGCACGGTGCTGACATCATTGCCTTGATAGCGATAACGGGAGATCCCACGCAGCGCGATATAAGGACGCGTCATCGGCGGGAGATGTTGGTCATGTCGGGACAGCATTTGATAATTAGTTGCCAGAGAAAGCGTCCAGTCCCGACTTAGCGGCAGGAAAAATTTGCCATCAAGCGTCAGTAAATCGTAGCGGTAATCGCCCCCAAGGTAGTGACCGTAAAACTGATATTCACCGCTGAGCGACACACCGTGTCCCGGCCAGAAAAAGTTATCGGTGGTATCGTATTCTGCGACAATCCCTAAGCCCGATGACGTGCTGCTGTCACCGAGGACGTGTTTCCAGACGCGGTCGATAACCGGGTTATTTCGCGCAGAAATATCCATTTTCGCCCAAAACTGTGAGGCCCCTAAAAACACCGGAGAATCACCGACACGAAACAATAACTTTTGTATCCCGCCATAACCTTTGGTCTCAGTTTCAATCGCGCGATTGTTGCCGAAACCCGCGAGGTCACCCGAATAGATATCCAGATCGATATTTGCGTAACCTGCCGCAATAAAGTAACGAATATGATCGTCCGTCCAGGTATGCCGGTGGCCGCCCCCCACAAACCAGGTACCGTTATCCGTCGCGCCGCCGCCCAGCGCGGTCATGGCAGGGGGAATGAATTGCCCGTCAACCTGCTGGCCTTTTCCATGAAGAAATAAACCAAACACGCCGCCGCCATAGCCCACGGCAGGTTCTGTAATCACCACAGGGATGGGTAAAAAGCCGTACCGGTTTTCTTGCAAATAGCGGCTCATATCCAGCATCCCATCTTCAGGATCGATCAGGCCAACGGCGTGCGCTTGTCCGCAGAAAATCAGCAGCAAAAGGGAGGTTTTTTTCATGGTGCGGTTCCTTCCGGCGGTATGGCAGGCGCGGCATACCAGTTTTCTTTCGGCACCCTCACCGCATCATCGGGTTGCAACACAAAATTCGGCGACATGATCTGTACGTTAAATTCGTTGAACACATCCTGAATATGGCTGTACAACGCGTTGCGCGCCTCAGCCAATGACTGCCCCGGTAGTAACCTGACCTGCAATTCATAAGAGACATACCAGTCCATTAACGCCAACTGGCGCACAAGCGGCGGCTGGGATAGATCGATTCCTTTTGCCCGCTTGGCGGCCAGTTCCAGCATGGCATGCACCTGCCGCCAGGGGGGGTCATAACCGATGGTGACACCGACGGTCAGATTGATACCGCCCCCCGAGTTTTGTGCGCTGAGATTGGTAATTTTGCCGCTGACCACCACCGCGTTCGGCACCGTGACGACGTAATTTTCACGGGTAATGATTTTGGTAGCGAGCATGCCTATCTCGCTCACCAACCCTTCGTTATCCGCAACGCGAATAACGTCACCTTTACGCAGGGCGCGGGAGTAGATCAGCACCAGCCCGCTCATGGCATGATTCATTACCCCTGCCGACCCGAGTGTCAGCATCAGACCAAAGAACACGCTAATCCCTTTGAACGCCAGTGAATTGGCACCAGGAAGGAAGGGATAGGCTGCTGAAAGGGCGAACAACCACACCACCACGGAAATCAGCTTACGCGTCGCCCCCACGGTTTCAGGGTGAATACCGGGAAGTTGTAAGCGCCCTGCTTCTACCTGATTAAGTACAACTTTAAGCAGCTTAAGAATAAACGCGGTGATAAGAACAATAATCAGGACAATCATCAGCCCCGGTAATGCCGACGCAATCGACAGCGCGATTTCACGCAGCACCCGTATCGACCAATCACCCAAAGATGTCCCCCAGACACGCGTCCAGGGAAACAGGCTAAATACCCAACTGAGCCAGACATACAACGCGACTATGCCCAGCAGAATCATCAATAAGGCATACAAACGTGCCTCGATTGCACCAGTAAAATGCCGCCAGCGCTGGGGGAGCCAGCTTCTGTTGGCAATGATTCGACGCCGGTAATAACGGCGAACCCATCGCCATGAACGGTACGCGCCATAGAAAAAAAGAATCAGCCCCAGCAATCCCGCGGCTGTTTTCACCGCAGACAGCGCCAGCCAACCGCCGTCAAATTGATCGCGCAACGCCGTCCGCTGGGTCTCCATGCGCACCAGCACCCGCTGAGCGGCCTGATCGAGGGTCAGATCGTCGCCTTCATCCAGATCGGCTTGCGCCAGCAGCAGCAGCGGTTTGCCGTTCATGACGATCAGCCTTCCCGGCTGGTTGTAGCGGGTTATTGGCACAATTTTCAGCGGTTCACGCAGGTCCGCCTGCGTAAAATTACGCAGCGTATTATGGATGCGCAACACCCGCTCTTCTGGCGTGGTTAAGCCAAATTTTGCCTGCAGCATCACAATCGGCTGGTGAAAGATATACACCGTCCGCGCACGTTCCTGTTCCGATGGCTGCTGTCGGGGCTCCGCCGCGAATGAGGGAAAAGCCAGAGCGCTAATAAAACCCATCAAAAAAATGAGCAGTACCTTGTTCATACTCACCATCCCGCATGTGTAAACATACTGACCAACACTGTCCGCTTAAATGGAACGGTCTTGAGCATGGTGGAACTCCTTTCATTAGCGGCAAAAAAAGTATAGGAAACAAATTGATGAAAGACGCAGTTAAAAAAAACAATATTTTTACAATTTTAAACATATCAATATTGTTTATAAAAAAGTGCATGCATGATTAGTAGTCTATTGATTAGAAAGGAGGTAATAAAAAACAATGATTTTTCGATAAACGGTATCGCGGTCATAAACCGGGTATAGTGGCGCCATAAAATCATTAAAACGGATACACCATGAGCACTGCAGGGAAAAGTAACCCACTGGCGATTGGCGGCCTGGTCGCCTTGACGCTCATCTGGAGCTACAGCTGGATCGCCATGAAACAGGTCACGCTGTACATCGGCTCGTTCGACTTCACTGCCCTACGCTGCACTTTCGGCGCACTGGTCTTATTTATTGTCCTGATGCTTCGAGGCCGAGGGATGCGCCCGACGCCTTTCCGCTTTACGCTGGCAATTGCTTTGTTGCAGACCTGCGGCATGGTTGGGCTGTCGCAATGGGCGCTGGTCAGCGGCGGGGCTGGTAAGGTCGCGATCCTGAGCTATACCATGCCATTCTGGGTGGTGATTATGGCGGCCATGTTTTTGGGCGAACGCATGCGGCGTATACAGTATGCCGCGATTGCGGTAGCGGCATCCGGACTGCTGCTGGTTTTACAGCCGTGGCAGATGGACTTCACCTCAATGAAAAGTGCGTTGCTGGCGATCCTGTCGGGGATCAGTTGGGGGGCGAGCGCCATTGTCGCCAAGCGCATGTATGCCCGTCATCCGAATATCGATCTGCTCGCGCTAACCTCATGGCAGATGCTGTATGCCGCACTGGTAATGAGCCTGGTGGCCTTCCTGGTCCCTCAGCGCAGCCCTGACTGGCAGCCGGTGGTCTTCTGGGCGTTAGGCTATAGCGCCATACTGGCAACGGCGCTGGCATGGAGTTTATGGCTGTTTGTCCTGCGTAATTTACCTGCCAGTATTGCCAGTTTAAGCACATTGGCGGTACCCGTTTGCGGGGTCCTGTTTTCCTGGTGGCTGCTGGGTGAAGAGCCCGGCGTAGTTGAAGGGAGCGGGATTGTATTGATTGTTGTGGCGCTGGCGATCGTCAGTCTGAAAAAACGGTCCCCTCAGGTGCAGAGCATCAAAAAATAAGTGGCCCAAAACACACGCCCCGCATAATGCGGGGCGTTGATTATCGACATTACGAACGCTTGCGCGGCATCATGCGTAGCAGGGTATTATCCCGCCAAAAATAGTGATGCATCAGGGCGGCGGCGGCATGAAGACCAATGACAAAATAGCCCAGTTTTGCCAGCGTCACATGCCAGGACTTCAGCATATCCACAATATCAAAGTTGGCTTCTGTCGCATGTGGCATAACGATGCCAAAGGCGATCCACGGATTCCCTCGGTTGTACATCATCACCAGACCAATTATCGGCAGGACGATGAACAACAGATAAATAACCAGATGCCCAAGATGCGCCATACCGGTCATCATTGGCTTCGGTTTTGGCACAATCGGCGGCGTCGGATATTTAAGTCTGACCAGCAGGCGCGTTACCATCAGCGCTAAAATCGTGATGCCGCAGGACACGTGTACCATGTTGAACCCGGGGCGATAGCTGCGCGGGAAAAATCCGCGGAGTTCCATGGCACAGTAGGTCACAATCACCAATAAAAAAACCAGCCAGTGGATGCCAATTTGCAGGCCAGAATACTTATTCCCCATAACACTTCCTGAGTAAAAACAATAATGCGTCAACATAACCAGCTTTTGTTAAAAACTCATTAACTTTGTTAGATCCTTTTCCGTTGATTACGTGTAACCGCAAAAAATAACGATTGCCGGTACCCCGCCAGTACAGCGGAATACCGGTTGCAGATGAAGCATTACGTCCCGGTCACCATCAGTACGTCATCGACAAAATTTTTGGCGCGCGGAATATCCGACTCATCCACATGTTCAATAATCAGCGGAATATTCGGATGGTTTTTAGCGAGTAGTTCCACATACAGCAGATAGTTGAGTGACCCGAGGCCGGCAGCCGGCAGTTCCACCGAACCGGCCCCACGGAAGCTGTTATGCTCCGCAGCTCCGTCGCCGAATTTCTCAATAACCACATCAGTTTTTTTGCAGTCCTTGGCGTGGGCAATTTTAATTTTACCGTCGAGCACGTTGAAGATGCTGTGTAGTGTTTCATCAATAGCATCAATGTTTTTGTCGTCGAAATAGTTGGTGGGATCCAACGCCAGCCCAAGCCCTGGATGTTCAACATCACGCATCAACCGCGCAACCTGGCTTACCGAACCGATGATGTTGTTGACGTAGTTTTCCACCAGGAAAACCGCCCCATGCTCCCAGGCAAAGGTCGCCAGCTCTCGGGCGATACTTTTGAATTCCTGATACGCCTCTTCGGTGCTGTTTTGGGGATCGTATAGCCAGTCGCTGTCGACGTTATAAGTCCCTGTTTCGCTGATCACATACGGCGTACCAAAATCCCTTGCATGCGCCAGGATCTCTTTTACCGCTGCGATGTTCTCCGCGCGTTTTACCGGATCAGGATGCACGAGATTGGTATAAGCTGAAATGGCAACAATGGGCAGATTCGCCTGACGAAACGCGTCACGCACCTGGTGCGCTTTCTGTTTGGTAATGTGTCCACGGCTGAGATCAATATCAGTGAATTCGAGGTCGAGCTGTACGCAGCCCATGCCCGCCTGCTTAATCTTCGCAATGGTCTCTTCCAGCGTGTAAGGGTAATAACCGGTAAAAATGCCGACGTTAATCATTTTGTATTCTCCTGAAGGATTTCATTGAGATAAACCGTTCGTTCTTCCTGTATTGAGAGGTAACAGGCTTCAATACAGGCCAGCGTGCCTACGTTATCTTTTGCGCTGATGTCCGGTTCGACGCCGTGCTCCAGAGCGCACATCAGGTTCGCCATGGTGCCGATAAACGCATCCGGGAACCACTGACGTTCCCATTGCGGCATCACCCAGCGATCCGGGTAGTCGCGCAATGCAAGTTTCAACGTGCTGCCGCAATACTCCGGCGGTCGGCGGTGCCAGCCGAAATCACCTTCTGCCAGCCCATCGGTTCCTTCCACACGCCAGTTGATGTAGTTGTTTTTGGCACAGGGTTCCCCCGGCCAGGCCCAGACATCATCCAGGCTGGTCGCGATCAGGCCATTGGCATACTGGAAGGTGTATTGCGTAATACCATCGGTGTGCTCAAAGGTGGTTCGCGGATCAGTGCGGCACACAGCGGTCACTTTTATCGGATGACCAAATAAAAAGCGGAAGGCATCGATATGGTGAATCGCCATCGCATACAGCTCGAGCTTTTTGTATTGCTGCAGGAAGTGCTGCCAGTCGGGTATAGCGCGCATATCAATACTGGCAATCACCGGCGTGCCGATGAGTTGATTATCGAGAATGTACTTCAGCGCCCGCATTGATGGGTCATAGCGCATATTGGAGTTCACTGCGATGGGAATACCACTCTGTTGACTCAGCCGCACGATTTCACGCCCGGCCTCCAGCGACATCGCCAGCGGTTTCTGACAAAGAATGGCTTTCACGTTTTTCGCCGGGGAATCTTTAGCGCAGATAAAGCGCACGATCTCTAACTGAATATGCGGCGGTACAGCGATATCAATAATCTCAATCTGCGGATCACACACCATCTCCTTCCAGGATGCATACACTTTCGGGATGGCAAACATGTCGGACAGGCGCTGGCTATGGGTGGTATCCAGCGAAGTGATACCGTAGGTCGTAAAACCGGCTTTCTGATACGCCACCAGATGGCAGTGCTCAACAATAAAGCCGGCCCCGATAATACCGATTCTATAATCTTTTCTCTGCGGTAACGCCGGACGAGTCGCCTGTTCTAATAAGCGTTCTAACGAATCCATGATGCCCCCGTTGATGATGATATGTGTTGGCGGCGAGGATCACCTCGCCGCTGTTGTTTAGTGCAGCGCACGGCCTTTCACCACCGAACGCTCTCGCTGTGGTGCAGCACTCCGCTGTTTTTGCAACCAGAATTGTTCAATTTCTTCCAGCGATTTGCCTTTGGTTTCCGGCAACATCCGTTTGGTGATAATCAGTTGGATCAGACACATCACGGCAAAGAAATAGAATGTGTTGTTACCGCCAAAGGTGGCGAGCGTAAAAGGAAACAGCCAGACCACCAGGAAATTAAAGATCCACTGGGTAAAGGAGACCAGCGCCACCGCTTTGCTGCGGATCGCGTTAGGAAACATCTCCGAAACCAACGTCCAGAAAACCGGGCCGATACAGGCAGAAAAACAGGCGATATACGAGAACAAAAAGAACAGCGTCACCCCCGCTGGCAAGGCATGATGGAACGAGAAGCCGAGGAAAAACAGCGACACACCCATAATCAACGAGCCATAGAGATAAAGCGGGCGGCGCCCTACTCGATCAATTAACACCACGCCAACCACGGTGGCTGTCAGGTTAATAATGCCCATAAAGATATTGAAATAGAGCGCGGAGCTTATTGAGAACCCGGCAGCCATCATAATTTTCGGAGCATAATCGAGGGCGGCATTACAGCCGATCAACTGCACCAGCACAGCCAGAATCAGGCCTAGCATAATGCTGCTGCGCGCGTCTTTATGAAACAGCGTGCTGGACTGAGTAGCATGATGGGCCGCGAGGTTTTTCTCCACATCAGCGGTCATTCTTTGCGCTTCATCAGCAGAATAAAAACGTTGCAATATATTTAGCGCTTTTTGCTTTTGGCCTTTCAGGGTAAGCCAGCGTGGGCTCTCTGGGATAAACAGCAGCCCGACAAAGAATACGACCGCCGGGACAACGCCGGAAATAAACATCAACCGCCAGTTATTTTCCAGATCCTTAAGAAAATAGTTGGTCAGATAGGAAAGTAAAATACCCAGCATGATGCACAGTTGATATATCGCAGTCATCCGCCCACGCATGGAGGCAGGGGCCATTTCCGCGACATACATCGGCGACAAAACCGAAATCGCTCCCACGCTAATCCCACCCAGCAAGCGGTTCAGTATAAATGTGGTTTCATTCGTGGCGATGCCGGTGCCCACACAGGAAAGACCAAAGATAATGGCAGAAATAATTAAAACACGTTTGCGGCCAAATTTATTAGTGATATACCCCGAGCTGAACGAACCGATAATACAGCCAACTAATAATGAACTGACGCCCCAGCCAAGCTGGAGTTCATTCCAGTTAAAGTAAGTCTGAATAAAAGGAATAGCACCGGCAATAATCGCGATATCAAAGCCAAACATGATCCCGCCAAAAATAGCCGTGCAGCAGCTAAAGTACAAATAAAATGGATATTTCATCGTCACAATCCTTACCAGCATACGGGCTTAATGAGGAGAGAACATTGCCCATATCGCCTTGTCGTGTGCCTGCAATAATCCGCTAATGACCAGGCTGTTGCGAAACGCAACAGCCGCCACATTATTTAAGTTGTGGTACGTAATTTTCTTTAATCCGCTGACGGCGTGTTACGTAGGCGGGTAGCGGCTGCACGTTCGAACCCTCGGAAAACCAGGCGAAGGGGTCGGTACTGGCCACCAGCGCGAAATTGGCCCACGGGTTAAACGATCCCGAACGGATAATCACTTTGGCTTGGTGGGCAATCTCGCTGCACAGTCTTTCATGGCTGGCTTCGCTAAAGTCCGCGCCGGAACCAGTATAAATATCCTGTACCTGACGGTACAGATCCGGATTACAGTCGCGCACTTCGCGAGCGAACTGAATATCTTCGACAAAAACCTCCTGGCGCAGGACGCGGAGAATATCCGTCACGTCCGGGATACCTGGCCAAAAACCAAGATCGATACGGTTAGCGTTCGCCGGGATCGGGAAACCAGCATCGGTCACCAGAATAATATCGGTGTGGCCCAGGGTAGACAGCGCTGCTGCCAGTTGAGGATGTAGGATACGTTCAGGTCTCATTGTTATCTCTCCGAATGGAATTTTTATAATTAACAACCGAGAAAATCTTCAACGTCTTTGCGTGTTTTGTAGGAAGGGACCGTTTCCCAGTCACAGCAGCACAGTGCGGCGGTGGCATTGGCGAAATATGCGGCTTTATCAATAAGTTGACCTTCGCTTAAGGCAACTGCCAGCCCGGCGTTAAAGCTGTCACCCGCGCCGTTACTGTCCACCACGTCGACCTTGCAGGACGGGATTTCCAGGGTGTCGGTACGGGTAAACACCGCGCTACCGGCATCCCCCAGCGTCATCACCACATGGCTGCAGCCGGTTTCCAACAACAGATCGGCAATTTCACGGTTACTGCGCCCATCGTCCGGAGCCAGTCCTAGCGCAACGCGCGCTTCGGTTTCATTCGGCGTCAGGTAATCGATATGGCGAAGATTCACGCCGCGCAGGTCACAGGCGGGCGCCGGATTCAAAATGGTAATCTTTCCAAGCTGTTTGGCGAGTGTCAGGCCATAGAGTGCGGTTTCTAGCGGGATTTCCAGTTGTGCCAGCACAACTTTACTCTGCGCCATTTGCACTTGCGCTTCGTCCACCCGCGCCGGAGTGAAAAGCTTATTGGCCCCCATATCCACGACGATCACGTTACGGGCCTGATTATCTTTAATGATCAATCCAGCGCCGGTGGGCAGCTCGGGCGTTAAGGTCAGCGCCTCAATATTGACGCCTTCTTCACGCATTAACGCGACGAATTCATGGCCAAACGTATCGTCGCCGACCACACCTGCATAGGCCACGTGGGCTCCGAGTCGGGCCGCCTGTACGGCCATATCCGACCCCTTTCCACCCCAGGTCTGGCGGAAGTCGGTGCCGATTAATGTCTCGCCCGCCAGCGGAATACGTTCAGCCGTCATGACCAGCGCTTTGGCATAGCTACCAAGGATAAAAATACTCATCAGTCATTCTCCTTTTCACCTGACAATGGCATAACAATGCGCCATCGCAGCCAGGCTGCGATGGCCATACGTTAATAAGCGTTAATATCCCCTGTCAGACCTTTTACCAGTTCAGGTCCGGAACTGGTGCCGACCAGTTCCGCCCCGGCTTCGAACATCGTTTTCATTTTTTCCAGGGTATTGACCTTACCGGATACTTTTACCCGACACGGTAACTGAATATGGGCTTTGAGAAGCTGGACATCTTCTACCGTCGCTTCACACCCCCCCTTACCCCAACCGCTGGACTGCTTCACCCAGTCAATACCAGCTTCGAAAGCATAGCGTGTTGCTTTGATTTTCAATGCCTCTTCGGTAATAAATCCAAACTCCAGCATGGCTTTCACTTTCATACCGAGGTCATGGGCCACATGGGTCACGGTCTTCAACTCATCAAAATAGAGATCGTCCTGGCCGCCCAGCAAATAGCCAGGATTCGGCGGGAAGTCGAACTCATCCGCGCCCTGCTTCGCCAGTTCGCGCACCACCGCCACTTTCATTGCCGTCGTATCGTTAGCCATCGGGAAATTAACGGTCGTCGCCACGCGCACGCCGCTTCCTTTCAGTATCTCTTTTGCAAGAGCCACCCAGCAAGGTGCAATCATGGCGGCATCAAACTGGTACTGCATGCAGGTTTCCAGATGTTGAATCACCCCTTCACGCGTCAAATCCGGGTTGACGTTGGTGTACTGAATCGCCTTTGCGATCTGACGCGGGTCGTTAAAATCAATCATGGACAGCTCCTGTGTGGTAAGTAAAAAAATTGTAATAACACAGTGAAGATGACGTTACTTTAGCCGGGGCTGACGATAAGCGTGATGGGCAGGATTCCCTGAAACATGGATGAAATTTTCATGTCAATGAAAATGTGAGTGAGTTCAAAAATTGTTCATGTAAAAGGCATGCTGGCTGGGAAAAAGTGCCACCATGGTGAGTACAACGGACGCATCAAAAACACAATGCCAAAGGCCAGCCATGCCCACGCAAAAACAACGGACCCGCATAATTGCCAACTGGTATCGTGGCTCCGATGAGTTTTCACCCTTGATTAACTATCGAATTTTACGCGCCGGCCATATAGATACTGCCGCAGATTTCCGCGTTCATCGCCAGTCGGTCGTCGGCCATGAGTTGATCTTTTGCCTGCGCGGTGCGGGTTTTATTCGTATTGAGGATCGGTTATATCCAGTGAGTCAGGGGCAACTGGCCTGGCTGCCAGTACGCTGGCCGCACGAGCATTTCCCCGATAAAGGCGACCCATGGGAGATCCTCTGGCTGCGAATAGAGGGATCGAAATTGAATAATATCATGCAGATAATGGATGTCCCTCAGCGCCCAGTATTCCAGTTTGCGGATCCAGAAAAAGTTGTTGAGATTTATCACCATATTTTTGCTCGTATGAACAGCTACACCCTTGTGACCGACGCTTACTGCGATATGCTGTGCAGCCAGCTGATTTTTACTCTGCTGGAAAACCGGAGCCACGACGCCGCGCAGTCACAGGTGATCACCCATCGGGGGCTGGGCAAACTGCTGTACCAAATCCACAGTCATTACAACGATGAGTGGGATATCGAAAAGTTTATGCATTATTGTCAGGTGAGTAAGTCGCAGCTTTTTCGCTTGTTCCAGGCGACGTTTAATCAAAGCCCGCTCAAATGGCTGAAGAATTATCGTCTGTCCCAGGCACGACGCTTACTGGTGGAAACTCAGGAAAGTATCAGCCGAATTGCGGTTCAGGTGGGATACAACGATCCGCTGCATTTCTCCCGGGATTTTCATCGTGCGGTAGGTCTGTCACCCAGTGCATTTCGCAAACAGGAACAGCTGGAGGGTGCCCACGCGTCCAGGCATGAGGTGGAATAACGTATACCCCTTTTTATTTCTCGCGAATTCAAGACGTTGTGAATCGTTCCCCGTTTTCAATGTATTAATTATGTTATAGCTACCCTTTGCCACTGAGGGAGCAACGTAATGGAAGCACTGAGCCATGAAACATTAGAGAATATGATGGCGCAAGCCGTTGCCCACGCGACCACCTACCCGATATGGCCGCAGGGCGAAGCCCCCGGAGCAAAAAATAGCGATGCGGTATTTACGCCTGAACCCCGGCACACCGGAACGTCAGACTACGACCGCGCGGTAACCGGCATTCGCGCCCCTGAAATTACCGTCTACGCCCCCGCCAAACCGAACGGCGTGGGGATCCTGGTCACCCCTGGCGGTTCTTATCGTCGCGTTGTGATGGATAAAGAAGGCAGCGCGCTGGCACCGTTCTTTACCGCGCGTGGCTATACCCTGTTTGTGATGACCTATCGCATGCCGGGAGACGGTCACGAGGAAGCATCAAACGCACCGCTGGCCGATGCCCAGCGCGCCATCCGCTACATTCGCGCCAACGCACAGCAGTGGAAAATCGATCCGCTCCGTCTCGGCGTACTGGGGTTTTCCTCCGGGGGGCACGTCGCCGCCAGCCTGGGAACCCGCTTTGCAGAATCGGTGTATGCGCCGATGGATAGCATTGATGAACAGCCCACTCGCCCTGCGTTCATGGCGCTGGTTTATCCGGTGATTAGCCTGCGGGAAGGTGTCGCCCATCCGGGCTCACGTCTTGAGCTGGTTGGCGCCGCGCCCGCAGAGCAAGACATTCACCACTACTCCCTGGAAGAAAGAGCGGATGACACCACGCCGCCCGCCTTCCTGCTGCATGCGATTGACGATCCAGCGGTCAAAGTCGAGAACAGCCTGGTCTTGTTTACTGCGCTGCGCAAGCTCGGCGTACCGGTTGAAATGCATCTGTTTGAACGGGGCAAGCACGGGTTCGGCATTCGCGATACGCAAGGACTGCCGCTGGCCATCTGGCCGGAGATGATGATGAACTGGATAGCCAGCAAGGTGTAATGATTATGCCGGGTAGGTCGCTAAACCAACCCGGCAAAAATATCAGGATTGCAGATAAACCACCTGCGTTTGCAGGTACTCGTTCAGACCGTGCTTGCCATCTGCCCCGCCGATACCGGACTTGCGCCAGCCTGCGTGGAAGCCCTGCATCGCTTCGAAGTTTTCACGGTTGATATAGGTTTCGCCGAATTTCAGCCCTTTAATCGCCTTCATCGCCGTGTTCAGGTTTTGCGTGTAAATCGATGAGGTCAGACCGTAGTCGCTGTCGTTAGCCATCGCAATCGCCTCATCCAGGGCGTCAAACGACACCACTGGCAGCACCGGTCCAAAGGTTTCTTCGTGCATAATCGCCATCTCCTGGCGCACATCCAGCAATAACGTTGGCGGGTAGTAATATCCTTTCCCCTCAACCGCTTTGCCCCCCAGCACCACGCGGGCCCCTTCCTGCACCGCACGCGCAACTTTCTGCTCCACACGCTCCCGCGCCGCGGCGTTAATCAACGGCCCCATCGCAATGTCCTTACGTTCCGCAGGATTGCCAAACTGCACCGCTTTCATCGCCTCGCCCAGGCGATTAACAAACTGATCGTAAATCCCCTTCTGGACGTACACGCGCTCGGCGCAGTTACACACCTGCCCGGTATTAATCACGCGGGAATCGACAATCGCCTTCACGGCCAGCTCGAGGTCCGCATCATCCATCACGATAGCCGGGGCTTTACCGCCCAACTCCAGGCACACTTTGGTGATATTTTTCGCCGCCGCTGTCATAATTTTCTCACCGGCCACTACGCTGCCGGTCATGCTGACCATCGCCACTTTCGGGTTCCCGGCCAACTCCTGACCCACCGTTTCTCCCCGTCCGAGCACCAGGTTAAACACCCCGCGCGGCAGGCCGATGTCATCGACAATTTTGGCAAAAGCGATAGCGTTGTTCGGCGTAAACTCGCTTGGCTTAATGACAATGGTATTCCCGGTCAGCAAGGCGGGAGCCAGCTTACGGGCGATCAAGAAAAACGGGAAGTTCCACGGCAGAATGCCCGTGGTTACGCCAAGGGCGCGTTTAAACAGCAGGATGTTCTCGCCCGGACGATCGCTTTGTAGGATCTCACCTTCATAGCGGCGAGCCCACTCGGCCATGTAATCGATATAGTCGGCGGTAAACGCGACTTCAACATCCGCCAGTTGCTGGATTTTGCCGCCTTCCGCCACGATAAGCGCGCTAATTTCACCGGCTCGCTCACGGATCCCGGCGGAAATCTTGCGTAGCCAGCTGGCGCGTTCAATGGCGGGCAGCGCCTCCCACTCAGGCTGGGCGCGATGCGCTGCGTCAATCGCTTTGCGCGCATCCTCAGCACGTCCATCAGGAATACGGGAAATGACCTCTTCCGTCGCCGGATTGACGACATCAATCCAGGCGTCATCGTGCCAGGTCACAAACTGCCCATCGATATACATAGGATGTTGTACGGGTACTGACATGCGTTGCTCCTGTGATTGATTTGTTTTTAACAAGTAAAACTATTGTTAATTAATATCAATCATGCATAACACATTGCCACTGCGATGGTGGTTCTGTGAGCCGCTTCATAAAAGCGTCAAGCAACGTCGTGGTGACGAGAAAAAACCGGCGGGATGAATGCCCGTTTGCACAAAAAAAGCGACAAACGGGCAGCAGAGATTACAGAGAGCGGCTGTTCAGGAAGTCAATCAGCGCGGCATCGCGTTGCAGATGTAACCCTGCTTGTTCGACGATCGGCGGAATATCCACATGCGTAATAAAATCGCGACCACGGGGTCCATAGCCAGTTTCATCATCACGCAGACGCGGAAGCTCACCGGTAATAAGAGACAGGTAGCGGTCCACCGACCACAGACCTTCAGCGGTTGGCGCGAAATCCACGCCGTCGCCCTGTAGCGTTAACGCAGGGACAAAACCAGGGAAGCTGAGCCAGCGCGGCGCCTGCGGATCGTCACGCGTGACGCGCTCAAAAGTCGCCATGGTGCGGCGCTGCATGGTGGGGTCCTGCACCACAATCACGGTTTCCATGGTCTGGGTTGCCTGACGCAGTAACGCACAGCTAAAGCGGGCATTCTCCCCACAGTTGGTGGATTGGTCCTCCACCCAAATCGTCTCACCGGGAATGTGCCAGAACTGGTGCGCGATATCGGCAAGGATCGCCGCTTCTGCGCGTCCGGCGGTACGCAGGGTGTTATAGCGTGGGTGCTGCGCGATGGCGGCGTACAGAAAGGTCGTGGAATGACCGATACCACCGCTAATCAGCAACGGAACCTGTTGTTCTTTCGCTATCCGACAGGCCGCGTCGATGGTCGGGATCACCGCATTCCCGGCCAGAATCACGCAATCAGCCTGAACTGTGATATTTTCGGCGAAATCATTCTGCGCCAACCATTGCCCCACGGTGTTAATCGCCGTAAGGGTGCTGGCGGAGAGTGGCGGAAACTGTCTCATGTTCATGACTCCTGGTGTTTATTCTTTACCGGGTTCAGTAAGCCTGATAAGTGCAGCGCCATCAGGCACTGCACCGTATCTCGCCGGATGGCGGCGTCGCCTTATCCGGCCTACAGCCCCACCACGCGTTAACCCGTAATCTGATCCATCGCCTGCAGGATACGCTTATCCGAAATCGGATACGGCGTACCAAGCTGCTGGGCAAAGTAGCTGACTCGCAGTTCTTCTATCATCCAGCGGATCTCTTTGACATCGTCATCTTCGCGACGCGCGGGCGGCAGTTTATTGAACCACTGCTGCCAGGCCTGCTGCACGCTGTCCACTTTCAGCATCTGCGCACGATCGCGGTGCGGATCGATGGCCAGTTTCTCCAGACGTTTCTCGATAGCCTGCAAATAACGCAGCGTATCGCCCAAGCGTTTGAAGCCGTTGCCGGTAACGAATCCACGGTAGACCAGTCCGCCCATTTGCGCTTTGATATCCGAAAGCCCCAGCGCCATGGTCATGTCCACGCGGCCTTTCAGACGTTTGTTAATATTGAACACCGCTGTCAGGATCTGTTCGACCTGCTTGGCAATCTCCACCACGGTGTCGTTCAGTTCGGCGCGCACTTTTTCGTGCAGCGCCGCAAAGCCCTCTTCCGTCCACACCGGGCCGCCGTTGGCGTCGATTAATCGATCCACACCACAAGAAATACAGTCATCAATCAAATCCAGCACTTTGCCGTACGGGTTAAAGTACAGCCCCAACTTGGCTTTATTCGGCAACTTCTCGTGCAGATACTTGATGGGCGACGGAATATTCAGCAGCAGCAGACGGCGTAACCCGCTCCACATAGCCTGCTGTTGTTCCAGCGGATTATCAAACAATTTGATAGCCACGCTGTCGCGTTCATCCACCAGCGCGGGCCACGCTTTGACTTTATAGTTACCGCGTTTTTGCTCGTAGCTTTCCGGCAACTGGCCGAAGCTCCAGATGTGCAGCCCGCTCTGTTCGATGCCGTCATCCGCCACCGCCGACAGCGTTTCCTGCACTTTGCCTTTCAGCGTGTCTTTCAACGCCTGCAGCGAACGACCTTCCTGCAGCTTCTTGTTTTTATCATCCACCACCCTGAAGGTGATTTTCAGGTGATCGGGCACCTGATCCCAGTGCCAGTCGTCGCGGTCAACGGTAACGCCAGTCATCCGGCGCAGTTCGCGCTCCAGCGAGTCCAGCAACGGCAGTTCCAGCGGCGTTACGCGGCCTAAAAACGCTTCCGCATAGTTTGGCGCTGGCACAAAGTTGCGTCGCACCGGCTTCGGCAGCGATTTAATCAAGGCGATCACCAGTTCACGACGCAGCCCCGGAATTTGCCATTCAAACCCGGACTCTTCGACCTGGTTTAACAGCGGCAGCGGAATATGTACGGTGACACCGTCGGCGTCAGCGCCGGGTTCAAACTGATAGCTCAGTCGTAGCTTGAGATTGCCCTGATGCCAGAAGTTCGGGTAATCCAGCTTGCTGATTTTTTCCGCGCCCTCTTTGATGAGCATGCTCTTTTCAAAGTTGAGCAGGTCCGGCGTTTCACGGCTGACCTTTTTCCACCAGCTATCAAAATGGCGGGCAGAAACCACATCATGGCTGATGCGCTGGTCGTAAAATTCAAACAGCGTTTCATCATCGACCAGGATATCGCGGCGGCGTGATTTGTGTTCTAACTCTTCCACTTCCGCCCGCAGCTTCAGGTTGTCGCGGAAAAACGCATGCCGGGTCTGCCAGTCGCCTTCCACCAGCGCGTGACGGATAAACAGTTCGCGTGACAGCGCAGGGTCTATCAGGCTGTAGTTGACCTTACGCGCCGCGACAATCGGCAGCCCGTAGACAGTGACTTTTTCTGTCGCCATCACCGCACCCTGCGCGCGCTCCCAGTGCGGTTCACTGTACGAGCGTTTGATCAAATGCTGGGCAACCGGCTCCACCCACTCAGGGTCAATACGCGCGGCAATACGTCCCCACAGTCGGCTGGTTTCCACCAGTTCTGCCACCATCGTCCACTTCGGCGGTTTTTTGAACAAACCGGAGCCGGGGAAGATCGAAAAACGAGCGTTACGCGCGCCGGTAAATTCCTGCTTATCGGCATCTTTCATCCCGATATGCGACAGTAAACCGGTCAGCAGCGCGACGTGGATCTCCCGATACTCAGCAGGCTCGCTGTTAACCGGGATCCCTAACTCTTTCACCACCTGACGTAGCTGGGTGTAAACATCCTGCCATTCACGCACGCGCAGATAGTTGAGGAAATCGAGTTTACACTGGCGGCGGAACTGATTCGACGACAGCGCTTTTTGCTGCTCGCCAAGGTAATTCCACAAGTTCACAAAGGCGAGGAAGTCGGACTCTTTGTCGTGGAATCGACGGTGTTTTTCGTCAGACGCCTGCTGTTTGTCCATCGGACGCTCACGCGGATCCTGAATGGACAGCGCCGAGGTAATAATCATCGCCTCACGCACGCAGCCATGCTTCTGCGCTTCCAGCACCATCCGCGCCAGACGCGGATCCACCGGTAACTGACTGAGCTGGCGGCCCAACGGCGTGAGTTTATATGCGGTTTGCTGTTCATCAGTGGTGATTGCGCCCAGCTCTTCCAGCAGGCGCACACCGTCCTGAATATTGCGTTTATCCGGCGCTTCCACGAACGGGAACGCGGCGATATCGCCCAGCCCCAGCGCGGTCATTTGCAAAATGACGGAGGCCAGGTTGGTACGCAAAATTTCCGGATCGGTAAATTCCGGGCGCGACAGGAAGTCGTCTTCGGAATACAAACGAATACAGATCCCTTCCGATACGCGTCCGCAGCGGCCTTTACGCTGGTTGGCGGAGGCCTGCGATACCTGTTCAATGGGCAAGCGCTGAACTTTGGTGCGGAAGCTATAGCGGCTGATACGCGCGGTACCCGGGTCAATGACGTATTTGATCCCCGGCACGGTCAGTGAGGTTTCCGCCACGTTGGTCGCCAGCACAATACGGCGTCCGCTGTGCGACTGAAACACGCGGTTCTGCTCGCTGTTGGAGAGACGCGCATACAACGGCAACACTTCGGTGTGGCGTAAATCCAGCTTATTCAGCGCATCGGCTGTGTCGCGGATCTCACGCTCGCCACTCATGAAGATCAGAATATCCCCCTGGCTTTCACGTCCCAGTTCATCCACCGCGTCAAAAATCGCCTGCAGCTGATCGCGCTCGGTGTCGTCCGCATCTTCAACAATCGGACGGTAGCGCACTTCCACCGGGTACGTTCGACCGGAGACTTCGATAATTGGCGCGTTATTGAAATGCTTTGAAAAACGCTCAGGGTCGATGGTCGCCGAGGTGATAATGACTTTCAGATCCGGGCGACGCGGCAGCAGCTCTTTCAGATAGCCGAGCAGAAAATCGATGTTCAGGCTGCGCTCGTGGGCTTCATCGATGATGATGGTGTCGTACTGCATCAGCATGCGATCCTGCTGGATCTCCGCCAGCAGGATACCGTCCGTCATCAGCTTAACCATGGTGTTATCACTAACATGGTCGCTGAAACGCACTTTATACCCGATGCAGCCGCCCGGCTCAGTTTGCAGCTCTTCGGCGATACGGTTAGCTACGGTACGCGCCGCCAGTCGACGCGGCTGGGTATGGCCGATAAGCCCCTTCACCCCACGCCCCAGCTCCATACAGATTTTCGGTAACTGGGTGGTTTTACCGGAGCCGGTTTCCCCGGCAACAATCACCACCTGATGGTCGCGAACCGCGTCCAGGATGTCTTGTTTTTTCTGGCTAACAGGCAAGTTTTCCGGGTAGGTAATGTCCGGTCGTGCCGCTTCACGCAGCACAACTTTACCGGCAGCCTGTTCAATCTCTTTTGCCATCTCCTGGTAAATGGCCTGTTGTGCATCAGGATTTTTAACCTTCTTCACGCCGTGCAGGCGGCGGGAGAAACGCTGTTTGTCGCGCAGCATCAGTGATTCCAGCTGCTGCTGTAGCATGTTGAAGGTTATTTTTTGTTGTTCTGTCATAGCGTTAGAGGGCAGTGCTCTGCCGGGTTAAATCTCTTTAAGATGATAGGTATAGAGTACCACATCGGCGCTTTTCATGTGTTGTTCAATAATTTCGAACATAGGATTCGATATATTGCGCTATCACTGCGGCAGGATTGTGAATAAAGTGTCAACAAGCAACGGGGCACATCCCCTTCAAACACATAAAAGGAAACACCCATGAGCAAGGTATTAGTTCTTAAATCCAGTATTCTGGCAGGGTACTCTCAGTCTGGTCAGTTGTCTGATTATTTTGTTGAACAGTGGCGTGAAAAGCACTCTGCTGACGACATCACCATCCGTGACCTGGCGGCAAATCCTGTTCCGGTACTGGACGGCGAACTGGTAGGTGCAATGCGCCCGAGCGATACGCCGCTGACGCCGCGTCAACAGGAAGCACTGGCGCTGTCTGATGAGCTGATTGCTGAGCTGAAAGCCCATGACGTGATTGTGATCGCCGCGCCGATGTATAACTTCAACATCCCTACGCAGTTGAAAAACTATTTCGACCTGATTGCGCGTGCTGGCGTAACCTTCCGTTACACCGAGAAAGGGCCGGAAGGTCTGGTGACCGGTAAACGTGCAGTTATTGTCACCAGCCGTGGCGGTATCCATAAAGATACGCCGACTGACCTGGTTACCCCATATCTGTCGACCTTCCTGGGCTTTATCGGCATCACCGATGTGAACTTCGTGTTCGCAGAAGGTATCGCGTACGGTCCGGAAGTGGCGACCAAAGCACAGTCTGACGCCAAAGCCGCCATCGATAGCGTCGTCGCTGCCTGATAATTCACCCTCTCACCATCTGGTGGGAGGGTTTTTAACCCACACCAATTTTACTTCTTTGCCCGCATCCGCATCTGCTTGCCGTGAATACGATTGATATCACGCCAGATTATCGAATACTCCCGGCATTTCGCCAGATTCTCTTCCCAGCAATGGCACAAAAATTGTTCAGGCTCCGCAACATCCCGGCTTAACAGTTTGAACAGCCAACGATTCCAGACATACCACTTGAGAAGCCACATGTTTTCACTCCAGGAGACGCAGGAGAGGGAATATATCAGCATCAACACCGTGTAGTGTGGCAACTATTGCGCTGCCGAAAACGCTACACCAGCATCATCAACCAGGCCGCCCACAGCGCAGCAACCCAATAAAGCGTACGCCGAAACTGCGCCAATGCCCCCGCCTGGCGCTCGGTCAGGCTCAGCGTCTTCAGCTTGTCGCGCTGCCAGATGGCATAGAGTGTCTCTCCGGCCTGCACGTTGTTTTGCACATTGAGCAGCGAAAAGTAGCGGGCATCAAGCCACAGGCGCCAGCAGCCAAACCAGACAATGGCGCACAACAGCGCGATAACTGCACGTAGCCCCCCCGACGGTGCGACAACGATCGCCCACACCATGGGTGGGACGCTAAAAAGCAGGATGAAACGCCAGCTTTCCAGCGTGTGTCGTAGCAAATCGCGGTGCAGCGCTTCATTATTCGTTACGCCGTCACTTTCTGTTGCCATTGCTGCAGCCTCTCCAGATGTTTATCCGTCAGCACCACCTGCGCCCGACGTTCGCGAATATACGCCACCGCCTGCTCAACGGTTGCCACATGGCCGCATTGCAACAACCACGCCGCAACCACCATCGCACTGCGCGACAGCCCCAGCGCGCAGTGTACCAGTACGGTCCCCTGCTCTTTATGTAGCGTTTCCAGCCGGTCTACCGCCTGTTGTAACTCGGCGTCGCTCGGGATCACCAGATCCAGCATCGGGACGCAAGCGTAGGCGCGCATAGAAGTAGCATGCCCGCGCGCAAACTCAAAGGTCAGGTCAAGTACCGCGTTTTGTTCAGGTATGCGGCGTGGAAAACTACCGAGATAGACGCCAGCGGTAATGTTGCTCAGCGGTGGCAGACGGCGGGTAAATCCGCGCATCGACAGCCACATACCTACTCGCCAGGGCAGCGTCAGCCCGTACACGGCAGGCGGCAGTCGCCCTTGTTCATCTTTGCCCGTGGTCGCCGCGCCGAATCCGCCGTAGCCATAGCTCACCATCAGCAACGATACAGCAGGCCACAGCAGCCAGGGCGTTAGCCATACGCTGGCAATAGTGCATAACGCGGCACCCGACAAATAACGACGCATCAGCCTTAAGCGCGCCGCATCCGGTTTGCGCCAACACCAGCAACGCTTTTCCGGCACCATCCAGTCAATCAGCATGCCTGCCGCCAGCCCGGTAATGATATCGATAAAATGATGCTGCCAGGTGGTGAGTACCGACACGGCGATCAGCAAGAACCAACCGTCACATAACCTGCGCCAACCCCCACTGAGGTGATGACTGAAATGCCGCCACAGCAGCCAGCAGAGAATAATATGCAGCGACGGGGACTGGTTATACGGCAAGTCGAACTGTTCAAGCTGAGCAAACAGCCAGCCTGCCGCGCCGCTGACCTCCGGGCGCGTAAAGCTAAACTGGAGTGGAAACAGCAAAAAACCGACGCAGGCAATCACCGACGCCAGGAACAGACGCAGCACCAGCCGCCGCTGCTCAACGCGCGTGGTGCAGACAAACAGTGACAATCCGTAAAACAGATCCAGACTCCAGTACGGCAGAATAGTCCACGGAAGAAAGGGAATGGCGGACTCCCAGCCAAACACGATGCTGCCCACATTGTCATGCTGCGTGTCCTGCCAGGCAGTAAACTGATTGACCTTGCCATAGGTAAGAAAGAAAAAAGGCGCCAGCAGCATTAGCCAGCCCACCGCCTGTACCATCACCTTACGGCGTTCAGCCCCCACGGCGCACCGCCAGCGAGACAGTGAAAATCCCCCACTCATCAATCAGCTGCGTGCACTTATCAAACCCGGCTTCACGCACCAGCGCATCCATTTCCCCTTGCGTACGCACGCGCATCACCCAGGCTTTGCCGTCTTTGTGGCTGGTCAACGACCAGGCGATGGTTTTTAACTGCGGATGCCAGGGCTGCCCGGTGTAGATCAGCACGCCTCCAGGGGCAATCGCGTCAGCCAGCCCGGCGAGCGAATTACGTACCAGCGTATTTTCAGGGAAGAGTTCATATAACCCAGAAACAATACCTAATGTGGGACGCGGTTCCAGCGACGCCAGCTGTTCGCGGTTGAAGGCATCGCCCTGCTCGAAGCGGGCAATTTCAGCCATACCGCGGCTGGCGATCATCTCACTGCCTTTCTTAACATTCAGTTCGCTGTAATCGCGCAGCAAAATCGAGTTGACCGCCGCTTCGCCTTCCAGTGCGTCGAGTACATAGCGCCCGTGTCCGGCCGCGATATCCACTACATGCACTGCGGTTCCTTGCTCTGCCAGTTGCGCCACCGCCTGGCGGATCAGCATCTGCAAATGAACCTTGCGCTGGCGAATCCCCTTCCAGCCCACGCTGTTCAGGTAGTTTTTGTCAATCAGCCGACCCAGCGCGCTGCTGCCCTGAGGCTGGTTGCGATAGACATAATCCAACGTACTACCCGAATCAAAACCGGTCTCAAACCCCAGACGCACGCCCGTTGATTGCGTCCCGAGTAATTTCATCCCATAGCGCAGGCCACGATAGGCAATATCGTCAAGCGAATACGGCGCAGGTCCGCCACTAAGCAGCCGCCAGCTATCTGCTCCGGGGCTCCAGCGGTCTTCATTACGGTAGTCAAAGCGCTGCGGCGGCATCGCGTACAGCGTGTCGATAAAATCACGCATTTTGTCGAACGCCAGATGCCGGTCTTTTTCACCCAGTGTGTCGTGATAAAAGCCCGGCAACACGTGCAGTTCCTTGAGTGGGCTTCTGAGGCGTTGGTAAAAATCAATTTGCGGCTGGCGATGGACCACAAAATCATCCCCGGAAACCAACAGCTGTACAGGCAGAGTAATGGCGCTGGCATCGCTGACAATACGCTCCGCCGTTTTATAGAGATCGAGCAGGATGTTCACCGCAATCGCCCGGGTGATCTGTTTATCCTGGTTAAAACTCGCCACGCGCTCAGGATCGTGCGTCAGGTATTTGCCCTTGACGTAGGAGTTGACGAAAAACAGGCCGCGCAGGCGATGCATTAAGGCCAGCCCCGGACGGGCAAACGGTACGTACAGTTTGACTTTGAACGCCGGGGACGCCAGCACCAGCCCACGAATGGAAGGCGCATAATCATGAGCCCAGGTCGCTGCCAGCACTGCACCCACGCTTTGCGCCACCACCACCACATCTTCCATTGCAGCCTGGCTGTCAGCAGCGGCAAAGCGCACGAACTCGTCGACATCCTGCACCGAACGTGCCAGCGACGGGCTATATCCGCGCTGTCCTGGCGACTGCCCGTGACCGCGCGCATCCCAGGCATAGAACGCGGTGTCCGGCATCGCAAGCTCATCGACAATGTGTTGCAAACGCCCGGAATGTTCGTGTCCGCGATGAAACAGGACAATCACTTTTGGCGCAGGAGCTGCTGCTAATGCCGGCCAGTGGCGGAAAAACAGCGCGGTGTTGTCGCTGGTCAAAAATGGACGTTCATCGGGCACTCGAATGTTAGTCATGAGGGTGCGGTCCTGTAGTTTGTTGCTGTAGCAGCACCAGCTGCTGTCTGAGATCGTCCATAAAAACGCGTTTATCGCTCTGCGCGACCAACGGTCTGCCAATGTTGACGTCAATAAACAGCGGCAGAGGAATACGATTCCCCTTCGCCATCACATGCTCCGTTCCGCGCAGCCAGACGGGAATAATCGGTACCGACGGCATACGCTGACTGAGGTGCCAGATGCCGGATTTCAGTGGTGCCAGTATTCCCGGTTCGCCGCGGGTACCTTCAGGGAAAAGGATCAAGATCTTGCCGTCGCGTAAGGCCTGTTCACACTGTGCCAGCGGGTCAGCTTCGCCGCCCTTACGCGTAATCGGAATAATGTTGAGAATATTAAGCGCAAACCAGGCCATCCATTTATTACGCAGAAAATAGTCAGCGGCGGCCACCGGATGGATGGCCCCCTGACGGCGCAGCGCAAACAGCGACAGCAGCGCAAAAACATCCATATGACTGTTGTGATTTGCGACCACAATCGCCGGCCCCTGCTGCGGCAAGCGATCCCGGTGCCTGACGCGCAGCCCAAGCCACAGCCAAATTACCGGCCAGACGATGCACAGCGTAAACAGCGTTCGTAGCAATGTGTTGATCATACGTTAATAGTAAAAATAGCGAATGAAGTGGAAAAATACCGGGGCGGTGAAGATCAGCGAGTCCAGCCGGTCGAGAATACCGCCGTGACCTGGCAGCAGTGTACCGCTGTCTTTCACGCCAATATCGCGCTTAATGGCCGACATCACCACATCGCCACAGAAACCGCTGATGCCGATAATAAGCCCTGCCAGCATCGCCATCGGGATGCTTAACGGTGTCATGAGCGGGCCCAGCACCGCCGCCGCAAGCGTGGTGGTTGCCACACCGCCAACCAGTCCCGCCAGGGTCTTATTGGGGCTGATCTTAGGGATCACCTTGATACGGCCCATTGATTTTCCCCACAGGTACTGGGCAATGTCGTTGAATTCCGTTAAGCCGACGAGGAACAGCACCAGCAGTGCCCCGGTCTGCTTGCCGTCATCGGGCAGCACCAACAAAAATGCCACGTGACTGAACGCAAACACGGTGGTCATCAAGCTCCAGTGATGCTGGGAGGCGTAGCGTAAAAATCCCTGCGTATCGCCAGCAATCACCATACGCACCGGCAAGAATAAGAACGCATACACCGGAATAAACACCACGAACATGCCGTACCAGTTGATACCAATCAGCCAGTAGTTAATGGGGATCGCAATAAACATCCACAACAGCGGCATACGGTCGGTCTGGCGCGACGGGGCCAGCGTTAAAAACTCTTTTAACGCCATAAAGCTCACCAGCGCGAAGAAGGTCAACGCCAGCCAGGGCGGGCTTAAGATAGCCAGTGAAAACAGTACAATGATCACCCACCAGGTGCGAATACGCAGCGTCAGCTCACGCCAGTCTTTACCCGGCCGACGCCACACCAGCAGACCGTTTGCCAGTGTCGCTATCACAAGCAGGGCAAAAATCACCGCCAGCGACTTTTCCAGCAGCATCATTTCGCCCCCTCGTCACGTAATGCGCTCTTACAGCGGTTAACGATAGTCCACAGCAGCAATAGCGTGGCAATGCCCCAAATAACGTTATTCCACTGCGCCACCTGCGGCCACAGCGCCAGCACCAGCCCCCATGTACCGAACACCAGTGCCCTGTCGCTTTTGCCGAACGGTCCGGCATAGCTGCGCACGCCATTGATGGTTTGCGCCAGCACACCGCAGAATTCCGTCATCAAAGCACAAAACAGCATAACCAGTACCAGCAGCGCATTACTGCCGGAAAGCAGCATAAACGGCAGATACAACGCGAGATCGGAGAGAATATCCCCGGTTTCATTGAGAATAGCGCCCAAGCGGGATTGTTGGTTACATTCACGCGCCAGCATGCCGTCCAGCGCATTGAGCGCCATGCGTATAAATAAAACGATGGGTAAAAGAATGAAAAGTTTAGGTTCGGGGAAGATAAACAGCACAGCACCAGTGATAAAAGAAAGCGCCATCGCGGCCAGTGTGACGTGATTGGCGGTGACGCTTTTTTTATCTAACCAGAACATGAGCGGGCGTAAAAGCGCCTGGAAAGCAGGCTTTATCTGATAAAGCGTCATCATCACTCCTTGATAATTTATTGATTCAATTATAGTGGATTAATTAACCATTACCTGCCTGATACTGGCCATTATTTCAAAATGAGATTTAATAAACATATGTTGATTACTTTTTCAACCACTTCCCGTTAATGCCCTGGACGTACTCCCCCGGTTTAGCGCGCGCCACCAGTTTTTGTCCGGCCATTTTTGCCACTTCATCAACAGGAATATTGTTACTCTCAGCCAGTTGCTGGTAGCTGGCGCTACGCGCCTTGTTTATCTCACTCACCAGCGTCTGGGTCTCAGCATCGGTTTGCAATGCCACAAGGTAGCCATTGAGCGTTTCACCCACCCGCCCCTGGGTTCTGGCTTCATTCAGGGTCAGCGCAAACGCATTGGCGCTCAGTAAACTCAGGAGCAACAGGGTCACTTTAAGCGTTTTTTTCATCGTCACCTCAGAATAAATCACTGCGTGATTTCAACAGGCTCTCGACGTCTTTATCGACTTTAATATGGATCTCATGCTCGATTTTGACGTTCATATTGATGGTGATGGGCTCTTTCGGCGCCGCGACTTCAATACGCGGGGTGCAACCTACCAGCAAAGATGACGCCAGCAGTCCCAGCATGGCCGCAATAGTTTTCATTGTTGTTCCTCACATTCCTTGCCTTCCAGGCAATGGGTTTCTGGCAGCGCTGCATTTTGCTCAAGCCATGCCTGTAAATTGTCGCCAAAACGCAAACTGCGCCATAACGTAAAGACGTTTTCTTCATGGGTGTAATTCAAATTCACCGTCCCGACTTTGCCATCTACCCGGCTATTGCCGGTGACGGCTGCCTGCATGGTTAATACGCCAAGGTTATCAAGATTTATTTTCGTCCAGGAATGGGTGATTTCCATATAACGCAGCCAGTTTATCGCCGCACCGGCCGCCATATTGTCTTTGACCACCGCATCCGCCGTGTCTTTATCGATGCGCAACGTCATCGGCCCAGGGTTGGTCAACCAGCCGTCTTTGATAATCCATTTTTCATTGTTTAACCAGAGCGGCAATGCGCCGCTGACCGGCCCGGACATGGCAAACTGTTTGGGATTAACCGCGCTAATCAACTCGCTGGACGAGATATTCTGCACCCGCACTAATGCCGGATCGTGTTGTGGCATACGCAGTTGCTGCATCACTACCTTGCCGCCCAGCAAATCGGCGCTAACATCGCTCAACAGTAAGGGATTATCTTCGCTCCAGGGATAGCCGCCTTGCAGATCCGCGGTGATATTTTTCACCGTGACCTGGTTCACCACCTCTGCAATACGCAATGAAATCGGCCCGCGCGTGCCCAGTTGCCATGCTCCTTCGCTAAAACGAAACGGCAGCACAAAATCGACGCCATTAATCTGGTTGTCGGGCATCCAGGCGCTACCGCCTTTTAATACGCCATGACCGCCTGCCTCAAAGCCTTGTTCTGCGGCGGCGGAGAAGGCAACCTGAGCATACAGTTCGCCTTCGCGCAGGTTCATCTTCCAGTCCGGTGGCACCAGCGGCTGAAATACAGTGAGCGACTGTTTTGGCCACCAGGCCTGACCACGCAAGCGGATCCCGTCCCAGCGACCGTTCAACTGGACCGGGCCAATGGCGCCAGCATGCAGTTGGCCTTTGAACTGGAATATCGTCGGGTCGCTCCCTTCTACGCTGAACTTCAGGGTTGAAGGCGGCAGAGTACTGCCACCGGAGAAGGTGGTTTTCCCGGCGTCCAGCGACAGCGCCCCGCTAAACGTGGGCTGGGTCGGGTCTCGCACCCACATGATCGGCTCATCCATCACCAGACGCGGATTTTCCACCAGCATGGTGCCGTATTGCAGATGGTCAAATCCGGTAGAAAGGTCAAACAGTTTGACGGTGTTGTCGTGCCATTCCCCCTTGCCTGCCACGTCCCAGCGAGCGTGCATCGGGGTAAAACTGCCCTCGCCCCAGTACCGCCACTGCCAGCGACCGGCGTCAGGCAGGAAATCATTAGCCAGACCATCAAGATGCAGCTCAAAACCGCCCATCTGGTTTTCATGGGCGCGTAAAATAGCCTGTAACCGCCCATCCACCCCGCGTTGGGTCACCTTGACACCGGCCAACGGCCAGCGAATTTCGTCTATATCCAGCGAGTCGATAATCCGACCACGAGAACGTAACAGGGCGCCGGGTTCAAAAGCCAGCTGCGGATCGCTCAGACTGCCGCTGAGCGTCGCGGGTAACATCGCATAAAAGATCAGATCACCCTGCTTCGCCTCGCCGGTTAGCTGTAACGGCATGTCGCTGTTGTCCATGCCAAGCGTGCCGGGACCAAAGGTTAACACCGCATTACCCTTGCCTGCATCACCCTGCGTCAGAATGTTCAAACGCCCGCTGACTACCGCGTTTTCCACACCGGCCTGCCAGTTTTCGACGTTTAAGCCTAAACGACCGCTTAACGGGAAGCCCTGATAGGGCCAGTTCCAGCGCCCGTCGCTCACCGTCAGCCGCTGGCGGGTGATTTCCCACGGCAGATCCAGCAACGGATCTGCATTGTCCCGCGCCATCACGATCAGCTGTCCGCTGTTTTCTCGCCATTCCAGCTCTGCATCCACAAGCGTTGGCTCCTGCGGCAGGCTTAGGGTGGCAACCGCGTGACCGCCCACCGGCAGTCCGTCGGGCACCAGCGGCATCGTAAACTCCCCGACCAGCTTCACCGGTGGTTGCTCTTCAAAAGCCGCCACAGACAGTTCGTTGACCGTCAGATTTTGTCCGTGCAGACGTCCCTGAAATTTAACCTTTTCGCCCTGATAACTGACTTGCTGGATGGCAGGCGTCAGCGAAAGTGACAGTTTGCCCTGCCACTCCTGCCACGGAGAAAGAATAAGCTTATCGATGTTAATCCAGGTGTTGGGCAGCATGGATTGCCATTCTGCCAGCGTTTTCGGCGCGGCGGGCGATGGCTCCGTCTGCGGCAGTTTAGCCAGGCAAGCGGAATCCAGTTCAATACTGCCGACGTTCAGCAACCAGCGGCTGGGGTGGGATAAATCCGCCTCGGTGATACGCGCGAGTGGACAATCATCCACCAAATAGCGGAGTTCGGGAATATGCAGCCCATGTCGGGTAAGCCGTGGACTCTCGTCCAGCGCAATGCGCGTACCGACAGGCAACCAGATGCCCGCCAGTGTAGGAACCCACAAGCCCAACGTCATCAATAACGTCAGCGGCACAAGGGTCAATAATAAGAGTAGAGCCAATACGGCTTTATATTTACCCTTCATGGGTAGTTAATATCCTGATTTAGCGAAAATTTAAGCCGGTTTCGGCGTCTATTGTGACATGTTTAGATAAACATGCCCACCTTAAGAATAGATGCCATTGAAATATATGTAATATTTATAGGTTGTGGGTAATAAAAAATAGTGGTCTCTCAGTGAGATACCCCTGTACCACGTCCGTCAGTGACGCAGAAAACCGACTGTTTTTTCTCCCTATTCGCCCTATACCGTGCCTCATTTCTGGTGAAAGGCAATGCCCAATAATTTGTCGAGAACAATATTAACCAGCGAAATAGCAATCTTCTCAACCTGAGCTCTTGCTGTAATTGCCGCCGTGTTTTTATATTGTCGCAGCAGTTGATCTCTGGCGTAGAGCAACGCCTCCAGTTCACTGTCACTCAGTTTTCCCTGCCCACGAAGACGCAGCCAGTACGCAATTTTCTTACCTGTATCGTTTATTACCTCATCCATATCTTTTGCTGCCGAGAGCAAGAGCGCTTTCAGCTGTTCTTTAATAGATTCAGCAACCTCATTTTTAATCGCATTCATGGCATCATCAATATCTGACATTTTTCATCCCCTATTTTACAACAGACCCCACGCGGGAACTTTCTCCCCGAATGGCCAGATCGTAGCTCAACTTAACTACATCAATTTTTTCGTTCACATAGACGACGCTAAATAATTTTTTATCCTTCATCGCCATTCGGCAATCACTCTCAAAGACATTATCGAGGTAATGAATAGCCCGTACACGTGAGTCATCATGTTTGCCTGCAGCATATTCGGTCGCCTCACGGAACTTGAGGTCCCCGGTTTCGCAGGTAGCCTTTACCTTAGCTTCATCAAAGGTATTCCCGGGTTTAGCGGTATTATCTTCGAGAAATTTAAGGTGGAACGCCTTCAAATTTGTGAAGTTCTGGTACGCTCCTGCATCGTAGTGTGAAACGAATAAGGCACAGCCACTCAGTAAAAGGAAAGTACAAAACATCAGCCGGGCAGCGGATTTAAGCACCAAATTAGATCGTTTCATTTTTCACTCTCCGCGATACCCCATGATGGCAAACAGCGTTTCCCCTCCTTGTACACCGCTGGCAAGGAACCCGTCGGCGGTGAGCGCCAACGGGCGTCGTGTCACCGAATTACCAACATTACCGCCAATAATTTCAATCTCATTAGTGCCAACGGAAACAACTAAGTCGGTGTGACTGCTGTAGTTACCAAGATGCTGATGATCGTAATCAACGACCTTATCGGGATCGCGATCCCAACACACCAGGTCCCCAACCTGCGGTTTACGTTCGTTCAGTCGGTATCCCCAGTACAACGCCGTGGCGTTACCCTGATTTCGGTCGCGGATAGATTTGCTGATATACGTCGCATGCGAAGCAGAGTAGGAAAAACGCTCTCCCGCGCCAGCCTGACGCATGACCCATGAAATAAACGCCGCCGACCACGGCCAGTCATGATCTCGCCCGTCCAGGTCGTCCCGCCCGATTTTTGCCCAATACAGGCCAACACGTTGCCACCAGTCATCCTCACCTTCTTTGTGTCCGGAATGAATAAGGCCACCATTACGGTTGTAGCGCTGTTCGCCAAAAAAATGCCACTCTTCAGCTGCGAACGACGCGGCGTGATCCGCAAAACCAGAGACGGGTGCTTCCTCGCCAAAATACGGAACGCTGGGTTGTTCCACCGGAGGTATCGACGTCTGAGGGACTGATATATCGGGTGAGGGCCCGACGAGTATACCGTTGGCGTTAATGGGGACCTGCGAAAGATCCCAGTTGCCACGATCTATTTCAAATCGCAAACATTTTGTACGATAAACGGTAGGATGAAGTTCGGGGTTGCTATGGTTGGCTAACCATGAATTTCTCACTTCAATATACTGAGAAATCCAGGTGTGCTCATCACCGCCACTGGCTGGAGGCACCTCACGAAACTGGGCGCGCAAGAACGTCAAAATAGTGCCGCTATGAACAAACGAGTCATAGATAACCAGCAGTGAGAGCGCATCTTTAAAACCAAAGTCCTGTGCCCATTTCAGCGCAGGCAGATAATAGCGCTCATCAAAGAACCGATCCTGTACCGATTTCATTATCGGGTCATCGCGCCCTGCTCGTCGTAATAAGTCCTTAAACGGTTCATTGTCAACCAGTGCGATATTGCCTATCTTTGCAACAAACGGAGCAAGATCGGCACTGAATCGCCCGTTTGCATTAACGTAACGGGTCACCAGATCCTGCAATTTGCTGTATTCCGTAGTTTGTGAACGACCGTAAGTGATCTGCCTGATCCCGTGAGGACCATCATGGAATATTGCAATAGCCGAGTAATCGCCTTCGGCCGAGCCGGTTTCAAACGCATTCAAAACTCGTTCACAGAGACTTTTCTGTGCTGGCGTAAGTATCATGATGCCCTCTCTGTCGATAGTTAATCGTTACACTTCATTTACTTTTCGGGCTGTCGGATTTACCCGGCTCTGCGGGTTTTGGGCCTGTGGAACGGACTTGCATAACCCGTTGAAGAATATCGAACCAGAAAGGTCCGCCGAGTGAGACAGCGAAAATAGTCACCAGCAGCCCCACCACTTTTGCCAACCATTCAGCAGCCCCTTGCGGCCATCCTTTCCAGCCCAGTTCGAAGCCTGCAGACTGCATAACGGCAATCGCGTGGTTATATTTATCTTCAGCAGTCGTGATGCGGTCCTGGTCCTGAACCTGATTTTTCGCCTCATTGACTTCTTGCCGCGCGATCGCCACCATTTTTTCTCGAACATCAGGATTGGAGGCCAGCACCGTCGCAAGATTGAGGCTGTCAATATTCCCCCCCAGAACCAAAGCGGTGGCGACAATCAACGTGATGGTCTGCATTTTTCGCTTATACCAACCCGAGGCGCGATCCATTACCGCATCAAACTGTTTTGCGACCGCGTTGCGAAACGTGACCGCGTTATTGCCCGTTTGCGCCACCACTGTTTCTAGGATGCCTTTGATCCGATTATTTTTGGCATTTCCCGGCAGGGCGTTCACTCCAGCAGAGAGCGTTGCCATCGCACTTTTGCTGACAACTAACGCCTCCACGACTTGCGCGACAATGTCTGGGGGAATATAGGAAGGACGCCCCTGCTTTCCTTTACTTAGAGACTGAATTAACGGATGTTCAAAAAACTGAGTAATAAATTGCTGATTTTGCGCCAGATCGCCTGAAAGGAACTCGTTCAGCGCCACGTCAAGATTTTGACTACGAATACGGGTCCACGCAGAAATAGCTTCAACAATCGCGGTACACGCTATCCCAAACATGAAATACACAGTCATCATCCCAATTAATACATCAAGCGTCTCAAGTCCAAACATGGTGTCTCCCTCATGGTGAAGAGCGTTTGGTCAGCCTCCAGCAGAACCATGCTGGTTGCTTCCTGAAAATATGAGTCAGAAGCAGTGAGTATTCGGTAAGAAGTTCGTAGTAATTACTGGTGCGGTATCAATCAGAAGTCGTATGTCCTTTGGCTAACCACATGCGTTATCTAATAAATAGACACTAATAAAATATTATTATTCTGCCGACTCAAATTAAAACCATTTTATTAATGTTATTCCCTGCGGAAATACGTAAATCTTAATTACCCGTTTAATTTCAGACGGTAATGCTCAGAAAAACACCAATAAGGCAAAAACACTCCAACCAAATTTAAAGCAAGGTTAAGTCAAATGAAAACATTAAAATACATAGCACTCAGTATTTTTATAGCTATACTAAGTGGTTGCGGTGCGTCTAATACTGGTGTTACCAGTATGGCATCTAGCAGCAATGAAATAAATATATTAGCTAAAAAACCAGATTATGCCATTGTCAAGGTATTGTATGCCACCGATAGAAATTATAACAGCGGCGCACCACCCAACCAATCATATGGAACCAATAGAGCCTCAATCTCCTATGGGTTATGTGAAGTTAGCATTCCTCGACACCACATTACAGGAATAACTGAACAACCTTCATTTTTTAAACTTGAGTTCAAAGAAGATCCCAAAAAACACGTAGCCTTACTTGGTGTAACACCTTTAGCTAAAAATATTTTTTTCAATTATCTTGCATCCACAGTAAAAAATACACCAGAGAAAAAGACTTTCATTTTTATTAATGGGTATAATGTCTCATTCGCCGAGGCAGCCAGAAAAACAGCTCAAATATACTATGATTTAAGTATCGATATGGTTCCTGTTTTTTATAGTTGGCCTTCACAGGCCAGAACCTCTGCTTATACTATTGATGAGCAAAATGCTGAGTGGACACAAACCAACCTAAAACATTTCCTTATCGATTTTATTGAGAAATCCGATTCAAAAAATATCTACCTGATAGCCCACAGCATGGGTAATAGAGTTTTATCGCGGGCGGTTATTGATGTATTGAATACAAATCCAGATTATCGAAATCGTATAAAAGAGGTCATTCTAACTGCTCCTGACATAGATGCCGATGTTTTCAAACGAGACATTGCCCCTGCACTGGTGGCACAAGGAGAACCTGTTACTTTGTATGCTTCATCAACGGATAAGGCGTTAGCCGCATCTCAGGCGATACACCGTTATCCGCGAGCGGGTGATTCGTCTACTGGTTTGATTTATTATCCTGGAATAGAATCGATTGACGCAACCAGCGTTGATACTAGCTTTATAGGCCATAGTTATCCAAGCGAAGAACGTTCTGTGCTTTCAGATATTTTTTATCTTATTAATGATAACAAGCGGGCATCCCAACGCATCGGGCTAAGCTACGTTGAAGCTGGACAATACTGGAAAATCAATAAATAGGTAATGAATTCAAACGTTCTGAATACCACAGGTATACCTTGTTCGGCGATAGTAGACTCCTGGAGACAAGAGTCTACTATCAGTACGAATGTCCATAGCCAGGAACGACCATGTAAAAGCTAATCCTCATGTATCGGGCCAAATTTAACTTTATGTATTTGCTATTTTTCCAGTTATGTTAAGGCATCGCCCCAAGGAAGAATATAACTATGCCCCACTTTCGTCTGGCCCTTATCCCATTACTTACCGCATTTTGTCTGCCCGCGTTTGCCCACCCAACAACGCTGAATAAAGTCAAAGAAGCAGAAAGCCAGCTCACCGCACGCGTCGGTTATGCCGAGCTGGATCTCACCAGCGGCGAGATTCTGGAAAGCTATCGCCTGCAAGAACGTTTTCCGATGATGAGTACATTTAAGGTTTTACTCTGCGGCGCGGTGCTCGCACGCGTTGACGCAGGAAAAGAGCGGCTGGATCGTCGCATCCCGTTCAGCCAGCGTGATCTGGTCGAGTACTCGCCAGTTACAGAAAAACACCTGACCGATGGCATGACCGTCGGCGAATTATGCGATGCCGCCATCACAATGAGCGATAACACGGCGGCAAATCTACTGCTTACGGCCATCGGCGGTCCGCAAGGATTAACCGCGTTTCTGCGCACAACCGGCGATCGGGTGACCCGACTCGACCGCTGGGAACCCGAATTGAACGAAGCGCTACCCGGCGATAAACGCGATACGACGACACCTGAAAATATGGCGCAAACGTTGCGCCAACTGCTCACCGGAAAAATCTTGACGACGACATCACAGCAGCAACTCACCCACTGGATGGTGACGGATAAAGTCGCGGGGCCACTGTTGCGCTCGGTACTTCCGGCAGGCTGGTTTATAGCCGATAAAACAGGTGCCGGGGCACGCGGTTCTCGCGGGATCGTCGCGGCGTTAGGGCCGGACGGTAAGCCTTCCCGTATCGTGGTGATTTACGTCACCGAAAGCCAGGCAACAATGGAGGAGCGAAACAGACAGATTGCGGGGATTGGGGCGACGCTGATCCAACATTGGGATGAGTAAAATTGCCTCAAGACAACGGTACGTTGTTACGCGCGACAGCGGAAATATAAAAAATCAGGGAACTGAGTTGAGTCATCTGCAGTGCATCGCGCGATTCCCCGTTGTTCTGTCTGCTCTTAAGACATCTATTAACGGGGACGCGGAAGCGTTCAAACTCAGTGATGGCGCAGTTGTCCATCGCTATGTTTAGGTCCGATACGACCTGCTTCTATCAGAATTTCCTCTATGAGCTCTTCGAGGCACGCCTTGCCATGATGATCGCAGACAAGATGCACCTGCCGGGAAATTTCTTCAGGTTTCATACCATCACATAATGCAGCCTTCAGCATTAAGGTGGCCCAGCGTTTTGCTTCAGAGTGAGTTAACATGACCCCTCCTGATATGTGATACCTGTATAAGCGTAGCTGCCTGAAGGTAATTCACCTGGCTTTTTATCCGCGTTACAGGCTTAACGAACGTGGAGGAGATCGACGTGTCGGATGCTGTTACGGCACGACAACACCACACGGTTTATTGGACTCGGCGATGGGGGTACTTAGGTCCCGGCCATGTCACCCTCACACATGATCAGCATGAATGGAGCACGGGCAACCAGCGACGGTAATCAAGCATATTGCGAAGCGGTAGAATCAGCAGCGTAAAAAGCCAAACTCCCAGCCTTTACCAATCCGGAACTATATCGAGAGTTTTAAAAATCCGGTTTCAATATGAGTGGCTAACCACATTAAGGCTATGAAAAGATGCGCCTCTCGCTCATCATTTCCGAATCTGCCCAACATACCCAAAGGTAGCAATGCTTAACGGCAGGACGCCCAAAGGAGTACATATACTAAGACAAGTGGTTTAAATCCAGCAATGTACCCACATTAAGAAGAGATGCTCTAGAATTATTCATTATATCTATGACTATCAATTGTTTTTTGGATTTTGTAAAATAATTTGAATTGGATTAATGTGATTTCAGAATCACTGGAGAAAGTCTTATGAAACTCGCCATCTATAGTACTAAACAGTACGACAAGAAGTACCTGCAACAGGTTAACGAGGCTTTTGGTTTTGAACTTGAATTCTTTGACTTTCTGCTGACCGAGAAAACGGCCAAAACAGCCCATGGCTGCGAAGCGGTGTGCATCTTCGTCAACGACGATGGCAGCCGCCCGGTTCTGGAAGAACTGAAAAAACACGGGGTGAAGTACATTGCCCTGCGCTGCGCCGGATTCAATAACGTCGATCTGGACGCCGCCAAAGAGCTAGGTTTGCAGGTTGTGCGCGTTCCGGCCTATTCGCCGGAAGCGGTCGCCGAGCATGCGATTGGTATGATGATGACGCTGAACCGTCGTATCCACCGCGCGTACCAACGCACTCGTGACGCCAACTTTTCTCTGGAAGGCCTGACTGGTTTTACCATGTACGGTAAAACCGCCGGGGTGATCGGTACCGGTAAAATTGGTATTGCCGCGCTGCGGATCCTGAAAGGCTTTGGTATGCGTTTGCTGGCGTTTGATCCCTATCCAAGCGCTGCGGCTCTTGAATTAGGCGTTGAGTATGTCGATCTCAGCACGCTGTTTGCGGAGTCAGACGTCATTTCCCTGCACTGTCCGTTAACGCCGGAAAACTATCATCTGCTCAATGAAGAAGCCTTCGCGCAAATGAAAAGCGGCGTAATGATCGTTAACACCAGTCGCGGAGCCCTTATCGACTCACAGGCTGCCATTGATGCCCTGAAAAACCAGAAAATTGGTTCTTTGGGTATGGACGTGTATGAAAATGAACGCGACCTGTTCTTTGAAGATAAGTCCAATGATGTTATTCAGGATGACGTATTCCGTCGCTTGTCTGCCTGTCATAACGTGTTGTTCACCGGGCACCAGGCATTTTTAACGGCCGAAGCGTTAACCAGCATTTCGGAAACAACCTTGCAAAATTTGGCCCAGATTTCCAAAGGCGAAACCTGCCCGAACGCCCTCTTCTGAAAATGCCGCTCCCCTGCATTCGGGGGAGCATTTTCAGATAACCCCTGATGATAAATCCGACAGTATCATTATTATATTGATTGTATTCCCGTCACTAACGTAGAGAAATTCAATGAAGAAAATTGTCACGTTGATTGCGCTCAGCATGCTTATGGCTGGCTGTGTGAGCAATGGAAAAGTTTCCGTTAATCGCGAACAGTTACAGCACCACCGTTTCGTTCTGGAGAGCGTGAACGGCAAACCGGTCACCGTTGCGAAAAATCAACCCGAATTGAGTTTTGGTGAAAATATGACGGTGTCGGGAAAAATGTGCAATCAATTCACGGGCCAGGGCAAGCTGTCTGACGGCGAATTGAAGGTGAAAGACCTGGCGATGACCCGCATGATGTGCGCCGACCCACAGCTGAACGCACTTGATGGCGTTATCAGCGACGTGTTTAAGCAAGGCGCACAGGTCGATTTGACGGCTAACCAGTTAACACTGGCGACGGCAGAGCAAACACTGACGTATAAACTGGCAGACTTAATGTAATTAACGCGGAGACTTAATAGTTCCCGCAACTCCCGGCGGCAAGCGACTGTTCACTGCAGCGTTTGCCGTTAGGTAAAGCACACATCCCGATGGCGGAACCATCCAGTTGACGTGCAATCGACAACGAACCGCCAATCATAGCGCAGTTTGCCTCACCAGAACCCGACATTGCAGCCTTCATGCCCGGCGCGACGTGAGCGGCCGTTGCCTGCTGAACAGGTTCACTGCTGCAAGCCGATAATAATAACGCGGCACACCCTACCCAAAACGCTGCGCGCATCTCACTCCCCTCTAAAAAATAACCCAACGACACAGCCCTAAATAATAGGCAGCAGAAACACTGTCGTCGAGAGGTAAAGTGCGCATTTATGCGCCCTGTTTACATTTTCTGGCAATTTTTTGACGGCTCCTTTGATCAAACCATTCATTCTGTTTATTACAGGGACACAAATGCGAAAATGTGTCCAGATGGCTTTTGCTAAAATAGAAAGATAACTACAGGACTCGTCGTCGTTTTGCGGGTCCCTCTTTTTGCGCAATGTAAGGGTGTCAGTATGCAAACAATTGACGGTAATGGTGCGGTTGCTTCGGTTGCATTTCGTACCAGCGAGGTTATCGCCATCTACCCGATTACGCCGAGTTCGACGATGGCGGAGCAGGCCGATGCCTGGGCCGGGAACGGGCTAAAAAACGTCTGGGGCGATATACCTCGCGTTGTGGAGATGCAGTCGGAAGGCGGTGCCATTGCGACCGTCCACGGCGCGTTACAAACCGGGGCGCTGTCTACATCTTTTACCTCATCGCAAGGTTTATTGCTGATGATCCCGACGCTGTACAAACTGGCCGGTCAACTGACGCCGTTTGTATTGCATGTTGCGGCACGTACGATTGCCACCCATGCGCTGTCGATTTTTGGCGACCATTCCGACGTGATGGCCGTTCGCCAGACCGGCTGTGCAATGCTGTGCGCCAGCAGCGTTCAGGAAGCGCAGGATTTTGCCCTGATTTCGCATATCGCCACGCTGAAAAGCCGCGTCCCGTTTATTCATTTCTTTGATGGTTTCCGCACCTCACATGAAATCAATAAAATCGTACCGCTGGCCGATGACACCATTCTTGGACTGATGCCGCAGGCGGAGATCGACGCCCATCGTTCTCGCGCGCTGAATCCGGAGCATCCGGTGATTCGCGGCACCTCGGCTAACCCGGATACCTATTTCCAGTCACGCGAAGCGACAAACCCGTGGTACAACGCGGTTTACGATCATGTCGAACAGGCGATGAACGATTTCGCCACCGCAACGGGTCGCCAGTACCAGCCGTTTGAATACTATGGTCATCCGCAGGCAGAGCGCGTCATCATTCTGATGGGCTCCGCCATCGGCACCTGCGAAGAAGTCGTGGATGAGTTGCTTACCCGTGGCGAAAAAGTCGGCGTACTGAAAGTCCGTCTGTTCCGTCCGTTCTCAGCCCGACATTTACTGCAGGCCTTGCCGGAAACCGCACGCAGCATCGCCGTTCTTGATCGCACCAAAGAACCCGGGGCCCAGGCTGAGCCGTTGTATCTGGATGTCATGACCGCGCTGGCCGAAGCCTTTAACTGTGGCGAGCGTGAAACGCTACCGCGTGTAATTGGCGGGCGCTATGGCCTTTCCTCGAAAGAGTTTGGCCCGGACTGCGTGATGGCGGTGTTTAATGAGTTAAGCCACGCCAAACCAAAATCGCGCTTTACCGTCGGCATCTATGATGATGTCACCAATCTGTCACTCCCCCTGCCAGAAAACACCCTGCCCTCCACCGCAAAACTCGAAGCCCTGTTTTACGGATTAGGCAGCGACGGCAGCGTGTCAGCGACCAAAAACAATATCAAGATTATTGGTAACTCGACGCCGTGGTATGCGCAGGGTTATTTCGTCTATGACTCGAAAAAAGCCGGCGGCCTGACGGTGTCCCATCTGCGCGTCAGCGAAAAACCGATCCGTTCGGCGTATCTGGTGTCGCAGGCGGATTTTGTTGGCTGCCATCAGCTGCAGTTTATCGATAAATATCAAATGGCAGAACGCCTGAAGCCAGGCGGTATCTTCCTGCTCAATACGCCGTACAGCGTGGATGAGGTGTGGTCACGTCTGCCGCAAGAAGTTCAGGCAGTTCTGAACCAGAAGAAGGCCCGTTTTTACGTGATTAACGCTGCCAAAATCGCCCGTGAATGCGGCCTGGCAGCACGTATTAACACCGTAATGCAAATGGCGTTTTTCCATCTGACACAAATTTTACCCGGTGATAGCGCACTGGCGGAACTGCAGGGCGCAATTGCAAAAAGCTACAGCAACAAAGGTCAGGATCTGGTTGAACGTAACTGGCAGGCGCTGGCGCTGGCACGTGAGTCGGTCGCCGAAGTGGCTCTTCAGCCGGTTGATCCGCACAGCGCCAACCGACCGCCAGTGGTCTCCGATGCCGCGCCTGATTTTGTGAAAACCGTGACGGCGGCAATGCTCGCAGGTCTGGGTGACGCACTGCCCGTCTCCGCACTGCCGCCAGACGGTACCTGGCCCATGGGCACCACGCGCTGGGAAAAACGCAATATCGCCGAAGAAATCCCTATCTGGAAAGAAGAACTGTGTACACAGTGCAACCACTGCGTTGCCGCCTGCCCGCACTCGGCAATTCGTGCCAAAGTGGTTTCCCCGGAAGCAATGGCAGACGCCCCGGCTAGTTTGCATTCGCTGGATGTGAAATCCCGCGATATGCGCGGTCAGAAATATGTTCTACAGGTCGCGCCTGAAGATTGCACCGGCTGTAATCTGTGCGTGGAAGTCTGCCCGGCGAAAGATCGTCAGAATCCAGAGATCAAGGCCATCAATATGATGTCCCGCCTGGAGCATGTCGAAGAAGAAAAAGTGAACTATGATTTCTTCCTCAACCTGCCAGAGATCGACCGCAGCAAACTGGAACGCATTGATATTCGCACCTCACAGCTGATCACCCCGCTGTTTGAATATTCCGGTGCCTGCTCAGGCTGTGGCGAAACGCCGTATATCAAGCTGCTTACCCAGCTGTACGGTGACCGCATGCTGATCGCCAACGCAACCGGGTGTTCATCGATTTATGGCGGAAACCTGCCCTCCACACCGTATACCACCGATGCAAACGGCCGTGGACCAGCCTGGGCAAACTCTCTGTTTGAAGATAACGCCGAGTTTGGTCTGGGCTTCCGCCTGACGGTGGACCAACACCGCGTTCGCGTCATGCGCTTGCTGGAACAGTTTGCCGATAAGATCCCGGCTGAGCTGAATGATGCCTTGCACGCAAAAGCCACGCCGGAAGTTCGTCGCGAGCAGGTCGCCGCACTGCGCCAACATCTGCAAGGTGTTGATGGCGCACAGCAACTGTTAACCGATGCCGATGCACTGGTTGAGAAATCAATCTGGCTGATTGGCGGTGACGGTTGGGCCTACGATATTGGCTTTGGCGGGTTGGACCATGTCCTGAGCCTGACCGAGAACGTTAACATCCTGGTGCTGGATACCCAGTGTTATTCCAACACCGGCGGGCAAGCCTCGAAAGCGACACCGCTTGGCGCGGTCACCAAATTTGGCGAACACGGTAAGCGTAAAGCACGTAAAGATCTGGGCGTCAGTATGATGATGTACGGTCATGTTTACGTCGCACAGATCTCGCTGGGAGCGCAGTTAAACCAGACGGTGAAAGCGATTCAGGAAGCAGAATCTTACCCAGGTCCGTCGCTGATTATTGCCTACAGCCCGTGTGAAGAACACGGCTACGATCTCGCCCTGAGTCACGATCAGATGCGCCAGCTCACGGCCACCGGATTCTGGCCGCTGTATCGCTTTGATCCGCGTCGCGCTGACGAAGGTAAACTGCCGCTGGCACTGGACTCTCGCCCACCGTCAGATGCGCTGGCTGAGACTTTGATGAACGAACAGCGCTTCCGCCGCCTGAATGCACAGCAGCCGGAGGTGGCAGAGCAGTTGTGGAAGGATGCGACCGCAGATTTGCAAAAACGCTATGACTTCCTGGCGCAGTTGGCGGGAAAAGCCGAAAAAAGCAGTACCGATTAATACGTTCAGTTAAGTATTAATCTGGAATAAAAAAAGCCCGAACAGATGTTCGGGCTTGTCAATTTATTCGCTGGCTAATCAATTCTGGGACAACTCTCCAACGAAAAATAAAACGTGACAATAAAGGCATATAACCCGCGCAGAATATCCCAACAAAATTAACTTGTATAATATTTATTTTATATACTTAATCATTAATTCATTCACCACGATTATCATCATTTCCGTGGAATTATTTGTTTAAGATTTTACTTAAGGCGTAACAATTCATATTTATCTCTTTACGGAACTTCTCCTTTAGCATGCGTTAACACCCTACATGGGTCGTCGCAGGTAAATAAAAAAACTAAAGGATTATTTCAATGAACAGAAAAGTATTGGCCCTTGTAATTCCTGCTCTGTTAGGGAAGGTGCGAATAAGCAGGTCA
>NZ_SZWP01000049.1:0-26122 GCF_005280825.1 Citrobacter sp. wls829
GCCGTGTCGATGGAGGCGCATTATAGGGATCCCATTTTTTAGCACAAGTGTTTTTTAGATCTTTTTTGCTGAGTGGCTGTTTTTTACCCCTTTCGCTACATTCCTGCACAATATGGCTGATTTTTGATAACTAAATCGCTTGCACAGTCTCGATAATCAAACCAAAGTCTTCATTACTGCTCTATTCTATTGAGGTAAACATGTCTGATGTACTGCGTCCTTATAAGGATCTTTTCCCGCAGATCGGGAAACGCGTGATGATCGACACCAGCAGCGTCATCATTGGTGATGTTCGTCTGGCTGATAATGTTGGGATCTGGCCTCTGGTCGCGATCCGTGGTGACGTGAACTACGTACAAATCGGCGCCCGCACAAACATTCAGGACGGTAGCGTGTTACATGTCACGCATAAATCAGCATCTAACCCGCAAGGCAATCCACTGATCGTGGGTGAGGATGTCACCGTGGGCCATAAAGTCATGCTGCACGGCTGCGTCATTGGCAACCGCGTTTTGGTCGGTATGGGATCGATCCTGCTGGACGGTGTCGTAGTAGAAGATGACGTAATGATTGGCGCGGGAAGTTTGGTTCCGCAAAACAAACGCCTGGAGAGCGGGTATCTGTACCTGGGCAGCCCGGTTAAACAGATCCGCCCACTCAGCGATGAAGAAAAAGCGGGCCTGCAGTATTCAGCTAACAACTATGTGAAATGGAAAGACGAGTATTTGAGTCAGGATAACCAAACCCAACCATGAGCATCTTCTTGCTGAGCCTGGATCAATGCTTCGGCTTCATCTTCCAGATCCCAGCGATGCTCCCGAAAAATTTCCATCCACTGTTCAGGCGTGTTGCCGCCAAAGCGACGCGCCAACACCTCTCCGTTGATGGCGCATGTTAGCTGCATACCCTGAACCATCGCTGGGAAAACGACAGCATCTATATCTGACGTCCATTCTTCTCTATCGGGAAACTGGATAGCCTGGTTCACACGGACAGTTCCTGTTGCAGCTGTTTAATGACGGGTTCCGTCTTCGGCAATACGCCATGCCAGAGTAAAACGGCATGCGCCGCCTGCCCTACCAACATTCCCAACCCATCAGCACAATGTTTTGCTCCCTGTAATGCGCACCAGGACAAGAACGGCGTATTCCCTTTCTGATAAAACATGTCGTAGCAATAAACAGAAGCGTTGATCAGTGATGCAGGGATAGCCGGAATATCCCCGCTAATCCCACTGGAGGTCGCATTAATAATGAGATCGAAGGTGTTATTCTCAAGCTCATCAAATCCCACGGCCTGAACGCTACCGGTATGGGAAAAGATCCGAGCCAGTTCTTCTGCACGCGAAGCGGTACGGTTTACGATGGCCACCGCACAATCCATAGAAAGAAGAGGGAGTAATACCCCGCGGGATGCCCCACCAGCCCCAATAAGTAAAATACGCGATCCGGGACGAATAAAAGCTAAACGTTCAAGATCGCTTAATAAACCAATACCATCGGTGTTATCCCCAAGTAAGCGTCCATCTTCCAAACGCTTAAGCGTGTTAACCGCCCCGGCAAGCGATGCCCGTTCTGTTAATTCATCAGCCCGCGCAAATGCCTCTTCTTTAAAAGGAACCGTTATATTCGCCCCTTTACCGCCCTCTGCAAAGAAGGTGTTCAGCGTATTCACAAAATTATTGATTGGCGCCAGCACCCGTCCATAGGTGTGATCGATATTCAGCTGCTCTGCAAATTGCTGATGAATAAAAGGCGATTTGCTGTGCGCGATTGGATTGCCAAAAACAGCATAGGCTTCTTTCATATTACCCCTGTCGAAATTGTTCACCCGTCAAGGCATCACGGATTTCCGAAGGATTTAAACGCCCCCCGGTATCACCTTCGACAACGGGGAAATCTATACCAAACTGCACGCGTACTTCCTCTACCGTCCTGCAAGGGGGTAGACCACTCAAATTAGCACTGGTAGAAACTAACGGTTTGCCATAAGCCTGGCACAACGCAACCACCAGCGGATGATCCGTGACGCGCACGGCCAGCGAATCAAAACGGCCGGTTAACCAACGTGGTGTCGTTATCGCTGCCGGAAACACAAAGGTAACGGGACCTGGCCAGCACGCGAAAATAGCATCACGTTGGGCATCAGTGAGCATGCTGTCATCAATATACGGCTTGAGTTGGTCAAAATTTGCCGCAATTAAAATCAAGCCTTTATCAATTGGTCGTTGTTTTAGTTCCAACAGACGAGTAACAGCCGTTTCGCTATCTGGGTCACAGCCGACGCCGAAAACAGCTTCTGTTGGATAAGCGATGACTTTATCTTGTTTCAGAACCGCTATCGCAGCAGCGATGGGATCTGTGGGCAGGTTATTATTCACTTTTTTATTCCGCCGAGACCGGCTTTCCACATTGTTTACTGGCACAAAAGTGTTTCACACCCTGTGCGGTTTTCTTTTCGATGAGAAGCGGATAGTGACACTCAGGACACTCTCCAGCCAGAGGTTTGAAGTTGATGACAAACTGACACTCAGGATAGCGATCGCAGGAGTAAAAAGTTTTGCCATAACGGGAACGCCGCTGGACCAACTGGCCTGTCCGGCATTGGGGGCAAACAATCGCCGTTTCATCTGGTTTGTCGATAAGTTCAGTATGGTCACATGCCGGGTAATCACTACACCCAATAAACATACCGAATCGTCCCTGCCTCAGCACCAGCTCAGCACCGCACTCAGGACAAAACTTACCCTCCAGAACTTTGACAATATGTCCGTCCGCAGAGGATTTTAGCGGACGGACATAGTCGCATTCCGGATACTGTGAACAACCGAGAAACGGGCCATGTTTCCCAGAACGAATAACCAGTTCAGCCCCGCATTGTGGGCAGGGCTCGTTTTTACGCACCGCAAACAGTGCTGATTTAGCCATAACAACTCATACTGAATGAAGATTGATTAATGCAGCATACCTTCATTCACCTCAAAGAGTAATTCTTCCATTTGCTGATACGCATTTTCACAACCGGGAATGTTGAATAAAACCATCAGGATCACCCACTTCAGGTCTTCCAGATCGAATTCTGCTGTATCCAGCGCGAGTACACGCTCAATCACCATTTCTCGCGTTTCGAGGTTTAGCACCTGGATCTGCTCCAGGAATAATAAGAACCCCCGACAACTCGCATCCAGGCGATCGCACTCTTCCGCCGTATAAATACGAATAGACAGAGGGTCAGATGCAAGCTGCATAGGTTCGGCAAGGCCATCCTGATAATCAGCCAGTTTTTCCAGCCACAGTAACGCGTTGTAGATGTCTTCACGATCAAAACCAGCGTCGGTAAGATCCCGTTCCAGTTTGTCCTGATCCACACGCAGCTCCGCTTCGTTATGGATATATGTCTCAAACAAATACATTAGTACGTCGAACATGGCATGCCCTCCTCAATCGGACATAGCCGCCGGGTACAGCTGCGATCCATCCTGCTAACTCCAGTTCGAGTAGCTGAGCCACTACCTCTGGCACAGGTTGGCCGGCACGTTCAGCGACGACGTCAACAGGTGTTACCTCATCTCCTACGTTAGCCAGGAGCTCAGGAAATGGCAATGCCACCTCTTCGTGATCTGGTGAATAAATTGAATTTTCAGGTTCATCTGGCACCCAATGTAAACCGTATTGCAAATTCTCCAGAATATCTTCTGGAGCCGTAACCAACGTCGCTCCTTGCTTAATGAGCCAATGTGGCCCCTCACAACCGGGGTTCCCTATTGGCCCTGGTAACGCAAAAACGTCCCGTCCTTGCTCCAGGGCACAACGCGCAGTCACCAGCGAACCGCTACGCTGAGCGGCCTCAATCACTAGTACGCCTTTGCTTAAGCCACTGATAATACGATTTCGTCGCGGAAAATTGCGCGGTAGAGGAAGCATATCCAAAGGGAACTCAGACACCAGCGCGCCTCCGGCCTCAATCAGACGTTCGGCAAGATGCGCGTGCCGCCGTGGATGAATGGTTTCCAGGCCGTTCCCCAGCACGGCGATACTGGTTCTATTCATATTTACCGCCGCGTTGTGCGCGACGCCATCGATCCCCCGTGCCAGCCCGCTGGTGATTGTCACACCGCAAGCGGCAAGCTTCTCACAGAATAATCGCCCCCAGCGCTCTCCATACCAGGAATGTTGCCGGCTCCCCACAACAGCGACCTGAAAAGAGTGTAAACAATCGGGATCGCCAACAATAAAGAGGAGTCCCGGGTAATCTTCAGTGGCGCGAAGCTGCGGCGGATAACGTTCGCTATCGGCAAAAACGACATGGTGATGCGGTAACTCCAGCCAGCGCAGCGTTTTTTCCAATTCAATGTCGGAAAAGCTTAAAAAACGTGCGGCCTGGCGGGAGAGAATCCTGCATACTGGAGTATCGTTTTGTTAATACACGGTTGAGCAATAAGCCAGTGAGCAATGCGCACCATCTCATCACCATAAAGTTCACATACTCGTGCTAAACGTAACCAAATTTCGGTGTGGGTCATCCCTTTTCCCCCCTGCCACAAGCAGTCATAGCAATCTTTGCGATTGGTCACTGATGCTGTCAATCAGAAGGGGTTTTGTCTAGAATAGAGGTAATAATCTTTCCAACTCCTGAACACAACTCTGGATAACTATGTCAGTTTTGCAAGTGTTACATATCCCGGACGAGCGTCTTCGCAAAATCGCAAAACCGGTTGAAGAAGTGAATGCAGAAATTCAGCGTATCGTCGATGATATGTTCGAGACGATGTACGCCGAAGAAGGTATTGGCCTGGCGGCAACGCAGGTTGATATTCATCAGCGCATCATTGTTATTGATATCTCTGAAAATCGCGATGAGCGCCTGGTGTTGATCAACCCTGAGCTACTGGAAAAAGACGGTGAAACCGGCATTGAAGAAGGTTGCCTGTCTATTCCCGAACAGCGAGCATTAGTACCGCGCGCTGAGAAAGTAAAAATTCGCGCACTCGATCGTGAGGGTAACCCCTTTGAACTGGAAGCCGATGGCCTGTTAGCCATCTGCATTCAACACGAAATGGATCACCTGGTTGGTAAATTGTTTATTGATTATCTGTCGCCGTTGAAACAACAACGCATTCGTCAGAAAGTTGAAAAACTCGACCGCCTGAACGCCCGACCTTAAGGACAAGAATCAACGTGTCAGACTCACTACGTATTATTTTTGCGGGTACACCTGACTTTGCAGCGCGTCATCTCGACGCGCTGCTGTCTTCTGGACATAACGTCGTCGGCGTATTTACCCAACCGGATCGCCCAGCAGGACGTGGTAAAAAGCTGATGCCCAGCCCGGTAAAAGTGCTGGCCGAAGAAAAAGGGTTACCGGTTTTTCAGCCCGTCTCTCTTCGTCCTCAGGAAAACCAGCAGTTAGTTGCTGACCTGCACGCAGATGTAATGGTGGTAGTGGCATATGGCCTTATTCTGCCAAAAGCCGTGCTGGACATGCCGCGCTTGGGATGCATCAACGTCCATGGTTCCCTGCTTCCCCGCTGGCGCGGCGCGGCACCCATCCAACGTTCACTGTGGGCTGGCGATACCGAAACCGGCGTCACCATCATGCAGATGGATGTCGGTCTGGATACCGGCGATATGCTACACAAACTCTCTTGCCCAATCACCACTGAAGACACCAGCGCCAGCCTCTACAATAAGTTAGCCGAACTCGGCCCACAGGGACTGCTGCACACACTGCACCTGTTGGCAACGGGCACCGCGAAACCTGAAGTCCAGGATGAATCGCTGGTGAGCTATGCCGAGAAGCTGAGTAAAGAAGAAGCCCGCATGGACTGGACGCTTAGTGCCGTTCAGCTGGAGCGCTGCATTCGCGCCTTTAATCCATGGCCGATGAGTTACATCGTCATTGATGAGCAGCCGGTCAAAATCTGGCAGGCCACGGTGATTGATAAACCTGCAGGTGCCGAACCAGGAACGATTCTGGAAGCAACCCGCCAGGGTATTCAGATTGCGACAGGCGATGGCATCCTGAATCTCATCTCTTTGCAGCCAGCCGGTAAAAAAGCCATGAGCGCGCAGGACCTGTTGAATTCACGCCGGGAATGGTTCGTTCCTGGAAACCGTCTGCTCTGACGGTTCATCTCTTAAAGCCCGGCATCTCCGGGCATTTTTATTTTTGCGGTTATGAAAAAAAATCTAAATTTACGCAGTATGGCGGCGCAGGCCGTCGAACAGGTTGTCGAAAAGGGGCAGTCGCTAAGCAATGTGCTACCTGCCATGCAGCAGAAAGTTGCCGATAAAGATAAGGCGCTGTTACAGGAACTTTGCTTCGGCGTATTGCGCACCCTCTCCCAACTTGAGTGGATGATCAAACAGCTGATGGAACGCCCGATGACGGGCAAACAGCGCACGGTCCACTACCTGATCATGGTCGGTTTCTACCAACTACTGCATACCCGTATCCCTCCTCATGCTGCATTAGCTGAAACAGTGGAAGGCGCGGTCGTGATCAAACGCCAGCAGTTGAAAGGCCTGATTAACGGCGTACTACGCCAGTTTCAGCGCCGCCAGGACGAACTGTTAACCGAGTTTGCACAAAGCGAACTGCGCTTCTTACACCCATCCTGGTTAGTAAAACGCATTAAGAATGCTTATCCACAGCAGTGGGAAACCATTCTTGCGGCTAATAACCAGCGTCCGCCAATGTGGCTACGCGTTAACCGTAACCACCACTCGCGCGACGCGTGGCTAGCATTGCTGGCGGAAAGTGGTCTTACCGGCTTCCCACACCCGGATTACCCGGATGCTGTGCGTCTGGAAACCCCAGTGTCAGTTCTGGCATTGCCCGGCTTCGAGCAGGGGTGGGTAACCGTCCAGGACGCTTCCGCTCAGGGATGCGTAAGCTATCTGCAGCCGAAGAACGGTGAACAGATCCTCGATTTATGTGCAGCGCCAGGTGGAAAGACGACACATATTCTGGAGGTTGCTCCGAATGCAAATGTAATGGCGGTCGACGTAGACGAAAAACGTCTGTCTCGCGTCTACGACAACCTGAAGCGTTTGGGCATGAAGGCTACCGTCAAGCAGGGCGATGGTCGTTTTCCACAACAATGGTGTGGCGAACAGCAGTTCGATCGTATTCTGCTGGATGCTCCATGCTCAGCCACTGGGGTCATTCGTCGCCATCCGGATATTAAATGGCTGCGCCGTGACCGGGATATCACCGAGCTTGCCCAACTACAGGCAGAGATCCTGAATGCGACTTGGGCGCATCTGAAGCCGGGTGGCACGCTGGTTTATGCAACCTGTTCTATTCTGCCTGAAGAGAACCAGCAGCAGATTGCGGCCTTCCTGACGCGTACGCCAAACGCGGTATTAAGCGAAACCGGCACACCTGAGCAACCAGGCCGCCAGAATTTACCGAGTGCAGAAGAAGGTGATGGCTTCTTTTACGCTAAGCTAATCAAAAAGTGATGAGATAACGGGTCGCGACTGATGAAAATTATCATTCTGGGCGCAGGGCAAGTTGGTGGTACGTTGGCTGAAAACCTGGTCGGCGAGAACAACGATATCACGGTAGTCGATACCAACGGTGAACGCTTGCGCAGCCTGCAGGACAAGTTCGACCTCCGCGTTGTGCAGGGGCATGGCTCTCATCCCCGCGTACTGCGCGAAGCTGGCGCCGACGACGCCGATATGCTGGTCGCCGTGACCAGCTCTGATGAGACCAATATGGTCGCCTGTCAGGTCGCTTATTCGCTCTTCAATACGCCTAATCGTATCGCACGTATTCGGTCACCGGATTATGTGCGCGATGCCGATAAACTCTTCCACTCTGAAGCGGTACCTATCGATCACCTCATTGCCCCAGAGCAACTGGTTATCGACAGCATCTACCGGCTGATTGAATATCCTGGTGCCCTGCAGGTGGTGAATTTTGCCGAAGGTAAAGTCAGTCTCGCAGTGGTTAAAGCCTATTATGGCGGTCCACTGATCGGTAACGCACTGTCGACTATGCGCGAGCATATGCCGCATATCGATACCCGCGTTGCGGCAATTTTCCGCCATGACAGACCTATTCGCCCGCAGGGCTCTACCATCGTGGAAGCGGGTGACGAAGTATTCTTTATTGCAGCGTCACAACATATTCGCGCAGTGATGAGCGAACTGCAGCGTCTGGAAAAACCCTACAAGCGCATCATGCTTGTAGGCGGCGGTAATATCGGTGCCGGACTCGCTCGGCGGCTGGAAAAGGATTACAGCGTTAAGTTGATCGAGCGCGATCAGCAACGAGCTTCAGAGCTTGCTGAAAAGTTACAAAATACGATCGTCTTTTTTGGCGATGCTTCGGATCAAGAACTGCTCGCCGAAGAGCATATTGATCAGGTTGATCTGTTTATTGCCGTCACTAACGATGACGAAGCTAACATCATGTCGGCAATGCTGGCTAAACGTATGGGCGCCAAGAAAGTAATGGTGCTGATTCAACGTAAGGCGTACGTTGATCTGGTGCAGGGCAGCGTGATTGATATTGCCATTTCACCACAGCAAGCAACGATCTCTGCATTGCTCAGCCACGTCCGTAAAGCAGATATCGTCGGCGTTTCTTCGTTGCGCCGTGGTGTGGCAGAAGCCATCGAAGCTGTCGCGCACGGAGATGAAACAACATCCCGGGTTGTCGGCCGTGCAATTGACGAGATTAAGCTGCCGCCAGGAACAATCATTGGCGCCGTTGTTCGGGGTAATGACGTAATGATCGCTAATGACAACTTGCGTATTGAGCAGGGTGATCACGTCATTATGTTCCTGACCGATAAAAAATTTATTACCGATGTCGAACGTTTATTCCAGCCAAGTCCCTTCTTTCTGTAATTATGAGGGTGCTAGTACAGCGCCCTTTTTATTTCCCCTTATTTTTCATGGTCTAATAAATCCCCCTATCAGCAATACATAAATGGAAATTGTCTTAACATTTGTTAGACTTATAAACGTCAGCTGCATAGGGAGAATAAAATGAGCATTATTAAAGAATTTCGCGAATTCGCGATGCGCGGGAATGTTGTAGATTTAGCAGTGGGTGTCATTATTGGTGCGGCATTCGGTAAGATTGTTTCGTCACTGGTTGCCGACATCATCATGCCACCACTGGGCTTGTTAATTGGTGGGATTGATTTTAAACAGTTTGCCTTAACGTTACGCGACGCGCAGGGAGATATCCCGGCGGTCGTGATGCACTACGGTGTGTTTATTCAGAATGTGTTTGATTTCATTATTGTTGCCTTTGCTATCTTTATGGCCATCAAGCTAATCAACAGACTGAATCGCAAAAAGGCTGAAGAGCCAACAGCACCGCCAGCCCCATCAAAAGAAGAGGTGTTGCTGAGTGAAATACGTGACCTGCTGAAAGAACAAAATAACCGTTCTTAAGCACTCTCTGAAACAAGAAGGCCAGTGGTAAAAAAGTGATTCACTTTCTTGCCACTGGCCTCCCAGTTACCCCGATTTCCTTGTTTACCTTTACGCTGATAACTTCCTTTTCCTTTCTTATTTTTCTCAACCCGCTGTCTGAATAGCGGGTCATGCAATAGTGCTTCAATGGCGTTGTCCTTTATCTGCCCTTTGGTGTGCTGATAACGACTCATAATCTCTCCAGTGTGTAATAATTTACGCCGCGAGTGTAGACCTGACCGTTCAATAAATCAACAGCCTGATTTTGTTCCGCTAGCGCCTTGCTCAAGTGCCTCGAGAATAGAGCAGTAAACGCTGCTATGCGCCATGCCGCAGCATGCATCGTTCAATCGCTGTAGCGAGCGCTGCATTGTCTGAAGCTCAGCAATTCGGGCTTCAACCTCTTTTAATCTTTCCTGAACAATTCCCTTAGACTCCTGGCAGGTATGGTGCTCAGGATCGATACGGATCGAGAGTAACTCGCGGATCGACTCCAGAGTAAAACCAAGCTGTCGGGCATAACGAATAAATTTAAGACGTTGAAGATCGCTTTCGGTATAGAGTCGAAATCCACCTTCAGTGCGTACTTCATGCTCCATCATTTGCTGCTTTTCATAGTAGCGGATGGTATCTGGCGTGACTTCAGCCAGTTTAGCTAATTCGCCAATACGATACATGGTACCTCCGCTAATCATCACTAATCCGATGCAGAAGTTTTTCTGCATATTCCCCACGCAAAAACTCGGTGCTGAGTCCAGCCTGTCGAAGTTTAAGTTCAAGGAGCGAAAGACGTCGACTTACCTCCTCATACTGAACCTCATCTTTACGAATTCCTGCAAGGATATCAAGCAGACGAATTGCTTCTCTGCGCAGCTCAAATTCGGGAGGAAGGCAACCCGAATTTTTTAATAACCTGTAGCCGGCTCGCAGTTCCGGTGGAATATGAGAATCATCATCCAGAGCAAGCGGCTCACCGGAACCCGGTAAATCATCAAACTCGCCTTTGGCCTGCGCGTCATTAATATGGCGCTCTGCCCACTGGTCCAGTAACCACATACAGTGCTCCAGGGGGTGAACAAAAAAAGTACAGCTAGTATAGATAGGTTGGGGTGCTTCGGATATAAAAAAACCCGCCGGGGCGGGTTTTTTTACGTTACTACAGATTACTCTGCAGCAGCTTCTGCTTGCGATTCAGAGCGATCAACCAGCTCGATGTATGCCATCGGCGCATTGTCGCCTGCACGGAAGCCACACTTCAGAATGCGAGTGTAACCACCGGCGCGGCTCGCGAAACGCGGGCCCAGCTCGTTAAACAGTTTTGCCACGATCTCGTTATCACGAGTACGGGCGAATGCCAGACGACGATTAGCTACGCTATCAGTCTTGGCAAGAGTAATCAGCGGCTCAACTACGCGGCGCAGCTCTTTCGCTTTAGGCAGGGTCGTCTTGATGATCTCATGACGAACCAGTGAACCTGCCATATTGCGGAACATAGCCTGGCGATGGCTGCTGTTGCGGTTCAGTTGACGACCACTCTTACGATGGCGCATGACCTTATCCTTCTCAGTAAAACCTTAACCTGTGATCCGGTTACTCGTCAGCGATGCTTGCCGGTGGCCAGTTTTCCAGGCGCATGCCCAGAGACAGTCCACGGGAAGCCAGCACGTCTTTAATCTCAGTAAGAGATTTTTTACCAAGGTTAGGCGTCTTAAGAAGCTCAACCTCAGTACGCTGTACCAGATCACCGATATAGTGGATAGCTTCTGCTTTGAGGCAGTTAGCAGAGCGGACAGTCAATTCCAGATCGTCAACAGGGCGCAGCAGGATCGGATCGAACTCTGGTTTCTCTTCTTTAACTTCCGGCTGACGTACATCACGTAAATCAACGAAAGCTTCAAGTTGTTCTGCCAGAATGGTTGCCGCACGACGAATCGCCTCTTCAGGATCGATTGTGCCGTTGGTTTCCATTTCGATGACCAGCTTGTCCAGGTCGGTACGCTGTTCTACACGCGCAGCTTCAACATTGTAGGCAATACGCTCTACAGGGCTGTAGCAGGCGTCGACCAGCAGACGGCCGATTGGGCGCTCATCTTCTTCCGAATGAATTCGGGTAGAAGCCGGCACATAACCACGACCGCGCTGAACTTTGATACGCATGCTAATAGATGCGTTCTCATCGGTCAGGTGGCAGATCACGTGCTGTGGCTTGACGATTTCGACATCACCATCATGGGTGATATCGGCTGCAGTCACAGGGCCAATGCCAGATTTATTCAAGGTAAGAATAACGTCATCTTTACCCTGAACTCTCACCGCCAGCCCTTTCAGGTTGAGCAGGATTTCCAGGATATCTTCCTGAACGCCTTCTTTGGTGCTGTACTCATGTAGTACACCATCAATCTCAACCTCGGTCACCGCACAACCCGGCATCGATGAGAGCAGAATACGGCGCAGTGCGTTACCCAAAGTATGGCCAAAGCCACGCTCTAAAGGCTCAAGGGTCACCTTGGCGTGCGTCGAACTCAGTTGCTCGATATCTACCAGGCGCGGTTTTAGAAACTCTGTCACAGAACCCTGCATTGTGTCCTCTCTTTGGTACTAAGCTTTACTTGGAGTAAAGCTCGACGATCAGGTGTTCGTTAATGTCCGCAGACAGATCAGAACGCTCCGGCTTACGCTTGAACGTACCTTCCATCTTGCCAGCATCAACTTCCAGCCAGGTTGGCTTTTCACGCTGCTCAGCCAGCTCCAGAGCGGCTTTCACGCGAGACTGCTTCTTCGCTTTCTCACGAATGCTAACAACGTCATTCGGACTAACCTGATAAGAAGCGATGTTAACAACACGACCGTTTACCATAATTGCTTTATGGCTGACCAGCTGACGTGCTTCTGCACGAGTGGCACCGAAGCCCATACGGTATACAACGTTGTCCAGACGACCTTCCAGCAGACCCAACAGGTTTTCACCGGTGTTGCCTTTCAGACGTGCTGCTTCTTTGTAGTAGTTACGGAACTGACGCTCCAGCACACCGTAGATACGGCGAACTTTTTGCTTTTCACGCAACTGCACACCATAGTCAGACAGACGCGGTTTACGCGCACCGTGCTGGCCAGGAGCTTGTTCAATTTTACACTTGGTATCGATCGCGCGAACGCCAGACTTAAGGAATAAGTCAGTGCCCTCACGACGGCTCAGCTTGAGCTTAGGACCCAAATATCTTGCCATTTTCTTTCTCCAACAATCCTAGAAACGAGGCGTTATACGCGACGTTTTTTCGGCGGACGACAACCGTTATGAGGGATCGGAGTCACATCAGTAATATTAGTGATGCGGAAACCAGCGGCGTTCAGAGCACGAACAGTAGATTCGCGACCTGGACCCGGTCCTTTGACCATAACTTCCAGATTCTTGATACCGTATTCTTTTACGGCTTCAGCGCAACGCTCTGCTGCAACCTGAGCTGCAAACGGAGTGGATTTGCGAGAACCACGGAAACCGGAACCACCGGCTGTTGCCCAACCCAGCGCGTTACCCTGACGATCAGTAATGGTAACGATGGTGTTGTTAAAAGAAGCATGGATATGAGCCACGCCGTCAGAGACTTGTTTTCTTACACGTTTACGTGCACGAATTGGTGCCTTTGCCATTATTCAATCACCCCGATTATTTCTTGATCGGTTTGCGCGGACCCTTACGGGTACGTGCGTTGGTCTTGGTACGCTGACCGCGAACCGGGAGACCACGACGATGACGCAAACCGCGATAGCAACCAAGGTCCATAAGGCGCTTGATGCTCATGCTAACTTCACGGCGCAGATCACCTTCAACGACAAATTTGGCAACTTCGTCACGCAGCGTGTCGATTTGTTCTTCAGACAGCTCACTGATCTTAACATCTTCAGCGATACCCGCTGCAGCCAGAATGGCCTTAGAACGGGTCTTGCCGACGCCGTAGATCGAAGTTAATGCGATCACAGCATGTTTCTGATCAGGAATGTTAATGCCTGCTATACGGGCCACTATGCACTCCTACTATTTAATATGTACGCACCATGCTGAAAAGCCCGTTTTCAGGATACTCAAATGGAAACGCACAGACATACAAAAGATTGGCTGGCTAATCTAGCCAGCTCAACCCAACTTTGCAAGAAAAATATGCGAATAAATCAGCCTTGGCGCTGTTTATGCTTTGGCTCGGCACTGCAAATCACACGGATGACACCATCACGCTTAACGATTTTGCAGTTACGGCATAATTTCTTGACGGAAGCACGAACTTTCATTTTTACTCTCCGTAACTTCTCGGGCGACTGTTAACGGCCGTAGCCTTTCAGATTCGCCTTCTTCAATGCAGACTCATACTGACTTGACATCATCAGAGTTTGCACTTGAGCCATAAAGTCCATAATCACGACAACAACGATAAGCAGTGAGGTTCCACCGAAGTAGAACGGTACTTTCATTGCATCACGCATGAACTCCGGGATCAGGCAGATAAAGGTAATGTAAAGCGCACCAACCAAGGTCAGGCGGGTCATTACTTTATCGATATACTTCGCCGTTTGCTCTCCCGGACGAATTCCTGGTACAAATGCACCGGACTTCTTCAGGTTATCTGCTGTTTCACGCGGGTTGAAAACCAACGCCGTGTAAAAGAAACAGAAGAAGATGATTGCAGACGCATAGAGTAACACATAAAGCGGTTGCCCAGGCTGCAAATACAGCGAAATTGTTGTCAGCCAGTTCCAACCAGTACCGCCCCCGAACCATGACGCGATGGTCGCCGGGAACAGAATAATACTGGAAGCGAAGATTGCTGGGATAACCCCGGCCATATTCACTTTCAGCGGTAAATGTGTGCTCTGTGCAGCATAGACACGACGACCTTGCTGACGTTTCGCGTAGTTTACCACAATGCGGCGTTGACCACGTTCAACAAATACAACAAAGAACGTCACTGCAAATACTAATACTGCAACCAACAGCAACACGAGGAAGTGCAGGTCGCCTTGACGCGCTTGCTCGATAGTATGGGCAATGGCTGGCGGGAGTCCCGCGACGATACCGGCGAAGATAATGATTGAGATACCGTTGCCGATACCACGTTCAGTAATCTGTTCACCCAACCACATCAGGAACATTGTCCCTGTAACCAGACTTACAACAGCGGTGAAATAGAATGCAAAACCTGGATTCATCACCAGGCCTTGCATACCAGGCATATTCGGCAGACCGGTAGCAATACCGATCGACTGGAATATAGCCAGCACCAGAGTACCGTAGCGGGTGTACTGGCTGATCTTACGACGACCAGACTCCCCTTCTTTCTTAATTTCCGCCAACGTTGGATGAACCACCGTCAGCAACTGGATAATGATCGACGCCGAAATATACGGCATGATCCCCAGAGCAAAGATAGAAGCACGGCTGAGAGCACCACCAGAGAACATGTTGAACATTTCAATGATGGTGCCTCGCTGTTGCTCAAGCAGTTTGGCAAGTACAGCGGCATCAATACCAGGGATCGGAATGAAAGAGCCAATACGGAACACAATCAGCGCGCCGATAACAAACAGCAGTCTGCGTTTCAGCTCGCCTAAGCCACCTTTGGCACTTTGAAAATCTAATCCCGGTTGTTTAGCCATCTGCTACTTATTCCTCGATTTTACCGCCAGCAGCTTCGATAGCAGCACGAGCGCCTTTAGTAACACGCAGGCCACGAACAGTTACCGGAGTAGTGACTTCACCAGCCAGGATCACTTTCGCGAACTCGATCTGGATACCGATAATGTTTGCTGCTTTCAGCGTATTCAGGTCTACAACACCGCCTTCAACTTTAGCCAGGTCAGACAGACGAACTTCGGCTGTGATCGCTGATTTACGTGAAGTGAAGCCGAATTTCGGCAGACGACGGTACAGAGGCATCTGACCACCTTCGAACCCGCGACGTACGCCACCGCCAGAACGAGACTTCTGACCTTTGTGACCACGACCACCGGTTTTACCGAGGCCAGAACCGATACCACGACCCAGGCGGCGAGCCGCTTTTTTAGAGCCTTCGGCCGGAGACAGAGTATTTAAACGCATCTCTTACTCCTCAACTTTAACCATGAAGGAAACCGCGTTGACCATACCACGAACAGCAGGAGTATCCTCGCGTTCTACGGTGTGACCAATACGACGCAGACCCAGGCCAAGCAGCGTTGCCTTGTGTTTCGGCAGACGACCGATTGCACTGCGGGTTTGAGTAATTTTAATAGTCTTTGCCATGGTTTATTTCCCCAGAATTTCTTCAACGGATTTACCACGCTTGGCAGCGACCATTTCCGGAGATTTCATATTTTCCAAACCATCGATAGTTGCACGAACCACGTTAATCGGGTTGGTGGAACCATACGCTTTAGCCAGAACGTTACGAACTCCAGCGACTTCCAGAACGGCGCGCATTGCACCACCGGCGATGATACCGGTACCTTCGGAAGCCGGCTGCATGAAGACACGAGAACCCGTGTGAGTACCCTTAACCGGGTGCTGCAGGGTGCCGTGGTTCAGCGCGACGTTAATCATATTGCGACGGGCTTTTTCCATCGCTTTCTGGATCGCTGCTGGAACTTCACGCGCTTTACCGTAACCAAAACCAACGCGACCGTTACCATCGCCAACTACAGTCAGAGCTGTGAAGGAGAAAATACGACCACCTTTAACGGTTTTAGATACGCGGTTAACCGCGATCAGCTTTTCCTGCAGTTCGCCAGCTTGTTTTTCGATGTGAGCCATCTTACACCTCTACCTTAGAACTGAAGGCCAGCTTCACGGGCAGCATCTGCCAGTGCCTGGACACGACCATGATATTGGAACCCGGAACGGTCAAAGGATACATCTTTGATGCCTTTTTCCAGAGCGCGTTCAGCAACAGCTTTACCTACAGCTGCAGCAGCGTCTTTGTTACCGGTGTACTTCAATTGTTCAGCGATAGCTTTTTCTACAGTAGAAGCAGCTACCAGAACTTCAGAACCGTTCGGTGCAATTACCTGTGCGTAAATATGACGCGGGGTACGATGTACCACCAGGCGAGTTGCACCCAGCTCCTGGAGCTTGCGGCGTGCGCGGGTCGCACGACGGATACGAGCAGATTTCTTATCCATAGTGTTACCTTACTTCTTCTTAGCCTCTTTGGTACGCACGACTTCGTCGGCGTAACGAACACCCTTGCCTTTATATGGCTCAGGACGACGGTAGGCGCGCAGATCTGCTGCAACCTGACCGATCAGCTGTTTATCAGCGCCTTTCAGCACGATTTCAGTCTGGGTCGGACATTCTGCAGTAATACCTGCCGGCAGCTCATGATCAACGGGATGAGAGAAACCTAAAGCCAGGTTTACTACATTCCCTTTGACCGCTGCGCGGTAACCTACACCAACCAGCTGCAGCTTCTTAGTGAAGCCTTCGGTAACACCGACAACCATTGAGTTCAGCAGGGCACGCGCGGTACCAGCCTGAGCCCAACCATCTACGTAACCATCACGCGGACCGAAGGTCAGTGCATTATCTGCATGATTAACTTCAACAGCATCGTTGAGAGTACGAGTCAGCTCGCCGTTCTTACCTTTGATCGTAATAACCTGACCGCTGATTTTTACATCAACGCCGGCAGGAATAACGACCGGTGCTTTAGCAACACGAGACATTTTTTCCTCCGATTAGGCTACGTAGCAGATAATTTCGCCACCAAGACCAGCTTGGCGCGCTGCACGATCAGTCATAACACCTTTAGAGGTAGAAACAACTGCGATACCCATGCCAGCCATAACTTTTGGCAGCTCGTCTTTACGCTTATAAATGCGCAGACCTGGGCGACTGACACGCTGAATGCTTTCTACAACAGCTTTACCCTGGAAATACTTAAGAGTAAGTTCCAGTTCCGGCTTGGTGTCGCCTTCAACTTTAAAATCTTCAATAAAACCTTCTTCCTTCAGCACGTTGGCAATTGCCACTTTCAGCTTGGAGGAAGGCATGGTGACCGCAGCTTTATTCGCGGCCTGACCGTTACGGATACGGGTCAGCATATCCGCGATCGGATCTTGCATGCTCATCTGTCTTTACTCCCGTGATTCAATTGGTAATTACCAGCTAGCCTTTTTCAAGCCCGGTACTTCACCGCGCATAGCGGCTTCACGAAGCTTAATACGGCTCAACCCGAACTTGCCCACATAGCCATGCGGACGACCTGTTTGACGGCAGCGGTTACGCTGACGAGACGGGCTGGAATCACGCGGCAGAGACTGCAGCTTCAGAACTGCGTTCCAACGATCTTCGTCGGTCGCGTTCACATCAGAGATAATAGCCTTCAGTTCAGCGCGTTTTGCGAAGTACTTATCAGCTAAAGCTACGCGCTTTACTTCGCGTGCTTTCATTGATTGCTTAGCCATTCAGTAACCCTACCTTACTTGCGGAACGGGAAGTCAAAGGCAGCCAGCAGAGCACGGCCTTCTTCATCAGATTTCGCAGTAGTGGTAATGGTAATATCCAAACCACGCACGCGGTCGACTTTATCGTAGTCGATTTCTGGGAAGATGATCTGCTCACGGACACCCATGCTGTAGTTACCACGACCGTCGAAAGACTTAGCGGACAAGCCACGGAAGTCACGGATACGTGGAACAGCAATAGTGATCAGGCGCTCAAAGAACTCCCACATGCGTTCGCCACGCAGAGTTACTTTACAGCCGATCGGATAGCCCTGACGGATTTTGAAGCCTGCAACAGATTTGCGTGCTTTGGTGATCAACGGCTTTTGACCGGAGATTGCTGTCAGATCAGCTGCTGCGTTATCCAGCAGTTTCTTGTCAGCGATCGCTTCACCAACACCCATGTTCAGGGTGATCTTCTCGACCCGAGGGACTTGCATGACAGAATTGTAGTTAAACTCAGTCATGAGTTTAGCGACTACTTCGTCTTTGTAGTAATCATGCAGTTTCGCCATCGTACTACTCCAAATTACTTGATAGTTTCGCTGTTAGACTTGAAGAAACGGACTTTTTTGCCATCTTCGAATCTAAAGCCTACACGGTCAGCCTTGCCGGTTGCCGCGTTGAAGATAGCAAGGTTAGAGATCTGAATAGCTGCTTCTTTCTCTACAATGCCGCCTGGTTGGTTCAGGGCCGGAACCGGCTTCTGATGTTTCTTAACCAGGTTGATACCTTCAACAATGACCTTGCCGGAAGACAGGACATTTTTTACTTTACCGCGTTTACCTTTATCTTTACCGGTTAACACGATAACTTCGTCATCACGACGGATCTTCGCTGCCATGATTCGCTCCTTAGAGTACTTCTGGTGCCAGAGAGATAATTTTCATGAACTTCTCGTTACGAAGTTCACGAGTTACCGGCCCAAAAATACGCGTACCGATAGGTTGCTCACTGTTATTGTTTAAAATAACGCATGCATTACCATCGAAGCGAATGACAGAACCGTCCGGGCGACGAACACCCTTCTTGGTGCGCACCACTACCGCCTTCAGCACATCACCTTTTTTGACCTTACCACGCGGAATTGCTTCCTTGATGGTGATCTTGATGATGTCGCCTACGCCTGCGTAGCGACGGTGCGAGCCACCCAGAACCTTGATACACATTACGCGACGTGCACCGGAGTTGTCGGCGACGTTCAGCATAGTCTGTTCTTGGATCATTTTAGTGCTCCGCTAATGTCAACTACTACTGAGACCCGAAAATCAGGTCGTTAAAAAGCCCCATATCGGGGGCGCGGCATTATAACACCGCTTCAACGATATGGGTAGAAAAAATAAACGGCTCATCGCTGAGCCGTTTATTCGTTGAGAATGCATACTCTATTACAGAATAGCTTTCTCTACAACGCGAACCAGCGTCCAGGACTTAGTCTTGGACAGCGGACGGCATTCGCGGATTTCAACCACGTCACCAGTACCGCATTCGTTGTTCTCGTCATGTACGTGCAGTTTGGTCGTACGCTTGATGAATTTACCGTAGATCGGGTGTTTCACAAAACGTTCGATAGCAACAACAATGGATTTCTCCATTTTGTCGCTAACAACGCGACCTTGCAGAGTACGGATTTTATCGGTCATTACGCACCCGCCTTCTCAGTCAGTAAAGTCTTAACGCGTGCGACATCACGACGCACTTGCTTCAACAGGTGAGACTGTTGCAGCTGGCCACTTGCAGCCTGCATACGCAGGTTGAACTGCTCACGCAGCAGATTCAGCAGCTCGGTGTTCAGCTCTTCAACACTCTTCTCACGCAGCTCTTTTGCTTTCATTACATCACCGTCTTAGTTACAAAGGTGGTTTTAATCGGCAGTTTCGCTGCTGCCAGCTTGAATGCTTCACGGGCCAGCTCTTCCGGTACACCGTCCATTTCATACAGGACTTTACCCGGCTGAATCAAGGCAACCCAATACTCCACGTTACCTTTACCTTTACCCATACGCACTGCCAGCGGCTTTTCAGTGATCGGTTTGTCCGGGAATACACGGATCCAGATCTTACCTTGACGCTTAACTGCACGGGTCATAGCACGACGTGCTGCTTCGATCTGACGGGCAGTCAGACGACCACGGCCAACAGCTTTCAGACCGAAGCTGCCGAAGCTAACATCCGTACCCTGCGCCAGACCGCGGTTACGGCCTTTGTGCATTTTACGGAATTTTGTACGCTTTGGTTGTAACATCAGCGACGCTCCTTATTTACGGCCTTTACGCTGCTGCTTTTTAGGTTGAGCAGCCGGTTCCGGTTGTTCAACAGCAGCCATACCACCCAGGATCTCGCCTTTGAAGATCCATACCTTAACGCCGATTACACCGTAAGTGGTGTGCGCTTCAGAGGTGTTGTAGTCGATGTCAGCACGCAGAGTGTGCAGCGGTACGCGACCTTCGCGGTACCATTCGGTACGTGCGATTTCCGCGCCGCCCAGACGGCCGCTAACTTCAACTTTAATACCTTTAGCGCCCAGACGCATTGCGTTCTGTACAGCACGCTTCATAGCACGACGGAACATAACACGACGTTCCAGCTGAGAAGTGATGCTGTCAGCAACTAATTTTGCGTCCAGTTCAGGCTTACGCACTTCGGCGATATTGATCTGGGCAGGAACGCCAGCAATATCAGCTACGACTTTGCGCAGTTTTTCTACGTCTTCGCCTTTCTTACCGATAACGATACCCGGGCGAGCGGTGTGAATGGTCACACGGATGCTCTTAGCCGGACGCTCGATAACGATACGAGATACAGACGCTTTAGCCAGTTCCTTAGTCAGGTACTGACGTACTTTAAAATCGCTGTCCAGGTTGTCAGCGAATTCTTTGGTGTTCGCAAACCAGGTTGAGTTCCATGGTTTTACAATACCCAGGCGAATACCATTAGGATGTACTTTCTGACCCATTGCTAGTCTCCAGAGTCTCAGCGATCGGACACAACCACAGTAATGTGGCTGGTGCGCTTCAGGATGCGATCTGCACGACCTTTTGCACGCGGCATAATGCGCTTCATGCTAGGGCCTTCGTCTACGAAAATTTTCGTAACTTTCAGATCGTCAATGTCAGCGCCATCGTTGTGTTCAGCGTTAGCAATGGCAGATTCCAGGACTTTCTTAACCAGTACAGCCGCTTTCTTATTGGTGTAGGTCAGAATATCCAGAGCCTGCGACACTTTCTTACCGCGAATCAGGTCTGCAACAAGGCGAACCTTCTGAGCAGAAGAACGAGCATGGCGATGTTGAGCTAAAGTTTCCATCTCTTCCTCCTACCTTATTTCTTCTTCGCTTTTTTATCAGCAGCATGGCCGCGATAAGTACGAGTCGGTGCGAATTCACCCAGTTTGTGACCGACCATTTCGTCGGAAACAAATACCGGAACGTGCTGACGACCATTATGGACAGCGATGGTCAAACCGATCATGTTAGGAAAGATCGTTGAACGACGGGACCAAGTGCGCAGGGGCTTCTTGTCTCCGCTTTCCACCGCTTTCTCTACCTTCTTCAGCAAGTGCAGGTCAATAAAAGGACCTTTCTTGAGAGAACGTGGCATGGCTTATCCTCTAAAATTATTTGCTACGGCGACGTACGATGAATTTATCAGTACGCTTGTTGCTGCGGGTCTTCTTACCTTTGGTCTGAACGCCCCACGGAGTTACCGGGTGCTTACCAAAGTTACGACCTTCACCACCACCATGTGGGTGATCGACTGGGTTCATCGCAGTACCGCGAACGGTAGGACGAACACCACGCCAGCGTGCAGCACCTGCTTTACCCAGAACGCGCAGCATATGCTCAGCATTGCCAACTTCGCCCAGAGTTGCACGGCAGTCTGCTTCGACTTTACGCATTTCACCAGAACGCAGACGCAGGGTGACATAAGCACCATCACGAGCAACGATCTGAACGTAAGTACCAGCGGAACGTGCCAGCTGACCGCCTTTACCTGGTTTCATTTCTACGTTATGAACGGTAGAACCAACCGGGATATTGCGCATCGGCAGGGTGTTACCTGCTTTGATTGCAGCATCAACGCCAGATTGAACCTGGTCGCCAGCTTTCAGGCCTTTAGGGGCCAGGATGTAACGACGTTCGCCGTCTTTGTACAGAACCAGCGCGATGTTCGCGGAACGGTTCGGATCGTACTCAAGACGTTCAACAATTGCCGGGATACCGTCTTTGTTGCGTTTGAAGTCAACGATACGATAAGCCTGCTTGTGACCACCACCGATGTGACGAGTGGTGATACGGCCATTGTTGTTACGACCACCGGATTTGCTGTTTTTTTCAACCAGCGGAGCAAAAGGTTTGCCCTTGTGCAGCTCTGGGTTGACCACTTTAACAACGTGGCGACGACCCGGAGATGTCGGTTTACATTTAACAACTGCCATTGTATTACTCCTCCGACTTACTCAGCGCCGCCGACGAAGTCCAGATTCTGGCCTTCCTTCAGGGTGACGTAAGCTTTTTTCCAGTCGCTACGACGACCGATACGCTGTCCGTGACGTTTAACTTTCCCTTTAACAACCAGGGTGTTAACGACTTCGACTTCGACTTCAAACAGTTTCTGCACAGCAGCTTTGATTTCTGCTTTGGTCGCGTCTTTAGCAACTTTGAGAACGATGGTATTGGTTTTTTCCATCGCAGCAGACGCTTTTTCAGAAACGTGCGGTGCGCGCAGCACCTTCAGCAAACGTTCTTCACGAATCATGCCAGCATCTCCTCAACTTGCTTAACAGCATCAGCAGTCATTACGACTTTGTCGAAGGCGATCAGGCTAACCGGGTCGATACCAGTTGCATCGCGTACGTCAACCTTGTGCAGGTTGCGCGCAGCCAGGAACAGGTTTTCGTCCAGCTCACCGGTGATGATCAGCACATCTTCCAGAGCCATGTCTTTCAGTTTCTGTGCCAGCAGCTTAGTTTTAGGCGCTTCTACAGAGAATGATTCGACAACGATCAGACGATCCTGACGTACCAGTTCGGACAGAATGCTTTTCAGCGCGCCGCGGTACATCTTTTTGTTAACTTTTTGACTGTGGTCCTGCGGGCGAGCAGCGAAGGTTACGCCACCGGAACGCCAGATCGGGCTCTTGATAGAACCTGAACGCGCACGGCCGGTACCTTTCTGGCGCCACGGCTTTTTGCCTGAACCAGTTACTTCAGCACGAGTCTTCTGAGCACGAGTACCCTGACGAGCACCAGCTGCATAAGCAACAACAACCTGGTGAACCAGCGCTTCGTTGAAATCACGACCGAAGGTAGTTTCGGAAACAGTCAGCGCGCTCTGCGCGTCTTTCAATACTAATTCCATTGCTATCCCCTTACGCCTTCACAGCTGGTTTAACGATCAGGTCGCAACCGGTCGCACCCGGAACACCACCTTTAACCAGCAGCAGGTTGCGCTCAGCGTCAACGCGTACTACGTCAAGGCTCTGAACGGTGACACGCTCGTTACCCATCTGACCTGCCATTTTCTTGCCTTTGAACACTTTGCCCGGAGTCTGGTTCTGACCGATAGAACCCGGAACGCGGTGAGACAAGGAGTTACCGTGAGTCGCGTCCTGGGTACGGAAGTTCCAGCGCTTAACGGTACCAGCGAAACCTTTACCTTTAGAGGTACCGGTTACGTCAACTTTTTTAACGTCAGCAAACAGTTCAACGCTAATGTTCTGACCAACGGTGTATTCTTCACCATCTGCCAGACGGAACTCCCACAGGCCGCGGCCAGCTTCTACGCCAGCTTTAGCAAAGTGACCAGCTTCCGGCTTGGTTACACGGTTAGCTTTTTTAGCACCAGTGGTAACCTGAACAGCGCGATAGCCATCGTTAGCCAGATCTTTGATCTGAGTAACGCGGTTTGCTTCAACTTCGATAACGGTTACTGGGATAGATACGCCATCTTCAGTGAAGATGCGGGTCATACCCACTTTTTTACCGACTAAACCAATCATTGTATCAACCTCTCAATCGCTCGATGACCTGATTAACCCAGGCTGATCTGCACGTCTACACCGGCAGCCAGGTCCAGACGCATCAGAGCATCAACGGTTTTTTCAGTTGGCTCAACGATGTCAACCAGACGCTTGTGAGTGCGAATTTCGTACTGATCACGCGCGTCTTTGTTAACGTGCGGAGAGATCAGAACGGTAAAGCGCTCTTTGCGGGTCGGCAGCGGGATCGGACCACGAACCTGCGCACCAGTGCGCTTGGCAGTCTCGACGATTTCCGCGGTTGATTGATCGATCAGACGATGATCAAACGCTTTCAAACGGATACGGATTCTTTGGTTCTGCATGAGACCAGAGCTCCAATTATTTTATAGACGAAATAGTTACTCCTCAAACCCATTACGATTGATGGGAGAGTGTAACCGTTCTTACAGAGTTCCCCGATTGGGAACATTGTCTGGTATCGCTTTCGCAGTACCGGTGGCTCATATCGAACCGCTGTCAATATTAGACAAGCCCGCGCATTATACGTAAATCTCAGCCTTACGCAAGTGCCGTGTAGATATTAATCACTCAACCAGTAATGCGAGCCCGATTCCGCTCTGAATGCAGAGGTTTTTGTTCATCGTAATTTCTCCGGAAGGAAGCCAACAGAATGAGCAATCAAGCCTTGTATGGTCAGCACGATTTCTTGAAGGTGGCATCTATTTCCACATAGGATTCGCGCATGTACGCCGACCTCCCCTTTCTGTTTTTCTACATTTCATTATGCGGGCTACTTTGGGCCCAGGATTTACGTACCGGGTTATTACCCGACAAGTTCACCTGCCCTCTGCTCTGGTGCGGTCTTATTTACTACCAGTGCTGTAAACCGGCACTGTTATCCGACGCACTTTGGGGAGCCATAGCAGGCTATAGCGCATTTTCGCTGATCTACTGGAGTTACCGCCTGGTGCGGCGTTATGAGGGATTAGGCTATGGTGATGTAAAATTCCTCGCCGCCTTGGGTGCCTGGCATCGGTGGGAATCATTACCGCTATTGGTCTTCCTTGCGGCTTGTTTAGCGTGCTGCATGATGGGAGCTGATTATGTAAGACACGGAAAAAAAGGACTAAAAAACCCGCTGCCTTTTGGACCCTATCTGGCGGCTGCGGGTTTTATTATTGGCGGGGTAAATCTGGTACGGGGCTTTTAGTCACTGACTTTAATTTGCGACTGCAGGTAATTTTGCAATCCCAGTTTTCCAATCAGATCCAGCTCCGTTTCGAGCCAGTCGATATGCCCTTCTTCGTCGGTGAGGATCTCTATCATCATATCCCGACTGACATAGTCATGAACGCTATCGGCATAGGCAATGGCTTCACGTAAATCTTTTGCGCCATCCAGCTCAAGTCGAAGATCTGACTGAAGCATCTCCTCAACGTCTTCACCAATCCCCAACTTACCCAAGTCCTGTAAATTTGGGAGCCCTTCTAAAAACAAAATACGCTCGATGTATTTATCGGCGTGTTTCATCTCATCAATAGATTCATGGTACTCAACATCATTGAGCCGAGTCAGCCCCCAGTTTTTAAACATTCGGGCATGAAGAAAATACTGGTTGATCGCGACAAGCTCATTTCCCAATAGTTTATTGAGATAACTTATGATTTTAACATCACCTTTCATTTTATAGTCCCTCCGCTTCCACTCTTAGAGCGTAGATGGGGCTACAGGGATGTCAAAAAAAAGTGTGACTTAGGCGATCTCTTTAAATTCTGGCATTTGTGTTAATTCATCTTGCATCACTTCACGCGCAGCGCGAATGCATTTACCACATTGATTTCCAACAGGAATAAATTTTCGTAATTGTTGAAAAGATTGCGGATGAAACTGGCGAACAGCCTGACGAATTTTTTTATCACTTATCGCATTACACAAACAAACGTACATGATCGCTCCCGTTCAATTTATGCGCAAAGTGTAAATGAGAATAGTTATGATTACAATAGCACAATACTGTTTGTATGCCGACGCGGCTTGCGAAAAATGCGAATAAATATTACAGGTGTCAAATATCAGGCAGCAAAAAGGGCGCCTAAGCGCCCTTTTCAATTCAAAACTAATTAACGAGTAATTAGCTCAGAACTTTAGCAACAACGCCCGCACCAACAGTACGGCCGCCTTCACGGATTGCGAAACGCAGACCGTCGTCCATCGCGATCGGGTGGATCAGGGT
>NZ_SZWP01000051.1:0-7276 GCF_005280825.1 Citrobacter sp. wls829
CGTCAATACGGTTCTCGCTGCACGCTTACAGTTAAAGTTTGATATATGGGAAAAAAAAACGCTCCCGGACGGGAGCGTAAGCCAGTGACTTCGGCGTCAAATGAGGGTCTAACAAGTGGAGCTGCGGGTTAATTCTGGGTGATCTGACTGCGATGCTTATCAGCCTGCTGCTGGTGAACAACGGAAGACTGACCATTATTCGCCTTCTCATGTACAGCTGCGGCCTTCTCATGCTCGCTCATTTCAGAAAATGACTTTGCTGTTTCGTTGGTAGCTCCGGGTTTAGCTTTCATCATTTTTTTATGCATTTCAGCCATGTCCTGGTGGGCAGCAGAATTGCTGTTTTGCATCATGTCATGGGACATTGCGGCCTGATCGTGACTGCTCATATCCATCATTGTCATGCTGTCTCCCTGAATTGCACTTTTTTCAGCAGATGACTGCATCTGGTGGGCAGGTGCCTGTGCATTATTTACCTGGTCATGCATGTTCATTGTCTCTGCAGCCATGGCAGATGAAGCGGCAGCCATAATGGCAACAAATGATACGAGAATCTTTTTCATGGTTGGGTCTCCGGTGTTTTCATACCCGAACAATCAATGCTTATAACAGAGAAAGCATTTGATCTCAGGGCTGGTTGATCATCACGCCAGGAACCGGGCGATTGAATTATCACGCTGTCCTGATTTATGGCTGATTATAAAAAACCGACTCTGTTTATCGCGTGACTGAACGATGACATTTTTGTCACCTTCCGGGTTTCTCCTGAATAACGGTATTAATCCATTAACAGACGCACACTGAACACAATTTCCCGCCCCTGCTGTTCTGCTGACAGCTCGCCGACATACCCAAACAATCAATGGCTTATAACAGAGAAAGCAGTTGATCTCAGGGCGGGTTAATCATCACTCCAGGAACCAGGTGATTGTGTTATCACGCTGCTCCTGATTTATGAATAATTATAAAAAACCGCCTCTGTTTATCGCGTGACTGAATGATGACAATTTTGTCACCTTCCAGGTTTCTCCTGAACAACGGGATTAATCCATTAACAGGCGCACTTTGAACACAATTTCACGCCCCTGCTGTTCTGCTGACAGCTCGCCGCCGTGAGCATGAATGATCGACCTTGTAATTGATAATCCCAGCCCCGCGCCTTCCGTGTTGTAGAACCTTGATGAGTCTGCGCGATAGAACCGGTCAAACAAACGTTCCAGATTAGCGGGAACCTGGCCGGACATCGTATTCGTAATCATCACGTTCACACAGTCACTGTCACGCTCAAGGTGTATCGCTGTACAGGTGTTATCGGGAGAATACTTGATTGCATTGGAAAGCAGGTTACTGAAAGCACGTCGGAGCATATCGCTGTCTCCGGCAACAACGCCCTCTCCTTCAACCGTGATTGTCTTTCCTGTTTCGTCTGCCAGGGGCTCGAACAACTCACGTAATTCATTCAGTTCGGCTGCCAGATCCACATCATGTTTATCCAGCCGCAGCAGACCATGCTCTGAACGTGCCAGAAAAAGCATGTCACTGGTCATTCGTGACAACCTTTTCAGTTCTTCCAGGTTAGCGAATAAAATTTCGCGGTAATGCGAAACATCCCTTTCCTTAGCCAGTGCAAACTGCGTCTGCATCATCAGATTACTGACTGGTGTGCGCAGCTCATGCGCGATGTCAGACGAGAAATCTGACAGTTTCCGGAATGCCCCCTCCAGGCGATCAAACATATTATTGAACTCCTGCATGGTCTCAGAGATTTCCGGCGGAGCCAGATCGGGATTTAGACGCTGATCCAGGCTGTGTACAGTCATGGAGGAAGCCAGACTGGTCATTTCCCGTAACGGTTTCAGACCAATACGTGTGGTCAGCCAGCCCAGAAAAACAGAAATAAAGACCAGACCGATATTGAACCAGAACAGCCAGGTACTGAGTTTGTCCATAAACAGGGTGTGATACCCAGTATCCGTGGCAACCGTAATGATGACATGTTTGCTTTTACCCTGTTCCGGCGTCACGGCAACCCGCCGCGAGATACTGCGGTACACGGTGTTATTTTCTTCCGTCTGGATCATATAGTCGAGAATATCACCCGACTTATTAAGCAGGACCGCTGGAACAACAGAATTTTTGGCATAGAGTTCAACAATTTTTTCATTTTCCATGTTTTTTATAGAAATGAATAAACCATTGTGCCCTACCATCGCATCGTTTATTTTTTCTGATAATGACTTAATATCCGTTTTGTTCCGGAACGTCTCTGTTTTAAGAAACTCTTCGGTGAGCTGAAGTTTACCTGTCAGAAAATCGCGGTCCTGATTATCGAAATAGCCATTAAGGGTGCTAATCAGGATAAAACTTGATAACCACCATACCGTAAGCATCACCGCAGAAAAAATCAGGCTCAGGCGTGTGGTCAGGGAAATTTTGAACCTCACTCTTCTCTGATCTCCAGGACATATCCGGCACCGCGAACGGTATGGATCAGTTTTGGCTCAAAGTCATCATCAATTTTACTTCTCAGACGTCTCACGGCGACATCAATCACATTCGTATCACTGTCAAAATTCATGTTCCAGACCAGGGACGAGATAAGACTCCTGGGTAACACTTCTCCGGTGCGTTGCAGCAGCAACTCAAGCAGAACGTATTCTTTACCGGTGAGATGGATCTTCTTCCCCGAACGGATCACGGTCCGGCGCACCATATCAACGGTCATATCGGCGATGGTGCAGACTGTTGCGGCCTGCGAGCGTGCCCGGCGCAGTAGGGTTCTTACACGTGCAACCAGCTCCGTAAAATCAAAGGGCTTAATCAGGTAGTCATCTGCGCCAAGCTCCAGTCCTTTCACTTTGTCCCGCACGTTGTCCTTTGCGGTTAAAAACAGGACCGGTTCTTCGTGCCCGGACTCCCTCAGTGCGCTGATGATTTGCCACCCGTCGAGGAAAGGCAGCATCACGTCCAGTATTATCAAATCATACTGTCCCTTCGACGCGGCCCCGAGACCATCGCGGCCATTATTAAAGAGATCGGCCTGATAGCCTTCCTCAACCAGTCCCTGCTGCAGGTAACGACCTGTTTTTTGTTCGTCTTCAACGATTAAAATACGCTGCATGGTCAACTCGCTGATATGAAAGTAAAAATCTCACGCATGAGCTTTGGCTGTCCCCTAGCTGACCTGAGACGGAGCAAGCATTCCGAGCCACGCTACGGCGCCCAGAATGATAATCGCAACAACGAATTCTGTCAGGATGCTGTTTCGCATCAGGGCAACGCTGCGATCATAATTCCCTTCCCTGACCATAACTTCAAGCCGGGGACCCAGGTGAAACCGGTTTGCTGCAGCCAGAAGAAGCATCAGAACAAACAGAGCCGTCTTGGCAAGCAATATCCTCCCCCAGGAACTGTTGAATAAGGGAGTTAAGTTACCCTCAGCAATATACAGATAGTTGACCAGCGCACTCAGGATCAGGGCTACAACAATCACCGTTCCTGCCGTGGCAAATTTTGCCAGGGAGTCAGATATCACAATGACGCTCTGTGCATTATGCTCGTTTCTGCGCATCAGCAGGATAGCAAATGCAACCAGAGCACCTGTCCAGGCACCTGCAGCGCCGAGATGGGTCAGATCGCTCAGTAAATGGAGATAGTAATGCAGACCGTCATGCATAACGGCGTGTCCTCCCCAGGCAAGTGTAGCCAGCGCCACGCCCCCACTCATCGTCATCAGCAGGCAGGACAATACTCTCTTATTAGTGTAAAGGAACAAAGCACCGAGTGTGGTAAACAGGGCACAGAGCCTGACAATCCAGCTAATACCCACATCAGTTTCTTCTATCACCATCTCGATAACATGGATGGATAATTCTCTGAGGTCAGTTACTCCACTCATGGCATTAGATACCAGGAGCATATTAATGCCAGTAAGAATGATGCCTGTAACAACAGCAAAGGTTATAAACGACCTGAAATTAGTCAGGTTATAGGTTTCATGTCTGACACCACTTATTCCATATATCTGAAAAAATGGCAATCCAAATATTACCATCAAATCCAGATAAAGAAGAAAACGAATAACAATCATAATCAGGTCGTTCATAATATTACTTCACTGTAAAGGTGTAATTACCGGTAATAGGGTGCGTATCTGAAGAAACCGCGCGCCAGTCAACACGATAAGTGCCAGCGGGTAAAGGCTCTCGCGGAATAATGACCATCGATTTAGGGTCAGCGCCTGGCGCCACTTTTGCCGCGACCGGCATCGGAGAATGTGATGACATGCCTTTCATACCCGTCATCGTTAATTTTGCACCTGAGAATTTCACGGTCAGATTTTCCGAGAAATTAAGCTGAATCTTTTCCGGGGCCGCTACGGCTGAATCAGCCTGTGGCACAGAGCTTTTTAATTCCGGATGGGCCATAGCAGAGAAAGCAACGCCCATAACGAGGCCACCTGTAAGAATGGCTTTATTTAAAATCGACATTTTATTTACCTGTTTAGTTGAGTGTTTTATATCAGTGCGTTAAAACCAGATTCTGGCTCCCGCCAGGAATACTACCTGATGGTCTTTCTCACCTTCTCTTTTCGCCATATCGGATGTTTTCCCGTAAAGTTGATTCCAGGAAACGCCTATATAGGGTGCAAACTCACGGCGTATTTCATAGCGCAGCCGGAGCCCCAGCTCTGTGTCAGTCAGTCCCCTGCCGCGACCCCGCGATTCATCATCCTGACTGTAGAAATTCACCTCATAGGATGGCTGGAGTATGAGCCGGTTAGTCAGTAAAACGTCGTATTCTCCTCCCAGACGAAGGGCTGCTTTTCCGCCATTACTGACAAAACCCGTAATTTCAGACTCAAAATTATAGAGTGCCAGCCCCTGAAAACCGACAGCAGCCCAGGTCCGGGCAGAAGCAGGTCTGAAATCCTGCCTGACACCCGCAACCAAATCCCACCATGGGCCAACCGCATGTCCCCAGAGTAACTGCGCTTCAGCCGCCTCCGTTTCCCCATTGCTTCGTTCACCTTCACTCTTTAGCCAAATCCGATCTGTGTCGCCTCCAATCCAGCTGTTAACACTCCAGCTGAAATTGTTGGTGTTATCCGACCGTTGCCATTCCAGTTGATCCAGCAGAACCAGATAATTAATCGCACTGTCGTGAATCGCATGCCCCTGTAAATTGCCGAATGCAGCCTTCCGGTCGGCATCGGTAACAGGCGGAATTGGCGTTCTGCTCTCAGTTACAATGGGCTCCATTGACGTCATCTCAGTGAAATTCTCATCTGCTGGCATCTGCATGGCAGACATGTCGTGCCCGGCGTGGGGATCTGCAGAGACGGAGCCCGCCGCAATAGAAAGCTGTGAGGTAAACAAACCGGCGACCAGAACAGGTATGGCCTTCAAATTTCTCTTCATTCGCATCATTCCTCCACCCGGACTTCACGAAACATTCCCATTTCCATGTGATAGAGCAAATGGCAGTGATACGCCCAGCGGCCAAGCGCATCTGCTGTCACTCTGTAACTGCGTTTTGTACCAGGGGGAACATCTATTGTGTGTTTACGAACCATGAAATTACCGTTTTCATCTTCCAGATCGCTCCACATACCATGCAGGTGAATGGGGTGAGTCATCATGGTATCGTTGATCAGCGTGATCCTGAGCCGCTCACCGTATTTCAGCAGCACCGGTGCGGCATCTGAAAACTTGATTCCGTTAAATGACCAGGCAAACTTTTCCATGTGGCCGGTTAAATGCAGTTCTATGGTACGGCCAGGTTCACGTCCGTCAGGATCCTCAAAGCGGCTTTTCAAATCCGCGTACGTGAGAACCTTTCTTCCGTTATTTCGAAGACCAATACCCGGATCATTTAATTTCGGAGAGACGCTCATCGCCTGCATATCAACCAGTGGGTTATCCGTTTCTGACGCAGGATGACTTTGCATACCCGGCATTCCGGCCATCCGGGAATGATCCATACCGGCCATGCTGCTGTGATCCATGGGCGCGGAGGATGTCCCGCTATCCGGAAGGTCAGCACCGTCCATAGACATCATCTCTCCGCTGTTATCCATGCCTCCCATCTGGCTGTGGTCCATTCCTGCCATATCATGTCCCATTCCCCCCATACCCATATCTTCCATGGTCAACAGAGGACGGGGATCGAGGGGGGGAACGGCAGCACTTAACCCCTCTCTCGTGGCCAGTGTCCCTCGAGCGTAACCGGTCCTGTCCATGGATTGTGCGAAGATGGTATAGGCCTCACCCTGAGGCTCCACAATGACATCATAGGTTTCGGCAACGGCAATCCTGAATTCGTCAACGGTAACCGGGTTTACATACTGGCCATCTGCAGCCACGACCGTCATTTTCAGCCCGGGGATACGGATATCGAAATAGGTCATTGCCGAGCCGTTGATAAACCGTAAGCGTATCTTTTCACCGGGACGGAACAGTCCGGTCCAGTTTTTCAGCGGGGCCTGCCCGTTCATGAGATAGGTGTAGGTGTAGCCACTGACATCCGCGAGGTCAGTCGGATTCATTTTCATTTCAGCCCACATTTTCCGATCGGCAATGGTGGCTGACAGCCCCCTGGTATTCACGTCGCGGAAAAAAGAGCCAACGGTTGGTTTATTGAAATTGTAGTAATCCGACTGTTTTTTTAATTTTTTCAGCAGGCTGTGAGGATTTTCATCGGTCCAGTCAGACAACATGACCACATGCTCACGATCGTAAGCAAACGGTTCTGGCTCCCTGGCATCGATGATAATGGCACCGTATACCCCCTCCTGTTCCTGCAGACCGGAATGGCTGTGGTACCAGTAAGTCCCGTTCTGCTTAACCTTAAAGGTGTAAACGTAGGTATCATCAGGCTCTATGCCCATAAAACTCAGCCCCGGAACACCATCCATATTGGCCGGAAGAATAATGCCGTGCCAGTGAATGGACGTCTGTTCATTAAGACGGTTTTTGACCTTCAGGGTAATGGTGTCACCTTCTTTCCAGCGAAGAACGGGCCCCGGCAGGCCTCCATTGATTGTTTTGGCCTGACGCTCACTGCCCGTGATATTGACGGCCGTTTCACCAATGGTCAGGTCAAACTGAGTACCCTGCAGGGATGCGGCAACTGGCAGGCTCAGACTGGAACGCGCATTGAAACTCCATACGCCAAGACTTCCGGCTACGCCAGAGAGGGTTAACCCCTTCAGGAAAGTTCGTCGAGACGTTTTCAACAGCATGCGCATTCCCTTATTTAAAGTATGGTTACTGAC
>NZ_SZWP01000057.1:0-76427 GCF_005280825.1 Citrobacter sp. wls829
TGCCTCCGTTAAAAATGGGGGGATTACCACTGTAGCTTAACAAAATTTGATGTCAGTAATGTCCGCTGTTGACTCGGAGCGGAATGTCAAATTGGGTCTGGCTTTGTGACAAATGTTACCAACGGTGCAAATCTGAGCTAATACATTTTATTATTCGGTTCTGACCGTACAGTGATCATTGAACAAAACATTCTGCGGGTTGTGAATTCATAACACACTCACTACGTTCGTGTCCTTCGCTTCAAATGTTGAAGAGATATCCTGAATTACGAGCGAAGTGAGTTCCGTCAAGCGAAGCGAAGACGGATGGTTTACAACTGGTTAAAAACCAGTCCAAAAACTACATTTTTCTCTATATATAAAATATAATAATATAATAATATAATTATGTAGTTCTATAGTTTATCTGTTAACACTCACTTCGTTCGTGTCCCTCGCTTCGCTCGGAATTTTGAAGTAATGTATACAGCTATAAGCAAAGCAATTATCGTTAAGTCATCAAACACATGACCGAAGCATCAAGTTAATCATGTATTGGTCATGCTCTCAAACGTCCTGAGTGCGATCCTAAGCGCTTTTCATGACATGGGTAATGCAATCGCATAACTTACAAAGAAAAACGCACTACGGGCTTCCTGTGCGATATTTACGAATCCAGTGCTTTACGACTCAATTTCGATGTTGAGTACATGCGTGTTCCCTTCCCTGTTTGCGCTTTACCGCGTTCTTTTGCCAGGTAAGAAAGCCAGAATATCGGATCTTCGAGTGTTGAAGGATTTTCACGATGAATGACGTAGTGATCGGGATAGTCTTTAGTGGCTTTAGACAAGTTTACCAGCGTTGCTTTACCACCTGTCAGTTTCATCCAGATTTCCGTAATAATACCAGCGATCCCTCTTTCTGGCGTTCCAAACCATCTTACCGAACGATGTGGAAGTGCAATCCAGCAATGGTAATGGGGTTGTGAAGCCTTTTCCTGTTCGCAAACCCAACCGTAAGCAAAATCAATGATAGGTTCTGATAACCCGTTGTTTCCAGACTCCAGGCGGTCACGTAATCGTTTGAACAGGTTGCGTATGTATTTGTTACCTGCTTCAACAGAAGTGAACTCAGGGAGGTGGAGATCAAAACGGGTCAGGAACACTCGACTGTAGAGCTTCAGGATTGCGTTCAGTTCGTTGATTGTTGACATAAGTATGTCATGACGAACACCAGAGCCGATTCTTGTGTTAATCCGGTATTCATGACCATCATGAACAAAGGAGTTGCCATTAATGGTTTTGTAACGTCCGTGTTCATGGTAGACGGTACGAAAATTTGTTGTCGATAAAATCGACGATTCGAACAGGGTTTGTGATTGTTGCATCATTGTTAAATTAACCTTTTTGTACTCGGAAAGAGACCACACCTCCCACATAGCTATAGTTACTACCTAAAACCACGGTAAAACGAGGGCATTTGCGATAGCGCAAAGCCGCCTTGTATCTGACGTTGGGGATGTTTTCGAGGGGGAAAATACTACGGAACAAAGCTTACGAATATATTTATATAATCCCCTATCATCTCAAAAATCATACTGGATGGCAACAATTATCGTTCATCAATGAAAGAGGAATAATGATTGTGTGGCTTGTTGGTAATAACAGGAGAATTCAAAAGGATTTGCAATCTTGTATTTGGCTTCCTTCCGGCATACACAGTTGAGGGTGTATCTGTAGTTTTCAACATTGCAATAGTCTGATTGTTCACAAGGTAGATCAGAAAACATTGATCATACCTATCGCACTTCAGTGAATACCGATGGCAACCTGATTGACTTCGTGGTGTTTGGCATCCTGCACGGGTTGTCCACCAAGTGGTATCTGGTACCGGTTGTCGCTGCTATCTGGTTCGCGGTGTACTACGTCATCTTCCGCTTCGCCATCACCCGCTTTAATCTTAAAACACCGGGTCGTGATGTCGAAATTGCCAGCAATATTGAGAAAGTCATGGCAGGAACGCCGGGCAAATCAGGCTATAACGTCCCGGCTATTCTGGCGGCGCTGGGTGGTGCAGAAAATATCGTCAGCCTGGATAATTGCATTACCCGCTTGCGTCTTTCCGTGAAAGATATGTCGCTTGTGAACGTGCAGGCACTGAAGGACAATCGCGCGATTGGCGTCGTTCAACTCAATCAGCATAACTTGCAGGTCGTCATCGGTCCACAGGTCCAGTCGGTGAAGGACGAAATGACGGTTCTGATGAATACCGTACAGGCATAAGGGCAACAATATGTTTGATTTCTCAACTGAAGTGGACAGGCACGGTACATGGTGTACGCAGTGGGACTACGTCGCCGACCGGTTTGGTTCGGCCGACCTGTTGCCGTTCACTATTTCCGATATGGATTTTGCCACCGCACCTTGTATTCTGCAGGCGCTGACGCAGCGCCTGTCACACGGTGTTCTGGGCTACAGTCGCTGGAAAAATGAAGAGTTTTTGACGGCAATTAGTCACTGGTTCCTGACCCGGCATAACACCCAAATTGACCCGCAATCGGTAGTTTATGGCCCCTCCGTTATTTATATGGTGTCGGAACTGATCCGCCAGTGGTCGTCAACAGGTGACGCGGTAGTTATCCATACTCCGGCTTACGATGCGTTTTACAAAGCTATTGAGGGCAACCAACGCGCGGTACTCCCTGTTGCCCTGGAGAAACATGCACACGGCTGGCATTGCGATATGGCTAAGCTGGAAGAGATGCTTTCACGACCTGAGAGCAAAATTCTTCTGCTCTGCAGTCCGCAGAATCCGACCGGTAAGGTCTGGACCCACGATGAACTGGAAACCATGGCCAACCTGTGTCAACGTCACGGCGTGAAGGTCATTTCCGACGAGATTCATATGGATATGGTATGGGGCCAACACCCTCATATCCCATGGAGTCAGGTTGCCCGAGGCGACTGGGCGCTGCTCACGTCCGGTTCCAAGAGTTTTAATATTCCGGCGCTAACCGGGGCTTACGGGATCGTTGAAGACGCCGATAGCCGTAACCACTACCTTGCGGCGCTAAAAGGCCGAGATGGCCTTTCCTCACCTGCCGTACTGGCGCTTACCGCGCATATTGCTGCATATCAGCATGGCGCGCCGTGGTTAGATGCGTTACGCGATTATCTGGCTGCTAACCTGCACTATGTCGCACGTGAGCTTAATGCCGCGTTTCCTGAGTTAAACTGGCAGATCCCACACTCTACCTATCTGGCATGGATTGACCTGCGTCCGCTCAATATTGATGATCATGCGTTGCAGGATGTACTCATCCATCAGCAAAAAGTCGCGATCATGCCGGGATATACCTATGGTGAAGAAGGCCGCGGCTTTGTCCGTCTGAATGCCGGGTGTCCGCGTGCAAAACTGGAAAAAGGTGTGAATGGGTTAATAAACGCTATTCGTTCGCTACGCTGACTTTACTTGCGCAATACGTCCTGTATTGCGCAATTTTACCTGCTGGGGAATCCGCCTTCTTTGTTATTCTCTCACCATTGCACAATAGGGCAATGTGAGAAAAAACAGTATTTTTCAGCTAACCGTGTATAGTGGGCTTCCACTCAAATCAGGAAGAGCCTATGTCTGAACGTAAAAATGTGAAATCCCGCCGTAATTTTCTTATCAAATGTCCTTGCCCTAACTGCACCGCGCATTCTGAACACAGTTTTTCTCGCGTACAAAAAGGTGCCATGTTGATTTGCCCGCAGTGCAATAAACTATTCCAGGCCGATACCAAACTCGTCGCGTAAACTGCTATTCAGATAACCGCTGCTCAAAACAATTATCATGAATTGCGGTTATCACAGCATAAATCATCACTCCGAATCTCACGACATCTGTCATCTATAATTTCAGCAAATATCACGCCTAAATTAGGCTATTACAAAGCGAATACCTACTTTCTGGATGGTTTTAGCGGATGATGTTTCTGTTGTATAATGGTGCGCACTTTTACTAAAAACAAAGAGTGCGACCATGATTGATAAATCCCTCCCCTTAACCGACATCCATCGCCACCTTGATGGCAACATTCGTGTGCAAACTATTCTCGATCTTGGCCGTCAGTTCAATTTAACGCTTCCCGCTCAAACGCTGGAAACGCTGATCCCGCACGTGCAGGTCACCTCGACAGAACCGGATTTAGTCAGTTTTTTGTCGAAGCTCGACTGGGGCGTGAAGGTACTGGCCTCACTGGATGCCTGCCGCCGCGTGGCATTTGAAAATATTGAAGATGCCGCCCGTAACGGGCTGCACTATGTGGAACTGCGCTTTTCGCCCGGCTATATGGCGATGGCGCATCAACTCCCCGTCGCGGGCGTGGTTGAAGCAGTGATTGCGGGCGTACGTGAAGGCTGCAAGACTTTTGGCGTGGAAGCGCGCTTAATTGGCATTATGAGCCGTACTTTTGGCGAAGCCGCTTGCCTGCAGGAACTGGATGCGCTGTTAGCACACCGTGACCACATTACCGCACTGGACCTGGCGGGCGATGAACTGGGTTTCCCGGGCAGTCTGTTCCTGTCTCATTTTAATCGGGCGCGCGATGCAGGCTGGCACATTACCGTGCACGCTGGTGAAGCAGCAGGCCCTGAAAGCATCTGGCAGGCGATCAGAGAACTGGGCGCTGAACGTATTGGTCATGGCGTTAAAGCTGTGGAAGATCGTGCATTGATGGATTTTCTTGCCGAGCAGCGCATTGGCATCGAATCCTGCCTGACCTCCAACATCCAGACCAGCACCGTTGCTTCACTGGCTGCACATCCGCTGAAGACGTTCCTAGAACAGGGTGTGTTGGCCAGTCTAAACACCGACGATCCCGCGGTTCAGGGCGTGGATATTATTCACGAATATACCGTTGCTGCTCCAGCTGCAGGGTTGAGCCGCGAGCAGATCCGTCAGGCGCAAATTAATGGTCTGGAAATGGCGTTTTTGAGTACTGAAGAGAAACGTGCGTTGCGTGAGAAAGTGGCAGCGGTATAACGATGATAGTGCCGGATAGCGCTAACGCTTATCCGGCATTTCCGTAATCAGGCAAGACACAACGTAGAACGATGTTTTGCCGATTCAATACCCAGCTCAATCAGTTCCATAATTTGAATGGCCTGTCGTGCTGGAACCGGGTTTTCACCATTGCCGTTCAGTGCATCACGGATACCCGCATAATAAGCCGGATAGTTACCCGGCACGGTTAACCAGGTCTCTTCCACACGTTCTTCGCCTTCGACCCGCGTCAGCACGCCATCGCGCATGTCGTAACCCCAGTCTTCCTGCGGCAAACGTTCACCATTTTTTAAACGTTCTTCCTGCGGATCAAGACCGTATTTCACATAGCTCCCACGCGAACCGTGCACGATGTAGCGTGCCGACTCGGCGGCAGCCAGCATGGTGCCGTGCAGAACCACCCGACGCTGAGGGTAAGTCAAAATAGCGTGGAAATAATCTGTCGATTGTGCGCCAGGACGCAACTGCGCAAGATCCACCGTCAGGCTGACGGGCAAACCAAACAGGTTAATGGCCTGATCCAACAGATGCGGCGCTAAATCGTACCAGATACCGCTTCCTGGACCGCCCTGTTCACGCCAGCGGTCGCGGACCTGCGGACGGAAACGATCGAAGTGGGATTCAAAGTAAGCGACTTCACCCAACACTCCGTCTGCCAGCAGGGCTTTCAGCGTCAAGAAATCACTGTCCCAGCGGCGGTTATGGAAAACAGACAGCACACGACCCAGGCTACGCGCCAACGCATCCAGCTCGCGAGCTTGTGACAGTGTCACGGTAAATGGCTTATCAACAACCACGTGTTTACCCGCTTCCAGCGCTGCTTTAGCGAGCGGGAAATGCGTGTCATTCGGCGTGGGGATCACAATCAGGTCGATGCTGGGATCGTTAAACAGATGCTTAGGCTCACTCACCACCGTAACAGAAGGCCAGTCCGCCTTCACTTTTGCTTCGTCACTACTGGATACCGCGGCCAGCTCCAGCCCCGGGGTGCCCACAATCAGAGGGGCATGGAAAGTTTTGCTGGCATAGCCATAGCCAATCAGCCCAACGCGGATGTTGTCACTCATGTTATTGCCTCTCAATTCAGGACCGACCTATTTCACACCATACATCGCAACGTCACAACAGTTTAATAACCGTTGAAGGGAAAAGGTTGTTTCTTAACTTAAGTCAAACATATGCCACTTAGCGATAACTTGCTGCGAAAAAGTCGTCGAAATCGTTCCCAATGCTCTTGCCGTCTTACTTATTGATAAGTAACATTTGCCTCCTGTGTTTAAGGATAAATCAAAGCAAATGTCGTCAGTAATGAATCGTCTTATTGAGTTAACAGGTTGGATTGTTCTCGCGGTTTCCGTCATCCTTTTAGGTATTGCCACGCATATCGACAACTACCAGCCACCAGAACCAACGGCTTCGGTGCATGCGGTGCAGAAAAAATAACCCACGGCCTCCTTTTTTAACCCAGCAGTCATGCTGGGTTAGGTTGTAACAGCGTCATTTCTATCAAAAATAGCGAATTGTGCAGTCCCCCACCTTGGCACTTATTGCCTGCGATAGCGAAGCGCGTTACCCTTTGACCGGGTGCTCAGCGTGCCTGCGTATCTATCAGTACGAACACTCTTATTTGTATCTTTGCACACCCTGCGTTTTTATCTGTGCAACCTTGTTTATTTTTTAATATTAACTACTCCGTTGGTGTTATTTTCTTAATATGGATCTCCACATATGACTGTTCAGGATTACTTATTAAAATTCCGCAAAATCAATTCCCTCGAAAGCCTGGAAAAACTGTTCGATCATCTTAACTACACGCTCACCGACGATCGCGACATTATCAATATGTATCGCGCGGCGGATCACCGCCGGGCGGAGCTTATCTCTGGGGGACGCCTGTTTGATATCGGCCAGGTGCCAAAATCCGTCTGGCATTATGTGCAATAAATAAGAAAGTAGCGCTCATCGTTAAAAGCTTTATAATAATCGCCCCAAAATGAATGGCATGTTTGTTTGCACGCGTAAATCTGGAGAAGAGATGACGACGACACCGGCACAACGTATCGGAGGCTGGCTACTTGGTCCACTGGCCTGGCTGTTAGTGGCGTTGTTGAGCGCTTCGCTGGCGATCCTGTTGTATGTAACTGCGCTGGCAACTCCGCAGACGTTTCAGACGCTCGGCGAACAAAGCGCCACTAATTTACTGTTATGGGGCGTTTCCTTTATTACCGCTATCGCCATGTGGTACTACACGCTGTGGCTGACTATCGCGTTTTTCAAACGCCGACGCTGTGTACCTAAGCACTATATTTTATGGTTACTGATCTCCGTGTTACTGGCTATTAAAGCCTTTGCGTTTTCACCTGTTCCGGATGCCTTTGCCGTCCGCCAGCTACTGTTCCCGTTGTTGGCTGCTGCATTGCTGGTGCCCTATTTCAAGCGTTCGCAGCGCGTGAAATCGACGTTTGTGAACCCGTAATAACCCTACAGTTAACCTGTTGTCGCCTGTTGTAGATTGTCAGATAATAGGCGGCTTTTTTATTTCAGGCCGAAAAATGACTGATTACCTGCTGCTGTTTGTCGGAACTGTACTGGTCAATAACTTTGTACTGGTCAAGTTTCTGGGTCTCTGCCCGTTTATGGGCGTTTCCAAAAAACTGGAAACGGCGATGGGCATGGGCCTCGCCACGACCTTTGTAATGACGCTGGCATCGATTTGCGCATGGCTGATTGACACCTGGATCCTCATCCCGCTCGATCTCATCTACCTGCGTACGCTGGCGTTTATCTTAGTCATCGCCGTGGTCGTGCAATTTACCGAAATGGTGGTGCGCAAAACGAGTCCTGCGCTGTATCGCCTGCTGGGGATCTTCTTACCGTTGATCACCACTAACTGTGCGGTACTGGGCGTCGCGTTGTTGAATATCAACCTCGGTCATAACTTTTTACAGTCGGCGCTGTACGGTTTTTCCGCTGCCGTCGGCTTCTCGCTGGTGATGGTACTGTTCGCCGCCATTCGCGAGCGCCTCGCCGTGGCTGATGTTCCGGCACCTTTTCGCGGTAATGCGATTGCGCTGATTACCGCCGGTTTAATGTCATTGGCCTTTATGGGCTTTAGTGGTTTGGTGAAGCTGTAATGAATGCTATCTGGATTGCCGTTGCCGCAGTGAGTCTACTGGGTCTGGCATTCGGCGCTGTTTTAGGCTATGCCTCCCGACGTTTTGCCGTTGAGGATGACCCGGTCGTTGAAAAAATCGATGAGATCCTTCCGCAAAGTCAATGTGGCCAGTGCGGTTACCCTGGCTGTCGCCCGTATGCGGAAGCGATTGGCTGTCAGGGCGAAAAAATCAATCGCTGCGCCCCCGGTGGTGAAGCGGTGATGCTAAAAATTGCGACGCTGCTGAACGTCGATCCGCAGCCTATTGATGGCGATGAACAGGACGTTACGCCGGTGAGAATGCTGGCGGTCATTGATGAAAATAACTGTATTGGCTGTACAAAGTGCATTCAGGCCTGCCCGGTTGATGCCATCGTCGGCGCGACGCGTGCGATGCACACAGTCATGAGCGATCTCTGTACCGGATGCAACCTGTGCGTTGATCCCTGCCCGACTCAGTGTATTGAATTACGTCCGGTTGCCGAAACGCCTGATAGCTGGAAGTGGGATTTGAACACTATCCCCGTGCGCATCATTCCCGTGGAACAACATGTTTAAGCTATTCTCTGCATTCAGAAAAAACAAAATTTGGGACTTCGAAGGCGGCATTCATCCGCCCGAAATGAAAGCCCAGTCAAACGGCACGCCGCTGCGACAAGTACCACTGCCGCCGCGTCTGGTGATTCCGCTCAAACAGCATATTGGTGCTGAGGGTGAGCTGTGCGTAAACGTCGGTGACCACGTCCTGCGCGGCCAGGCGCTGACGCGTGGACGAGGCAAAATGCTGCCAGTGCACGCGCCAACCTCCGGCACCGTTGTGGCCATTGCTCCGCACTCCACTGCGCACCCTTCAGCATTGGCCGAGCTCAGCGTCATAATCGATGCTGATGGCGAAGATCGCTGGATTGAGCGTGAAGGTTGGGCTGACTATCGTTCCCGCAGCCGAGAAGAGCTTATTGCCCGTATTCATCAGTTCGGCGTTGCCGGACTGGGCGGTGCTGGTTTCCCTACTGGCGTAAAACTGCAGGGCGGCGGCGATAAAATTGAAACATTGATCATCAACGCTGCGGAATGTGAGCCCTACATTACCGCTGACGATCGCCTGATGCAGGATTGTGCAGCTCAGGTGGTGGAAGGCATCCGCATTCTGGCCCACATTCTTCAACCGCGCGAGATCCTGTTGGGGATTGAAGATAACAAACCGCAAGCGATATCAATGCTGCGCGCGGTGCTGGCGGACTCACATGATATCAGCCTGCGCGTTATCCCAACCAAATATCCTTCCGGCGGCGCGAAGCAGTTGACCCAAATTCTGACCGGAAAACAGGTCCCACACGGTGGACGCTCCTCGGATATCGGCGTCCTGATGCAAAACGTCGGTACGGCCTATGCTATCAAACGCGCCGTGATCGACGGAGAACCGATCACCGAACGCGTCGTAACGCTGACCGGCGAAGCCGTTAGCCGTCCGGGCAACGTCTGGGCACGTTTAGGCACGCCTGTTCGCCACCTGCTTGATGACGCAGGTTTTTGCCCTTCCGCAGAGCAAATGGTCATCATGGGCGGCCCGCTAATGGGCTTCACTCTCCCCTGGCTTGATGTCCCCGTAGTGAAGATCACCAACTGCCTGCTGGCGCCATCTGCCAGTGAAATAGGTGAACAGCAGGAAGAAAAAGGCTGCATTCGCTGTAGCGCCTGCGCCGACGCCTGCCCGGCCGATCTCTTGCCTCAGCAGCTTTACTGGTTCAGTAAAGGACAGCAGCACGACAAAGCAATCGGTCACAATATCGCTGACTGCATTGAATGCGGTGCCTGTGCGTGGGTATGTCCCAGCAATATTCCGCTGGTGCAGTATTTCCGTCAGGAAAAAGCTGAGATTTACGCCATAAGCCAGGAAGAAAAACGCGCCGCAGAGGCAAAAGCACGATTCGAAGCCAGACAGGCACGCCTGGAGCGTGAAAAAGCCGCGCGTCTTGAACGTCATAAAAGCGCCGCCGTTCAGCCTGCCGCGAAGGACAACGATGCCATTGCTGCCGCACTTGCACGGGTGAAAGAGAAACAAGCACAGGCTTTACAACCGATTGTTATTCAGGCCGGAGAGAAACCGGATAATAGTGCCGCCATTGCCGCCAGAGAAGCACGGAAAGCACAGGCCCGGGCCAAACAGGCGGAAAATGTGCCTGCTACCGACAGCACCACCGATACCGATCCGCGCAAAGCCGCGGTAGAAGCCGCCATTGCCCGCGCTAAAGCACGCAAACTTGAGCAGCAGCAGGCCGTCGCCGAGACAGACGAACCGGTTGACCCGCGTAAAGCCGCGGTAGACAAAGCACGCAAGCTTGAGCAGCAACAGGCCATCGCCGAGACTGCCGAGCCGGTTGACCCGCGTAAAGCCGCGGTAGAAGCCGCCATTGCCCGTGCTAAAGCACGCAAACTTGAGCAGCAGGTTGTCGCCGAGACCACCGAACCAGTTGATCCACGCAAAGCCGCCGTTGCGGCCGCTATTGCACGCGCTCAGGCTAAAAAGGCCGCCCAGCAGCAGGTTGTTAACGAGGAATAAATGGTATTCAGAATCGCAAGCTCTCCATATACCCATAACCAGCGCCAGACATCGCGTATTATGCTGCTGGTGTTAATTGCCGCGTTACCGGGGATTGCCGCTCAGCTTTGGTTTTTTGGTTGGGGCACGTTGGTACAGATTTTTCTCGCCGCCATCAGCGCCATTGCCGCTGAAGCAGGCGTATTGAAACTGCGTAAACAGCCGGTTGTCGCTATTTTAAAAGACAACTCTGCCTTGCTCACCGGGCTACTGCTTGCCGTCAGCCCTCCGCCGCTGGCCCCCTGGTGGATGGTGGTCCTGGGTACCGTATTTGCCGTGATCATTGCCAAGCAACTGTATGGCGGCCTCGGGCAAAACCCGTTTAACCCGGCGATGATCGGCTATGTGGTTCTGCTTATCTCCTTCCCGGTGCAGATGACAAGCTGGCTTCCCCCGCATGAAATTGCGGCCACGGTACCGGGGTTTGTTGACGCCATTAACGTCATTTTTACCGGACATACCTCAAGCGGTGGCGATATGAACACCTTACGCATGGGTATCGATGGCATTAGCCAGGCGACGCCGCTTGATACGTTCAAGACATCGTTGCACGCCGGACGCACGGTAGAACAGGTTATGCAGTACCCCATTTACAGCGGGATGCTTGCAGGAGCAGGCTGGCAGTGGGTAAACCTGGCCTGGCTGGCGGGTGGCGTCATGCTATTGTGGAAAAATGCTATTCGCTGGCATATTCCGGTCAGTTTCCTGCTGTCGCTCGCTGTCTGTGCGACGTTAGGCTGGCTTTTCTCTCCCGAGTCGCTGGCGTCACCACAGCTGCACCTGCTCTCTGGCGCAACCATGCTCGGTGCGTTCTTTATTCTTACCGATCCCGTTACGGCATCGACAACCAATCGCGGTCGGCTGATTTTTGGTGCACTTGCCGGTCTGTTGGTATGGCTGATTCGCAGTTTTGGTGGGTATCCGGATGGCGTGGCCTTTGCGGTATTGTTGGCAAATATCACGGTCCCGTTGATTGATTATTACACCCGCCCTCGCGTGTACGGACATCGCTAAGGACACCCTATGTTGAAAACGATTCGTAAACACGGTATCACTCTGGCACTCTTTGCCGCTGGTTCTACGGGCTTAACAGCGGCAATCAATCAGCTGACTAAGTCTACGATTGACGAGCAGGCAACGCTGCAGCAAAAAGCGCTGTTTGATCAGGTTCTGCCAACTGACCGCTACAATAATAATCTGCGCGACAGCTGTTATCTGGTCACGGCTCCGGCGTTGGGTAAAGGGATACACCGTGTTTATATCGCCCGCCAGGACGAGCGACCGGTCGCTGCCATCCTCGAAGCCACCGCGCCAGACGGCTACTCCGGCGCGATACAACTGCTGGTTGGTGTCGATTTTAACGGTACCGTGCTGGGTACGCGGGTCACGGAGCATCATGAAACGCCGGGTCTGGGCGATAAAATCGAGCTTCGACTGTCCGACTGGATAACGCACTTTAGCGGCAAAACGATCTCTGCTGAAAACGATCCTCATTGGGCGGTGAAAAAAGATGGCGGTGACTTCGACCAGTTCACCGGTGCCACCATCACCCCCCGCGCAGTCGTCAATGCGGTGAAACGCGCGGGCCTGTATGCACAGACGTTGCCTGCACAACTTCCTCAACTTCCCGCCTGTGGAGAATAAACCATGAGCGAAATTAAAGACGTTATTGTTCAGGGATTGTGGAAAAACAACTCCGCACTGGTACAGTTACTTGGCATGTGCCCGCTGCTGGCAGTCACCTCTACCGCGACCAATGCCCTTGGGCTGGGACTTGCTACCACACTGGTTTTAACGCTAACCAACCTGACCATCTCTGCCCTGCGCCGCTGGACGCCGTCTGAGATTCGTATTCCTATTTATGTCATGATCATCGCGTCGGTAGTCAGTGCCGTACAGATGCTTATTAACGCCTACGCCTTCGGGTTGTATCAGTCGTTGGGGATCTTCATCCCGTTGATTGTGACCAACTGTATTGTGGTTGGTCGTGCCGAGGCCTTTGCGGCAAAAAAAGGCCCCGCACTCTCCGCGCTGGATGGGTTTTCCATCGGAATGGGGGCAACCGGTGCGATGTTTGTGCTGGGCTCACTGCGCGAGATTATCGGCAACGGCACGTTGTTTGATGGCGCTGATGGTCTGCTGGGTAGCTGGGCAAAAGTGCTGCGCATTGAGATTTTCCATACAGACACACCGTTCCTGTTAGCCATGCTGCCGCCAGGCGCGTTCATCGGGCTGGGGCTGATGCTGGCCATCAAGTATCTTATTGACGAGAAGATGAAGAAACGTCGCGCGCAGGCTGCGTTAACAGACGTTCCGGCGGGTGAAACAGGGAATGTGTCATGAACAAAGCAAAACGGCTGGAAATACTGACGCGCCTGCGCGATAACAATCCGCACCCCACCACCGAACTCAATTTTACGTCGCCGTTTGAGCTACTGATTTCGGTGCTGCTTTCGGCGCAGGCGACCGATGTCAGCGTCAATAAAGCCACCGCAAAACTGTACCCTGTCGCTAACACCCCAGCCGCGATGCTGGAACTTGGGGTCGACGGCGTAAAGTCTTATATTAAGACCATCGGATTGTTCAACAGCAAAGCGGAGAACGTGATTAAAACCTGCCGTATCTTGCTCGAACAGCACAATGGCGAGGTTCCGGAGGACAGAGCAGCACTGGAAGCGTTGCCTGGCGTCGGGCGTAAAACCGCCAACGTGGTGCTCAATACCGCCTTTGGCTGGCCCACTATCGCTGTCGATACTCATATATTTCGGGTGTGTAACCGAACACAATTCGCCCCAGGGAAAAACGTCGAGCAGGTCGAAGAAAAGCTGCTGAAAGTCGTTCCCAGTGAATTTAAAGTCGACTGCCATCACTGGTTAATTCTTCATGGTCGCTACACCTGCATTGCCAGGAAGCCGCGCTGCGGCTCCTGTATCATTGAGGATCTCTGTGAATTCAAAGAAAAAGTCGACATCTAATGCAATAGGGGTAACGTTCGTTGCCCCTTATTACCATAACGATTAGTTATGCACTCTCCAATCGCTTAATCCCCGACAATGATGCCATGCTATTGCGTATATCTAATGCAATATTCTTGTGCTTTAACACCTGAGCAGGTTAATCGTTTTTTTAGTAGTAGAAATTTCTATTCATACGTGATCAACATCACATTGATAATGTGATGTTAATTTTTCTTATTTTTATAGTTAAAATGACAATCAGATGACCTATTCTCGTCGATTCGATACAAAACATTACACTGGGTATTTTTCAGATAATGGCCTATATCACTGGATTCAACACTGAATAGCAGAACATATCGCCGCTTTGCCATTTTCGCCCCCATTGAACAGTGAAAAAAACTGCCATTTTTCAATTGAAGAAATTTAACGCTAGATAACATTTACCTGCCCCGATGATTTCACCATCCTGGATATATGTAACAGAGTATTACAAACCTCTTGTCTGAAGGGGCAAGATAGTGAACATTACTTGCCGTTTCCCCTCCCACTATAACAATCGGACGGATGAACTTGACTCATCACGTACCTGAACACCCCCGTAGATATGGGATGTAAAAAAAGAGGTAAAAGTGTCTACTGCAAACAATAAACCAACTGAAAGCGTGAGCTTAAACGCCTTCAAACAACCAAAAGCGTTCTATCTCATTTTCTCAATTGAGCTGTGGGAACGTTTTGGCTACTACGGCCTGCAAGGGATTATGGCCGTCTACCTGGTGAAACAACTGGGTATGTCAGAAGCGGATTCCATCACCCTTTTCTCCTCCTTTAGTGCCCTGGTTTACGGCCTGGTGGCTATTGGCGGCTGGTTAGGTGATAAAGTTCTGGGTACTAAGCGTGTCATTATGCTGGGTGCCATTGTACTGGCTATCGGTTATGCGCTGGTCGCATGGTCCGGTCATGATGCTGGTATCGTTTATATGGGTATGGCGGCCATCGCGGTCGGTAATGGCCTGTTTAAAGCGAACCCATCCTCCCTGCTTTCTACCTGCTATGCCAAAGATGACCCGCGTCTTGATGGTGCATTTACTATGTACTACATGTCCGTCAACATCGGTTCATTCTTCTCAATGCTTGCTACTCCATGGCTGGCGGCACGATACGGCTGGAGCACCGCGTTCGCACTGAGCGTCGTCGGGATGCTGATTACCGTCGTAAACTTCGCATTCTGCCAGCGTTGGGTTAAACAATACGGGTCTAAACCAGACTTTGAGCCGATCAACTTCCGCAACCTGCTGCTGACCATTGTTGGCGTGGTGGTGTTGATTGTTATCGCAACATGGTTACTGCACAACCAGGGCATTGCACGTATGGTTCTGGGCGTCGTGGCTATGGGTATCGTGTTTATCTTCGGTAAAGAAGCCTTCGCCATGAAAGGTGCCGCGCGTCGTAAAATGATCGTCGCCTTCATTCTGATGCTGGAAGCGATTATCTTCTTCGTGCTGTACAGCCAGATGCCGACATCACTGAACTTCTTTGCAATTCGTAACGTTGAGCACTCTATTCTGGGCATCGCGTTCGAACCTGAGCAGTATCAGGCACTGAACCCGTTCTGGATCATCATTGGTAGCCCAATCCTTGCCGCTATCTATAACAAGATGGGTGACACACTGCCAATGCCGACCAAGTTTGCTATCGGTATGGTGCTGTGTTCCGGTGCGTTCCTGATCCTGCCGCTGGGTGCGAAATTTGCCACCGATGCGGGTATCGTTTCCGTTAACTGGCTGATCATTTGCTACGGTCTGCAGAGTATCGGTGAACTGATGATCTCTGGTCTGGGTCTGGCAATGGTTGCGCAGTTGGTACCACAGCGTCTGATGGGCTTCATCATGGGTAGCTGGTTCCTGACCACTGCCGGTGCAAACATCATCGGTGGCTATGTTGCTAACATGATGGCTGTACCGGAGAATGTGACCGACCCACTGATGTCTCTGGAAGTCTATGGTCGTGTGTTCCTGCAAATCGGTATTGCAACGGCAGTTATCGCTGTTCTGATGCTGCTGACAGCACCGAAGCTGAACCGTATGACTCAGGACGATGATGTCAGCGAGAAAGCCTCTAAGACCGCAACAGCGTAATTCTCAGGGAAACTTCTTTTCAGGCCGCTAACTGATGTTAGCGGCTTTTTTTTTGGCTGAGGTCGCACTACCATACGATATACCTCAGCCAAAAGGAGTTACCGATGAAACTGTTCTACAAACCGGGCGCGTGTTCTCTCGCTTCGCACATCACGCTTCGCGAAAGCGGTAAAGATTTCACCCTTGATGGTGTTGATCTGATGAAGAAACGCCTGGAAAACGGCGATGATTTTTTCGCGGTAAACCCAAAGGGACAAGTTCCTGCTCTGCTGCTGGACGATGGTACGCTACTAACCGAAGGTGTGGCCATCATGCAGTACCTGGCCGATTCGGTACCCGATCGCCAGCTTCTTGCCCCAACCAGCAGCCTCTCGCGTTACAAAACGCTGGAGTGGCTTAACTATATTGCGACAGAACTGCATAAAGGCTTTACGCCATTGTTCCGTCCCGATACGCCGGAAGAGTACAAGCCGACCGTACGCGCACTGCTGGAGAAAAAAATGCAGTATGTGAACGATTCACTGCAGGACAACCCGTGGATCTGCGGCCAGCGTTTTTCCATTGCAGATGCTTATCTGTTCACCGTACTGCGTTGGGCGTATGCCGTGAAATTGAATATGGCAGGATTAAGCCATATCGAAGCCTATATGGCGCGGATGGCTGAGCGCCCGGCAGTGGCAGCGGCGCTTAAGGCAGAAGGGTTAAATTAATAGTTGTTGCCGGGTGGCGCTTGCTCACCCGGCCTACAGCCAAACAAACGTAAGCCCGATAAGCGTGAGCGCCATCGGGCATTGATTACAGCTGCGTAGCGCTAAAATAGTGTTCTGGTTTTGCAATGCGATCCTGAGCAGCAACGACCTGCAGTTCATACTCATGCATCTCTTTGGTCGCAATCATAATCTCATACACCGCCGCCGTTACATGCTCAAGCGCCTGCTGCACCGTCGCGCCCTGTAACAGTTTCACCAGTAGCAAACCGCTGGTCACATCACCCACACCCACAGGTTGACGCGCACCAAAATCCACCAGCGGACGACTGATATGCCATGCCTGGTCAGCGGTGACCAGCAGCATCTCGAAACGGTCGGGACTCATCCCTGCGCGAGCAAGATGTTTCACCAGCACCACCTCAGGCCCTTGAGCAATCAGCTCACGCGCCGCTAATACCGCTTCATCAACGTTGGTCACCGCGTGCTCGCAAAGGATCTCAAGCTCTACCAAATTAGGCGCGATAATATCGCTGGCCGGTAACGCGTGGCGCACGTGAAACTCGGCGACGCCCGGTGCGACAATACAGCCTTTTTCCGGATGTCCCATCACGGGGTCGCAGAAATACTTCGCCTGTGGATTAGCCGACTTTACCTGACGGACAATTCCCAGAATATGTTCGCCCTGCTCTGCTGAACCGAGGTAGCCGCTCAGCACAGCATCACAAGTTTTAAGTTTATCGATATCGGCAATACCCTGGACAATTTCGGTCAGGTGGCTGGGCGGCATCACGCAGCCGGTCCATTTGCCGTATTGGGTATGGTTAGAGAACTGAACGGTATTAAGAGGCCAGACGTTGGCGCCAAGACGGCGCATCGGAAATTCTGCTGCACTGTTGCCCGCATGACCAAAAACAACGTGGGACTGGATGGCGAGGATATTCTTCATTTTTTTACCTGAACAAAAATAAGGGAGTGATTTCTCACTCCCATTCCTTAACGCATTATTTCCAGCAAATCAGACAATAGTTCTTTTTGCCGCGGCGCAGTAACGTGTAGCGCCCAAACAAAATGTCACTGTCCTGGAAGAAGTATTCCGGATCTGACTGTTTTTCACCGTTGATGGTTACCGCATTCGACGCAATGGTCTTACGCGCCTGGCCGCGAGACGGCTGCAGTTCTGAGTCCACCAGCGCCTGCATCAGATCGGCACCTTTTTCCATTTCGATCATCGGCACGCCATCCTGCGCCAACTGCTCGAAGTCAGCTTCGCTGAGATCGCTTAAGTTCCCGTTGAACAGGCATTCGGTGATGCGTTTTGCCGCCACCAGACCTTCTTCACCGTGAACCAGACGCGTAACCTGCTCCGCCAGAACATACTGGGCACGCGGCGCTTTACCGCTGTTCTTATCTTCTTCTTCCAGGGCATTGATCTCTTCAATGTCCATAAAGGTGAAGAATTTAAGGAAGCGATAGACATCGGCATCGGCGGTGTTAATCCAGAACTGGTAGAACTTGTACGGACTGGTTTTCTTCGGATCCAGCCAGACTGCGCCACCTTCCGTTTTACCGAACTTGGTCCCGTCTGCTTTGGTGATCAGCGGAACCGTCAGGCCGAACACCTGATTCTGGTGTAAACGGCGGGTCAGATCGATACCGGAGGTAATGTTACCCCACTGGTCAGAACCCCCGATTTGCAGCGCCACACCGTGCAGTTTGTTCAGGCAGGCGAAGTCATACCCTTGCAGCAGGTTGTAAGAAAACTCGGTAAAGGAGATGCCCTGATCGTCACGGTTCAGACGCTGCTTCACCGCTTCTTTGTTGATCATCTGGTTCACAGAGAAATGCTTGCCGATATCACGCAGGAAAGTCAGTACATTCATACCGCCAAACCAGTCGTAGTTGTTCGCAGCAATCGCGGAGTTGTCGCCACAGTCGAAATCGAGGAACGGTGCAACCTGTTTGCGGATTTTATCCACCCACTCTTGCACGGTGTCTTCGGTATTCAGTTTACGCTCGGCGGCTTTAAAGCTCGGGTCACCAATCAGACCGGTTGCACCACCTACCAGTGCGACAGGCTTATGGCCTGCCTGCTGGAAGCGTTTCAGGCATAACAATGGAACCAGATGCCCCAAATGCAAGCTGTCAGCGGTAGGGTCGAAGCCGCAATAGAGCGCGATCGGGCCTTGCGCCAGTCGCTCTGCTAACGCTTCTTCGTCCGTCACCTGGGCCACCAGCCCCCGCTCTTGCAATTGTTTAATCAAGTTACTGCTTGCCATCAAAATCTCCATGTATAAAACGACTGCACCTTTGCCGGTACACGACTTTTCGCCTGATGCGAAAGAGACATAGAATAAAGCGCCGGATTCATCAGTGCCAGCGCTTAAAACAAGAATTTTGCATCTTTAGGGGGCCAGGCGATCGATTTTCCACGCGTTGTCTTCACGCTGGTATAAAAAACGATCGTGTAAGCGGTTTTCGCCGCCCTGCCAGAACTCCATTTGCTCAATACTCACGCGAAAACCGCCCCAGAAACTTGGCAGCGGGACTTCCCCCTGCTGAAACTTCTGCTTCAGTTCAAGAAATTTGCTTTCGAGAATACCGCGTGCGGAGATACGACTGGACTGTTTTGATACCCAGGCGCCAATTTGGCTGTCGCGTGGGCGACTGTGGAAGTACTTCACTACCTCAAGCGTAGAAAGACGTTCGGCCTTACCAATCACCATCACCTGCCGTTCCAGCGTATGCCACGGAAACAGCAGGCTAATGCGGGGGTTATGCTCTATCTGGTGCGCCTTACGGCTGCCCATGTTGGTATAAAATACCAAACCTTTGTCATCATAATGTTTGAGCAACACGATGCGCTGGTACGGCTGGCCGTTTTCATCAACGGTGGCCACTACCATGGCAGTCGGATCGGCGAGTTTGGCGTCACAGGCTTGTCCGAGCCAGCGCTCAAAAAGCGCAAGCGGCTCGGCGGGAAGATCGCGGCGGCGAAGACCGCCTTTCGTGTATTCACGGCGCAGATGCGCGATTTGCTGCAATTCGTCGTTATCAGACATGATGTTTGGGCTACGGATTGTCAGTGGGTGACGCTATTGTGCGCCGCCCAGGTGAAAATCTCAACGCTTCGGGTTCTGTAACTGACAGTTATTTAACACAACTTTGTCACGTTTATAGACCGTCGCGCTGTCGCCTTTAGACCAGAAGACATAGATGCCATCGGTGTAACGCGCGCCCGATGCTGATACACCCTGTTTAAGATTCACTAACTGATTATCGTAAACAAAGCTTGCCGTTTGTTGGGTATTGTTCAATTTCACGGTCAGCGGTTTTTCATCACAGCGATATTCGAGGGTATCCGTTTGCATACGCTCGACAAATTGGTTGTAGACACTACAGCCGGTAAGCAGTACCGGCAAACATACCAATAACAGTTTTTTCATAGCCCTATCCTGAAGACATTCCTGGTCCCGGAGGGGAATAACCCCCTCCCTAACATCCCTAGTTTACCGGCATCGTCGCCAGGATAATTTCAGTTAACTCTGAGTTCGTGGGTTTGCGGGAAAAATAGCGCCTAAAACGCTGGATTCCGTCGCACCGGTAACTGAGGGTAAATTACCCGGTAATCCCGCCAGTGTGCGCCATGCCAGCCAGGCAAAAGCTAACGCTTCCATATCATCCCCGCTAATACCGGCTTCATCGGTCGAGGTCACTTCCGTGCCGGGCAACAGTGCCGCCAGGCGCATCATCAGCAGCGGATTACGGCTTCCACCGCCGCAGACCATCAAGCGCTCGCAGCCACCGCTCAACAGGACCTGCTCGGATATCGTCACCGCCGTCAGTTCAGCAAGCGTCGTCTGCACATCACGCGCGGCCAGTCCCGGGAACTGCGCCAGATGACGTTCGATCCAACCATAATTAAAGTACTCGCGGCCGGTGCTTTTAGGTGCCGGCGCGGCAAAATAGGGATCGCTCAGCATGCTTTGCAACAACGGAAGAATAACCGTACCTTCGCAGGCCCATTGCGCGTCTTTATCGTAAGGTTTTCCACATTGCCGCCAGATCCAGGCATCCATCAGCATATTACCTGGCCCGGTGTCATAACCTCGTACAGGGCGCTGAGGAATAAGCAGTGACAAATTAGCTATACCGCCGATATTCAACACCATCCGACGCTCAGTTGGGTGCGCCAACAGCGCCTGATGAAAAGCGGGAACCAGCGGTGCACCCTGCCCGCCTAGCGCGATATCACGCCGGCGAAAATCGCCGACTACGGTGATGCCGGTATGCGCCACAATCTGGTTGTTGTCGCCAATTTGCAGGGTATGCGGCGCACTGCCTGTCGGCTCATGCCAGACGGTTTGTCCGTGGCAGCCAATTGCGACAATATCCTGCGGCTTTAATTTTTGCTGCGCCAGCAGCGCATTTACCGCCTCAGCGAATAAACGCCCCAATTGCGTATCCAGTTGCCCATACTGCGAGAGGGTGAGTTGCTGCCCCTGGCAGATATCGAGAATGGCCTGTTTCAAATGGAGAGGGATGGGCCAGGTCAGACTCGCCTGCTGCGCGACCATCGTTTCATCTATTGCTGCCAGCACAACATCAACACCATCAAGGCTGGTTCCAGACATAACACCGATAAAACGGCCCGATTTCATACGTCATCCTTTTAAACACGTTAGCCTTGACACTCAACCATAAAGTGCTGATTAATTCCATGCTTCGTTGATGATTTTTGATGGCTAATCATGACAAGCCGCCATCTATTCAATCAATTTGATGAATGATTCGTTTATACTCAGTTAACCTGATTTCGGTTAAGATTTTCATATTGTTCCAGTAGAACATGTGACCTTAGGCTCACAAATGCCATATAATTTAACCATGAAGGGTGCTTTATTAGCGTTTCGTGGTGTAAAGGAGAGTTATAAATGATTAAACGTGCACTGATTGTTTCATTAATGGGATTATCTTTAGCGGGTTGTGTTAACAGTGATAGTCTTTCAGGTGACGTGTATACCGCATCCGAAGCGAAACAGGTACAGAACGTAACCTACGGTACGATCGTTCATGTCCGTCCGGTGCAAATTCAGGGTGGCGATGATGCCAACGTCATCGGCGCGATCGGCGGCGCTGTACTCGGTGGATTCCTTGGTAACACCGTCGGCGGCGGTTCTGGTCGTTCATTAGCTACGGCGGCAGGTGCGGTTGCAGGCGGCGTCGCAGGTCAAAGCGTCCAGGGTGCGATCAATAAAACACAGGGTGTGGAACTGGAAATCCGTAAGGATGACGGGAACACCATTATGGTGGTGCAGAAACAAGGCGCGACCAAATTCGCTTCAGGTCAGCGTGTTGTGATGGCCAGCAACGGCAAAGAAGTTACCGTTTCTCCGCGCTAATCGAATTTACGTGTGGTCAGTCAGATACTGGCCACACGTAGATTTTTGCATCAGCCCTGAGACTGTAGCTCAATAATATTGTGTTCCAGTCGGGCAACCAGTTTAATCAGCAGATTAATTTCCTCGGTTGAAATCCCTTCCAGAATCTCTCCGCGCGTTTTGTTGATAACCGCTTCCATATCAGCGATCAGCGGCTCGGCTTTCTCCGTCAGTTTAATTCTCTTTGCTCGACGATCGCTGGCGCAAGTCTGTCGTGAAATGAGTCCCTTTTCTTCCAGTTGGTCGAGCGTACGCACCAGAGAAGGCTGCTCAATCCCTATCGCTTTAGCCAGCTGGATCTGCGATTGATCCGGTGGCAGCTGATGAATGTTGTGCAGCGTCACCCAATGCGTCTGCGTCAACTCCAAAGGCTTCAGGCGATGGTCAATCAGAGCACGCCAAATGCGCACCAACCGTGCCAGATCAGAACCTAGTGGCGATTCCAATTTCATCTCCTTATAATTAGCTTGCTAAGTTGTTATGCTGATTTTAGAATAGTGTGCAGCATTTGTATTCCCAAAACAAATGTATTGCCAAATTTGCTTACCGGATGACATTTTTTCAGACATTATGCGTTAAAGAGACTGATTGTCCCTTTTTTTGCTAAACCTATAGCAATGCTCTCTTCCGTCAAGGATTTTGCCCGTGAAGTTTATGTTTAATGCAACAGGATTGCCCCTACAAGATTTAATGATCGGTGCATCTGTCTACTTCCCTCCACTTTTCAAAGCGTTTATCTGCGGATTTATCTTCTGGTTGGTTGTTCATCGCGTACTGCGCGACTGGATGTACTCCGGCGAAATCTGGCATCCCTTGTTAATGGATCTGTCGCTCTTTGCGCTTTGCGTGTGTCTGGGCTTTGTTATGCTGATTGTGTGGTGATTATGTCGCTCAAAACCGTTAAATACTTCTCCACTATTATAGTCGCAGTTGTTGCCGTTCTCGCGGGTTGGTGGATGTGGAATTATTATATGCAGTCCCCCTGGACGCGCGATGGCAAAGTTCGTGCGGAGCAGGTCAGTATCACCCCACAGGTTTCCGGCAGCATTACCCAACTCAATATTAAAGATAATCAGTTTGTTAATGCAGGCGACGTGCTGTTTGTTATCGATAAGACGCCGTTTCATATTGCTGAACTGAATGCACAGGCGCAGCTGGCGAAAGCACAGTCCGATCTGGCAAAGGCTAATAACGAGGCCAATCGCCGCCGTCATCTGTCGCAAAATTATATCTCTGCCGAGGATCTGGACACGGCCAACCTCAACGTGAAAGCGATGCAGGCAAGCGTGGAGGCAGCCCAGGCCCAATTACGGCAAGCGCAGTGGCAATTGACCCAAACGGAAGTTAAAGCTCCAGTCGCTGGTTGGGTGACGAATCTTTCTACACGCAGTGGCGATTATGCCAGTACCGGTAAACCCCTGTTTGCGCTGGTCGACAGTCGTTCATTTTATGTGATGGGCTATTTTGAAGAAACCAAGCTACGCCATATTCGCGAGGGCGCACCGGCGCTGATTACATTGTACAGCGGCAATATAAAGTTACAGGGTCACGTTTCCAGTATTGGTCGTGCGATTTACGATCAAAGCGTAGAGAGTGATTCCGGTCTGATTCCTGACATCAAACCCAACGTACCGTGGGTGCGTCTGGCGCAACGGGTGCCCGTGCGTATCGAATTTGACGCACTACCGCACGATGTCACACTGGTTTCAGGTACCACCTGCAGCGTGTCGATTGGTCAGAAAAAATGAAACGGCTTCACCTGACGCCGGGCAATTTACCGTGGTTGAAAGCCACCGCGGCACAGTGGCGTTACGCGCTGCGAAACACCATCGCGATGTGCCTGGCGTTAACATTCGCCTATTACCTGAATCTGGATGAACCCTACTGGGCGATGACCTCCGCTGCGGTGGTTAGCTTTCCCACCGTGGGCGGTGTCATCAGCAAAAGTCTGGGCCGCGTGGCAGGCAGTTTGCTTGGTGCCACGGCGGCATTGATTATTGCTGGCCACACCCTCAATGAACCGTGGTTATTTTTACTCAGCATGTCGGCCTGGATTGGTTTATGCACCTGGGCCTGCGCGCACTTTACCAACAACGTGGCCTACGCGTTTCAACTGGCAGGCTACACCGCGGCTATTATTGCGTTTCCGATGGTCAACACCATTGAGGTTACGCAACTGTGGGATATTGCCCAGGCGCGCGTGTGCGAAGTGATGGTCGGGATACTCTGCGGGGGCATGATGATGATGATCCTGCCCAGCACGTCTGATGGTACAGCGTTGCTGACGGCGCTGAAAAACATGCACGCGCGTTTGCTGGAACATGCCAGCTTACTCTGGCAACCCGAAACCACCGATGCGATCCGCTCAGCCCACGAAGGGGTAATCGGCCAGATTCTGACCATGAATCTGCTGCGTATTCAGGCATTCTGGAGCCACTATCGCTTTCGACGGCAGAATGCCCTGCTCAATTCACTGCTGCATCAGCAACTGCGTCTGACCAGCGTGATCTCCAGCCTGCGCAGAATGCTGCTTAACTGGCCAAATCCTCCTGCTCACACCCGGGAAGTCATCGAACAGCTACTCAGTGCACTGGTGAAATCCGATACCGATAGCTACACGGTAGCCCGCATTATTGCCCCCCTGCGTCCGCAGGACTCCCACGACTACCGGCATGTCGCCTTCTGGCAACGGCTACGTTATTTCTGCCGAATTTACCTGCAAAGCAGCCATTATCTGCATTTGCTGGAAAAAGGCGTGACCGCCGAGCGCATCAGCGTGAACCGCACGCCGGGCCTGGCCCGCCATACCGACAACGCGGAAGCCATCTGGAGCGGGTTACGTACCTTCATCACGTTGATGGTGATTGGCGCGTGGAGCATCGGCGCACAATGGGAATCCGGCGCGGGTGCGCTGACGCTGGCGGCGATTAGCTGCGTACTGTATTCCGCCGTTGCCACCCCGTTCAAATCACTCTCACTGCTGATGCGCACGTTGGTGCTGCTGTCATTGTTCAGCTTTGTGGTGAAGTTCGGTCTGATGGTACAAATTACCGACCTGTGGCAATTCATTCTGTTTCTCTTCCCACTGCTGGCCACCATGCAACTGCTAAAGCTGCAAATGCCTGCTCTGGCGGGGCTTTGGGGGCAGTTGATCGTCTTTATGGGATCGTTTATCGCCGTGACCAATCCGCCGGTGTATGACTTCGCCGATTTCCTGAATGATAATCTGGCAAAAATAACCGGCGTAGCGCTATCCTGGTTGGCCTTTGCTATCCTGCGGCCAGGCTCAGACGCGAGAAAGAGTCGTCGTCATATTCGCGCCCTGCGCCGGGATTTTGTCGATCAGCTCAGTCGGCATCCGGCACACAGCGAACATGAATTTGAGTCGTTAACCTATCATCATGTCAGCCAGCTCAGTAACAGCCAGGATGCGCTGGCGCGGCGGTGGTTATTACGCTGGGGCGTCGTGTTGCTGAACTGCTCGCATGTGGTGTGGCAGCTGCGCGCCTGGGAAGCGCGCTCCGATCCGTTGGCCCGCGTCAGGGATGTGTGTATTTCACTGCTGCGCGATGTGATGAACGAGCGTGGCGTCCAGCAGCGTCCACTGAATGCCACGCTTAACGAGTTACAGCGCATCTGCGATACGCTTGCCCATCATCATCAGCCTGCCGCACAAGAGCTGGCGGCGCTTATCTGGCGTTTACACTGTTCGTTGTCTCAGCTTGAACAGGCTCCGCCGCCAGGCACGCTGAGCCGTTGATTATTTGATAACCCCGCAGGCGTAACGCGCCCCGCCACCGCCTAGAGGTTTTGGCTGATCGGACATGTTATCGCCACCCACATGGACCATCAGCGCCTTACCTTTGACCTCATCCAGTGATTTCAGGCGTGGGGCGGTAACAGTCGTTGTGGCGTAACCTTCGGCATTGACCACCAGCAACGGCAGGTCGCCCATGTGCCCAGCCCCCTCCGGACCTTCATGTTTTCCGGTTTTATGCGGGTCAAGATGTCCCCCTGCCGATTCAGCGGCAGAAGCTTTGCCTTCTTTAATCGCAGGCTGACAGCTGCCGTTGGCATGGACATGGAAACCATGTTCTCCTGGCGGCAGTGCTTTCAGGTCAGGCGTAAACGCCAGCCCTTGCGCAGTTTCAGAAATAGTTACTGAACCAATCGACTGACCTACCCCTTGCGAAGTCACCAGGTTCATCTCAACTTGCTCACTGGCAGCCTGTGCGCCCGCACAGGCCAGTAAGGTGATTATGGCGATACTCAAACGCTTCATACGACCTCCGTCACTATGTGTCTGACTGATAAGTGTAAACCAGTGACGCAATTTTGAGCGACGGAACGCCGAAAACGCGATTACGGTACGTCGTAACCCAGCGCGGCTTTACGGATACGGAACCATTGCTGGCGGGACATGGTTAACGATTCGGCCTCAATAGCAGCGCGAACGCGCTCAATTTTCCCTGAGCCAATAATCGGCAGCGGCTGTGACGGTAGACGGAGGATCCACGCATAGACCACCTGCTCAATGGACTGCGCATTCAATTCTTGCGCAATGGCGGCGAGTTCATTGCGCAGCGGTTGGAAAGCATCATCATTGAACAGTCGTCCACCACCCAGACAGGACCAGGCCATTGGCCGGATGCGCAGTTGTTGCAGCTGATCTAAGGTGCCATCCAGCAGCAGTGGCTGATGCACCGGGGAAATCTCAACCTGATTGGTTGCCAGCGTAAACGGCAGACGTGATTGCAACAGGGAAAACTGCGCAGGCGTAAAGTTAGACACGCCAAAGTGACGCACTTTGCCGCTATGATGCAGTTTCTTAAACGCTTCAGCCACTTCGTCGGCATCCATCAGCGGATCGGGACGATGGATCAAGAGCAGATCAATATGGTCGGTCGCCAGCAGTTTCAGCGACTGCTCCGCGCTGGCAATAATATGGTCGCTGTCGGTGATGTAGTGACCGAGGGTATTTTCCGCCCGTGCAGTGGTGGCAATACCGCATTTGGTCACGATCTGCATTTTTTCACGCAGATGCGGAGCCAGCTTCATCGCCTCGCCAAACGCCGCTTCGCACTGGTATCCACCATAAATATCAGCGTGATCGACGGTGGTTACGCCCAGGTCAAGATGTTCTTCAATAAAGCTGACGAGCTGGCGAGCGGACATATTCCAGTCCATCAGCCGCCAGTACCCCATGACAAAGCGAGAAAATTCCGGGCCTTGCGGCGCAATAGTAATACGCTGAACCATAGCAGCTTCCTTAACAATGAGTGTGCATCGAGTATACGCAATTACGCTTTTAAAAGAGTGAAGGTTGTTGCGGTTCTTCTGACGGGCTGGGTTTGTTTGCACGTAATTTACGCATCAGACGCTGACGACAAAGACGCAGCACATCCTGCTTTTCGGCATCGCTCATTTTCTGCCAGTTAAAGCGCTCATCCCGGCTACGAAAACATCCACGGCAAAAGCCGCGTTCGTCGGACTGGCAGATCCCGCGGCACGGGCTCTGGACGGGGAAAAACTCCAGCTGTTCGGCCACATCCCCTCCTTACGTAAGATAGTTATACCTATTGAAGACGCTAACTGAATTTCTGGCAAGCGCTATTGCATTAGACCGACTGGTCTATTACACTCCATTCCATGAACAAAGCAACTGAACACGACACACGCGAACATCTTCTGGCAACCGGCGAGCAGCTTTGCATGCAGCGCGGTTTCACCGGTATGGGTTTAAGCGAACTGCTGAAAACCGCCGAGGTGCCCAAAGGGTCGTTTTACCACTATTTTCGCTCTAAAGAAGCGTTCGGTGTTTCCATGCTTGAACGCCATTACGCGGCCTACCACCTTCGGCTGGCCACACATTTAGCGTCGGGTGCCGGTAACTACCGCGACAGAATCCTCGCCTACTATCAGGAAACCCTGAATCAGTTTAGTCAACACGGCATTATTAGCGGTTGCTTAACGGTCAAACTGTCGGCTGAAGTATGCGATCTCTCTGAAGATATGCGTACGGCGATGGATAAAGGCGCTCGGCACATTATTACCCTGCTGGCGCAAGCGCTGGAAAAAGGTCGCGACACACACTGCCTGTCGTTTAGCGGCGAACCGCTGCAGCAAGCGCAGGTGCTGTATGCGCTGTGGCTCGGGGCCAACCTGCAGGCCAAGATGTCTCGCAGTGCCACCCCACTGGAAAATGCGCTGGCACACGTTAAAAACATTATTGCAACGCCTGCCGTTTAACAGGCGTTTTTATTTACCCAATCGCTAGACGACCGGTCTATTCATACCTGGAGTTAATATGTCATCTGAAAAATTGTTTTCCCCGCTGAAAGTAGGAGCCATCACGGCGGCCAACCGCGTATTTATGGCCCCACTGACGCGCCTGCGTAGCATCGAACCTGGCGACATCCCAACTCCGCTGATGGCCGAGTATTATCGCCAACGCGCCAGCGCTGGTCTTATCATCAGCGAGGCTACTCAGATATCTGCTCAGGCAAAAGGCTACGCCGGTGCGCCGGGATTACACAGCGCAGCACAAATTGAAGCCTGGAAAAAAATCACCGCCGCCGTCCACGCTGAACAAGGTCATATTGCCGTACAGTTGTGGCACACCGGTCGTATCTCTCACGTCAGCCTGCAGCCGAACGGACAACCGCCAGTTGCCCCTTCCGCCATCAGCGCCGGTACCCGTACCTCGCTGCGCGATGAAAACGGTCTGGCAACGCGTGCCGACACCTCAATGCCGCGCGCCCTGGAAACCGACGAAATCCCGGGCATCGTCAATGATTTCCGTCAGGCCATCGCCAACGCACGCGAGGCTGGCTTTGACATGGTTGAGCTGCACTCTGCCCATGGCTATTTGCTACACCAGTTCCTGTCACCCACCTCTAACCAGCGTACCGATCAGTACGGCGGCAGCGTCGAAAATCGTGCACGTCTGGTGCTGGAAGTCGTTGATGCCGGTATCAAAGAATGGGGCGCAGACCGGATTGGCATCCGCGTATCCCCTATCGGCTCTTTCCAGAACGTTGATAACGGCCCGAATGAAGAAGCCGATGCGTTGTACCTGATTGAACAGCTGGGTAAACGTGGTATCGCTTATCTGCACATGTCCGAACCAGACTGGGCCGGCGGAGAGCCGTATAGCGATGCGTTCCGCGAGAAAGTTCGCGCGCGTTTCCACGGTCCGATTATTGGTGCTGGTGCCTACACCCCGGAAAAAGCAGAAGCGCTGATTGAGAAAGGGTTGATCGACGCCGTCGCCTTTGGCCGCGCCTATATTGCCAACCCGGATTTGGTCGCACGTTTGCAGCACAAAGCAGAACTGAACCCACAGCGCGCAGAGAGTTTCTACGGCGGCGGTGCAGAGGGTTACACGGATTATCCGACCCTGTAATTGCGCAATCTCCGTTCTGGCATTGATAGCGGCGCAACAACGCCGCTATACTAAAACAACATATTGAATGTACTAGCCATTTTTGAAGGGGAAAAAGATGCGTTTACTTCATACCATGCTGCGCGTAGGTGACCTGCAGCGTTCCATCGAATTTTACACCAACGTGCTGGGCATGAAGCTGCTGCGTACCAGTGAAAACCCTGAATACAAGTATTCTCTGGCCTTTGTCGGTTACGGTCCTGAGACCGATGAAGCCGTCATTGAGCTGACCTACAACTGGGGCGTCGACAAATATGACCTGGGCACTGCCTACGGCCACATTGCTCTGAGCGTAGACAACGCCGCAGAAGCCTGCGAGCGCATTCGTCAGAACGGCGGCAACGTGACGCGCGAAGCGGGTCCGGTCAAAGGCGGGACGACGGTTATCGCATTTGTAGAAGATCCGGACGGTTACAAAATCGAACTTATCGAAGAGAAAGACGCAGGCCGCGGCCTGGGTGACTAACCTCCCCTCGGGCGCAGATCGTCTGTGCCCGTAGTTTTATACTCATCATTTTGTCATAATACGCGCTGCAATTTTCCCGTATTAAGAGACCCAGATGTCCGATAACGCTCAACTTTCCGGTCTGTGTGACCGTTTTCGTGGTTTTTATCCTGTCGTCATTGATGTAGAAACAGCAGGATTTAACGCCAAAACCGATGCGCTGCTCGAGATTGCAGCCATCACGCTGAAAATGGATGAACAAGGCTGGCTGATGCCGGACATGACGTTGCATTTCCACGTCGAACCGTTTGAAGGGGCAAATCTGCAACCAGAAGCACTTGCGTTTAACGGTATTGATCCGAGCAACCCGCTGCGCGGCGCGGTCAGCGAATACGACGCCCTGCACGCCATCTTCAAAATGGTGCGTAAAGGCATCAAAGACAGCGGCTGCAATCGGGCGATTATGGTTGCGCACAATGCCACCTTCGATCACAGCTTCATGATGGCAGCCGCCGAACGCGCCTCGCTGAAGCGCAACCCATTTCACCCATTTGTGACCTTTGACACTGCGGCCTTAAGCGGTCTTTCGCTCGGGCAAACCGTACTGTCTAAAGCGTGTCTGGCTGCAGGAATGGAGTTTGATGGCAACCAGGCGCACTCTGCGCTGTATGACACCGAACGGACGGCAGTGCTGTTTTGCGAAATCGTTAACCGCTGGAAACGCCTTGGTGGGTGGCCCCTGCCAATGCCTGAAGAGGCATAAGCGGACCATAAAAAAAGCGACCAGACTGGTCGCTTTTTCGTTTCTGCTGATTACTCAGCGTCCGGCTCTTCGGTTTTGTACTTCGCCGCAGTCTCTTTGATAAGCTGCTGCAATTCACCGCGCTGGTACATTTCGATTAAAATGTCGCAGCCGCCAACCAGCTCACCATCAACCCACAGCTGCGGGAAGGTTGGCCAGTTTGCGTATTTCGGCAACTCGGCGCGAATATCCGGGTTTTGCAGAATATCAACATAAGCAAAGCGTTCACCACAGGCAGACAGCGCCTGCACAGCCTGAGCGGAAAAACCGCAGCTTGGCAGTTTTGGAGAACCTTTCATGTACAGGAGAATCGGGTTTTCAGCGATCTGGCGCTGGATTTTTTCGATAGTGGTGCTCATTATCTTGCTTCCTTAACTTCTTTTACGGCAGTAGTCTGACATTGTAACGGGTCTGACTGACAACGGAAAATAACATTTTTCTTACGGTTATTATTTTATCGCCAGTCGCCATAAGTTGCATTCAGAATATTACTTATCCCTTTTATGCACAAGGAATTGATTATCCCTTCGCCAGTATTGGCGTTGATTGCTGTTTTTTTTTGCGGTCGGTAACGAAACACTATTTTAAACAAAAAAAGCTATTAACTTTCCCCGTTTCTATAGATTAGAATCATCAAGTTTTGAAAATCACACGCAGGCATGATAGACCTGCCCTAATAGAGGACTGCTCAGTGGCGCGGATAAACCGGATCTCGATCACGCTCTGTGCTTTGCTTTTTACCACACTCCCTTTTACGTCAGTGGCCCATGCTTCCAAGCAGGCCAGGACGACACCTGCCGTTTCCCACACGCTCAAAACGGTAGATAAAAAGAAAAGCGCGACAGCCAGTAAAAAAGTCACACAAACCAGCAAGAAAACGGCAAAAAAAACCACCAGTAAATCCAGCACCAAAACCGCTTCCTCTTCCAAAAAACGCACCGCGACACCTGCAAAAACAACCAAAACGGTCAACCGTCGCAGTAAAGTCGCAACAACACAAACCGCTGCGGTCACCTGGACTGAAAAATGCACCCCGCGCAAAGGTCACAAGCCGCGCTGTGTAAAAGTAAAATCAACAGCCCCGGTAGCCCTCGCTGATGCCCATAAAGTGAAAGTGCAAAAAGCGACCAAAACCGCGATGTCTACTCTGATGAACCAGATCGGTAAACCCTACCGCTGGGGTGGCTCTTCGCCGAGAACCGGTTTTGATTGCAGTGGTCTGGTTTATTACGCGTATAAGGACCTGGTGAAGTTCCGCATTCCGCGTACTGCCAATGAAATGTACCACCTGCGCGACGCAGCACCGATCGACCGCGATGAACTGAAAAACGGCGATTTGGTCTTCTTCCGTACCCAGGGCCGCGGCACCGCCGATCACGTTGGTGTCTACGTTGGCAACGGTAAGTTTATTCAGTCACCACGTAGCGGTCAGGAGATCCAAATCACCTCCCTGAGTGAAGATTACTGGCAGCGCCACTATGTGGGTGCTCGTCGTGTCATGACGCCAAAAACAATTCGCTAAAATCTTACCCTACAGTATGTGCTGTAGGGTAAGTTCTTCTTTTGCATAACCTTTCAATTTGCTACCCTATCCTTACTCACAATGAGGCTATTGTGTGTACTCAATATAAATAATAAGGAGAGAAGCAATGTCGTTCGAATTACCTGCATTACCGTATGCCAAAGATGCTCTGGCGCCGCACATTTCTGCTGAAACGCTGGAATACCACTATGGCAAACACCACCAGACTTACGTTACTAACCTGAATAACCTGATCAAAGGCACGGCGTTTGAAGGCAAATCACTAGAAGAGATCGTACGTAGCTCTGAAGGTGGTGTGTTTAACAACGCGGCTCAGGTCTGGAACCACACCTTCTACTGGAACTGCCTGGCACCCAACGCGGGCGGCGAACCGACCGGTGAACTGGCTGAAGCCATTGTTGCATCTTTTGGTAGCTTCGCTGACTTCAAAGCGCAATTCACCGATGCGGCGATCAAAAACTTCGGCGCTGGCTGGACCTGGCTGGTAAAAGGTACTGATGGCAAACTGGCTATCGTTTCCACGTCAAATGCCGGAACACCGCTGACTACCGATGCAACGCCGCTGATGACCGTTGATGTGTGGGAACACGCCTACTACATTGACTATCGCAACGCGCGTCCTGGCTACCTGGAACATTTCTGGGCGCTGGTGAACTGGGAGTTTGTTGCGAAAAACTTCGCAGCATAAAAATGATAACGCAGAAGGGACTCCCTTCTGCGTTTTAGCGTTAGTTCGTGACTCTGCAGGCCTCGTCAGGCTGTTTTCTCGCGGAGACAAAGACCAGTAGCAACGCCAGCCCAGCCACAATTGCCCCCATCACCGGGACAAAACTGTAACCTAAACCACCCGATATCACTGTGCCACCCGCCGCCGCACCTAGCGCATTCCCCAGATTAAACGCACCAATGTTGACCGAGGATGATAAGCCCGGCGCGTCGCTGGCAACGCGCATCACCCGCATCTGTAACGGCGGAACTACCGCAAAGGTTGCCGCACCCCAGACTACCATGCTGATGGCTGCACCCAATTCACTACGCGCCAGTAACGGGATTGCCAGCATAATCACCATCAATAGCAGTAAGAAGCCTTTCAGCGTGCCGTTGACTGAGCGGTCCGCCAGCTTGCCGCCCAGATAGTTACCGATTGAGAACCCAACGCCAATCAGCACCAGCATTCCGGTTACAAAGGCAGGCGTGGCATGGGTGATGCTATGCAGCACCGGTGAAATATAGGTATAGAGCGTGAACATCGCACCGGCGCCCAGCACAGTAGTCAGCAACGCTGACACCACCTGCGGGCGCATGAGCACCGCCAGCTCTTTGCGCACGTTCGGGCGCTCCCCTGCTCCGCCTTTCGGCAACGAGAAGAACAGGCTGACCATCGAGATAACCCCAAGACCCGCCGTTGCCATAAAGGACATGCGCCAGCCGATGGTTTCACCCAGCCAGGTCGCTGCAGGAACGCCGCCAATATTGGCGATGGTGAGTCCCATAAACATGGTGGCGACAGCGCTGGCCTGTTTGTGCTTTGGCACCACGCTTGCCGCTACAACCGAGCCGAGACCAAAAAAGGCCCCATGGTTAAGACTGGTCAGAATACGCGACAGCATCAGAGTAGTGTAATCGGGAGATAACGCCGACAGCACGTTGCCGAGCGTAAAAATCGCCATCAGAAAAATCAGCGCATTGCGACGCCCGCGATGAGAAAGCAATAAGGTCATTAACGGTGCACCGACCATCACCCCTACCGCATAGGCGCTAATTAGCATCCCTGCCGCCGGAATCGAGACATCGACGCCTTTAGCGATGACGGGTAATAACCCCATCGGAGAAAACTCCGTCGTGCCGATACCAAACGCCCCTATCGCCAGCGCCAGTAGTGGATAATTTATTTTCATACAGCGACTCCGTAACGTCGAGCCGTGGCACGACACAGAATAAGAGTCAAAAGCATGACATTGATCGCAAAAATAATAAAGTTAACAAAAATGCAAAAGACTTTTGCTTATTTGCAAACAATAGCAGTGGGAGGACAGGTTGGCGGGATGAGGGAGATAGCTCTCCCTCGGCGATACATCAATGCAGCGCGGCGGTTAAACCACTGGCAACAATCAAACCCAGAACAATAATGGTGGTGACTAACGAAAATTTCAGATCGGTGCTCATCAAGTTTTCTCCTTTTTATTCCCACACAAAAAGTGATATTGCGCATTTTTGCACACTTGAAGGTAAAAATCTCTCACGATTTATATTGATAAATGCTTTTAACTCTTCCCCTTTTCGTAAAGATCAGACAAAATTCCACGCTTACTTGATTAGCGTACCGGCCATTGACCCCTTCCTGACGTTCCGTGTCGTTTTCCTGGCGTACCGCAACCCTGATGTTGCGCGAAGGGTGTGTGAAGGCAAACGTTTACCTGGAGTATTCTCAGGAACTTAGGATATGGTCTGGAGTGAGATGTAATGGCAACAATTAAAGATGTAGCGAAGCGAGCAAACGTTTCCACTACAACCGTATCACACGTAATTAACAAAACACGCTTTGTCGCGGAAGAAACGCGCAATGCCGTCTGGGCAGCAATTAAAGAACTACATTATTCCCCAAGCGCGGTGGCACGCAGTCTGAAGGTGAATCACACTAAATCGATTGGCTTGTTGGCGACCAGCAGCGAAGCCGCCTACTTTGCGGAAATCATCGAAGCCGTTGAGAAGAACTGCTTCCAGAAAGGCTATACGCTGATTCTGGGCAACGCGTGGAACAGCCTCGAGAAGCAGCAGGCCTACCTCTCCATGATGGCGCAGAAGCGCGTAGATGGTCTGCTGGTGATGTGTTCTGAATACCCGGAACCGCTGCTTTCCATGCTCGAAGAATATCGCCATATTCCGATGGTGGTGATGGATTGGGGCGAAGCCAAAGCCGATTTTACCGATACGGTCATCGATAACGCCTTTGAAGGCGGTTATATGGCAGGCCGTTATCTGGTTGAACGCGGTCATCGCGAGATTGGTGTGATCCCAGGGCCTATGGAGCGTAACACCGGCGCCGGACGCCTGGCGGGCTTTATGAAGGCGATGGAAGAAGCGCTGATTAAAGTGCCTGACAACTGGATTGTCCAGGGCGATTTTGAGCCTGAATCCGGGTATCGCGCCATGCAGCAGATCCTCTCCCAGTCGCACCGCCCGACCGCCGTCTTCTGTGGTGGTGATATCATGGCGATGGGCGCGCTTTGCGCCGCTGACGAGATGGGCCTGCGCGTCCCGCAAGATGTGTCGCTGATTGGTTACGACAACGTGCGTAACGCCCGCTTCTTCACCCCGGCATTAACCACCATTCATCAGCCAAAAGATTCGCTCGGTGAAACGGCCTTTAACATGCTGTTAGACCGTATCGTGAATAAACGCGAAGAGTCACAGTCTATTGAGGTGCACCCGCGCCTGGTAGAACGTCGCTCCGTGGCCGATGGTCCGTTCCGCGATTATCGTCGATAATCTGTTGTGCGGGAGCCTTACTCTGGCTCCCGCAGCCACTCTTTATTCAACGTTTCACTGTCCCCTAAATAGTCCAGCAGCCATCTCAGTGCGGGCGACGTATCGTTTTGCTGCCAGGTCAGGCAACACGCGGCATCAGGAAAGGGATTTTCAAGCTGAAGTGCAACCCATTTTCCGCTGTCGATCCACGGTTTGGAAAAATGCGTTGGCACCATCCCAACACAGAGTCCAGCCGATAAACAGGTGGCAGATGACTCCCAGTCAGGCACTACCACCCTTTTTTGGTTATCCAGTAGCCAGGTAATACGTTTTGGCAACGTACGGGAGGTGTCTTCTCGTACCAGCGACGGCCAGTTGCGCAACGTATCGTCACTGAGCGGTCCCGGCATCGACGCCAGCGGATGATGACTTGCCACCACGCAGTTCCAGCTCAACATTCCCATATCGCGAAACGTATAGCGCCCCCCTACCGGAATAGCCTGCGTCGCGCCAATCGCCAGCTCCACGCGCCCGTCCGATAACGCATCCCAGACGCCGTTAAATACCTCCTGAAAAACGATTAACTCCACATCATCAAAATGACGGTAGAAATCCACAATCATCTGTCGGGTCCGTTCCGGCCTGACAATATTATCGACGGCAATCGCCAGTTGCCCACGCCAGCCGTTGGCAATTTGCTGACATTGTTGGCGAGTGATCTGCATTTTTTTGATAACAGAGCGCCCTTCTTTTAAAAACCACGCCCCGGCGGGGGTTAATTCCACATCCCGATGGCGACGTTCGAAAAGAGGCACAGCCAGCCACTCCTCCAGTTGACGCACGGTATAGCTCACCGCCGAAGGCACGCGGTGCAACTCCTGGGCGGCAGAACTAAAGCTGCCGTTGCGTGCGACTGCATCCACTACTTCAAGGGAATATTCTGACCACATACTCTGCCTGCAAAAAATTTGAAATCAATAAGCAAATATTAGCGTTTCACAGCAAGAATTTCACTCACTACACTCAGCGGCACTGTTCTATTGCTTATAAAGAGAAATAATGATGCAACCTGGAAAAGGGTTTTTAGTCTGGCTGGCAGGTCTTAGCGTGCTCGGTTTTCTGGCAACGGATATGTATTTGCCAGCATTTGCGGCTATTCAGTCCGATTTGCAAACCCCAGCATCAGCCGTCAGCGCCAGCCTTAGCCTGTTCTTAGCGGGTTTTGCCATCGCGCAACTTCTGTGGGGGCCACTCTCCGACCATTATGGCCGCAAGCCTATTTTGCTACTGGGCCTCTCCATCTTCGCGCTGAGCAGTCTTGGCATGCTTTGGGTCGAAAACGCCACCGGCTTGCTGGTGCTGCGCTTTATCCAGGCTGTGGGTGTCTGTGCGGCGTCGGTTATCTGGCAGGCGTTGGTTGCTGATTATTATCCCTCGCAAAAAGTGAACCGTATCTTTGCCACCATTATGCCGCTGGTCGGGTTATCTCCCGCGCTCGCGCCATTATTAGGCAGTTGGATCCTGATGCATTTTTCCTGGCAGGCTATTTTTGCCACCCTGTTTGCCATCACCCTGATCCTGATGCTGCCGGCCCTGCGCCTGAAGCCCACGGCTAAAGCGCGTGACGATAGCCAGGATAAGCTCACCTTTGCCACCCTGCTGCGCTCCAGAACCTACCGCGGCAACGTGCTGATTTATGCGGCCTGTTCCGCGAGCTTTTTCGCGTGGCTGACCGGCTCGCCGTTTATCCTGAGCGAGATGGGCTATAGCCCGGCCGTCATTGGCCTGAGCTATGTGCCGCAAACCATCGCCTTTTTGATCGGCGGATACGGCTGTCGTGCCGCCCTGCAAAAATGGGAAGGTCGTCAATTACTGCCGTGGCTGCTCATTCTGTATGCGGTGAGCGTTATCGCTACCTGGGCGGTCGGCTTTATTCACCACGTTGCGCTGGCCGAAATCCTGATCCCATTCTGCGTGATGGCAATAGCGAACGGTGCTATCTATCCGATTGTCGTTGCTCAGGCTTTGCGTCCCTTCCCACAGGCAACAGGACGTGCCGCAGCGCTGCAGAATACGCTTCAACTGGGCTTATGCTTCCTGGCAAGTCTGGTTGTGTCGTGGTTGATCAGCACGCCGCTATTCACTACTACTGGCGTCATGCTGTCTACGGTGTTGCTGGCCGCGCTGGGGTACAAAATGCAGTCGCAGAAAGAATGTCGCTCTCACGCTGATGAGGTTTCTACTGCTGCGCCCGGCGAATCACATTCATAGCGCTTTAATAATTAATTAGCGGGCTAATATTTTTTGATTGAACCCACAAAAATTCAGGCCTATACTGATTTCCAGTTGTTACAAAAACGATAATTTTTATGTGTTAACGGGAACACGCATGTTCCCGCTTAACCACGGATGGCCTTTTCGGTAAGGGGTTCTCCCTTCCTCTGTTCTACGTCGGAAAACAGATTCGCGGATTCATTCCGTGAGATTTCTCACAAAGCCCAAAAAAGCGTCTACGCTGTTTTAAGGTTCTGATCACCGACCTGTGATGGAGAAGCTATGAGTTCATCGTGTATAGAAGACGTCAGCGTACCAGATGATGACTGGTATCGAATCACCAGTGAATTATTAAGCCGTGCGGGCATTACCATTAATGGCGCTGCACCGGCAGATATTCGCGTTAACAACCCCGATTTTTACAAGCGCGTTTTACAGGATGGTTCGCTGGGTTTGGGTGAAAGTTATATGGATGGCTGGTGGGAATGCGATCGGCTGGACATGTTTTTTACTCAGGTTTTACGTGCCGGCCTTGAAGGCCAACTCCCCCGCCACTTTAAAGACACGCTGCGAATCGCCGCCGCGCGCCTGTTCAATTTACAGAATAAAAAACGCGCGTGGGTTGTCGGAAAAGAACACTACGATTTAGGCAACGATCTCTTCACCCGCATGCTTGATCCCTACATGCAATATTCCTGTGCCTACTGGAAGGACGCCACGACCCTGGAGTCAGCCCAACAGGAGAAGCTCAATATGATCGCCGAAAAATTACAGCTCAAACCGGGGATGCGCGTGCTGGACATTGGCTGCGGCTGGGGAGGCTTGTCCCAGTTTATGGCCGCCCATTACGGCGTCAGCGTCGTGGGGGTGACCATTTCTGCCGAACAGCAGAAACTGGCACAAGCACGGTGTGAAGGGCTGGATGTCACTATTTTGCTTGAGGATTACCGCGACCTGCACGATCGTTTCGACCGCATTGTCTCCGTTGGCATGTTTGAGCATGTGGGTCCAAAAAACTACAACACCTATTTTGATGTTGTCGATCGCAATTTAAAACCAGAGGGTCTGTTTTTACTCCACAGCATTGGATCCAGAAAAACCGACAATAACGTCGATCCGTGGATCAATAAGTATATTTTCCCGAATGGTTGCTTGCCGTCCGTGCGCCAGATTGCGAAAGCCAGCGAGCCGCATTTTGTGATGGAAGACTGGCACAACTTTGGCGCCGATTACGATACTACGCTAATGGCCTGGCATACGCGCTTTATGGCAACCTGGCCTGAAATCACCGAGCACTACACCGAGCGCTTTAAACGTATGTTCAGTTACTACCTCAACGCCTGTGCCGGCGCATTTCGCGCCCGTGATATTCAGCTCTGGCAGGTGGTGTTCTCACGTGGCGTAGAACACGGTCTGCGCGTTCCACGCTAGTCATTCTCGCCCCCGCCTTCAACGGGGGCCTGGAAACGCGCCGGCTTAGACTTCGCCGGTGACGTGATTTACTGCACTTTCTTTTGCCGCCAGCACGCGCTCAACGGTATCCACGACCGCCTGCGTTTGTGGGTCGATTTCGATGTTGACCCGAGCCCCCAGTTTTTTCTTACCAAGCGTCGTACGCTCCAGCGTTTCCGGGATCAAATGCACGCAAAAACGCGTCGGTGTTACTTCTCCAACCGTCAGGCTGATACCATCAATGCCGATAAATCCTTTGTACAGGATATATTTCATCAACGACGCATCCTGCACCTTAAACCAGATCTGACGATTATTTTCTGAGGTCAGAATTTTTGATATCTCAGCGGTAGTCATAATATGGCCTGACATTAAATGCCCGCCGATCTCATCGCTGAATTTTGCCGCGCGCTCTACGTTGACCCGATCGCCCACTTTAAGCTCGCCCAGATTGGTAATACGCAGCGTTTCTTTCATCAGGTCAAAGCTGATGTGATTGCCGTTAATGTCGGTCACCGTCAGACAACAACCATTGTGTGCAACTGATGCACCCGTCTCCAGGCCATCCAGCATGTATTCAGGTAACTCAACTACATGCGTACGAAAATTTGGTTTCTCATCAATAGACACCAGTTTCGCGGTGCCCTGCACAATACCCGTAAACATACCTCTAACTCCTGAACGTAATTAAGACATATCTGTTGTGCACAATAGCAGGTGAAAATTGCGGTTGCCAGCAATGCACCGCCCCCACCTGTTTTTTCACTGGAGAATTACGTATTCCTCGCTACAATAGACTGCAATTTCCCCTGTATTTTCTTCTTGCTGCCCTCTCAGGCGGCTTTTTTAGTCTCTCAAATAACAACAATATAATGGTGTAAACGTGCAAAAGTATGTAATCGAAGCGCGTCAGTTATTAGCTCTGGCAATTCCGGTGATTCTTGCGCAAATCGCCCAAACCGCAATGGGGTTCGTCGATACCGTCATGGCGGGTGGATACAGCGCGACGGACATGGCTGCCGTCGCTATCGGGACCTCCATTTGGCTCCCGGCCATCTTATTTGGTCACGGACTCCTGCTGGCATTGACGCCAGTCATTGCGCAACTTAACGGATCGGGTCGCCGCGACCGCATTGCTCATCAAATACGCCAGGGTTTCTGGCTGGCGGGCAGCGTATCTGTGCTCATTATGGTGGTGCTCTGGAATGCGGGATACATTATCCGCTCCATGGATAATATCGACCCGGCGCTGGCCGATAAAGCCGTCGGCTACCTGCGCGCGCTGTTGTGGGGCGCGCCTGGCTATTTATTCTTCCAGGTAGCTCGTAACCAGTGTGAAGGTCTGGCCAAAACCAAACCGGCGATGGTGATGGGGTTTCTCGGCCTGTTGGTCAACATCCCGGTTAACTACATTTTCATCTATGGGCATTTTGGCATGCCAGAACTCGGCGGCGTAGGCTGCGGCGTTGCCACTGCGGCGGTGTACTGGGTGATGTTTCTCGCCATGTTGTCCTACGTTAAACGTGCGCGCTCAATGCGTGATATTCGCAACGTCCGCGGTTTCCAGAAACCCGATACCGCGGTGATGAAGCGCCTGATCCAGTTGGGCTTACCGATTGCGCTGGCGTTATTCTTTGAAGTAACGTTGTTCGCCGTAGTGGCATTGCTGGTTTCCCCGCTGGGGATTGTGGACGTGGCCGGACACCAAATCGCGCTGAACTTTAGCTCGCTCATGTTCGTTCTGCCGATGTCGCTGGCAGCCGCCGTAACGATTCGCGTGGGTTATCGTCTGGGCCAGGGGTCAACGCTTGACGCCCAAACTGCAGCCAGAACCGGGTTGGGCGTCGGTGTTTGCATGGCGGTGTTAACCGCAGTGTTCACCGTGACCCTGCGTGAGCACATCGCCCTGCTCTACAACAATAATCCTGAAGTGGTGACGCTGGCTGCACAGCTCATGTTGCTGGCCGCCGTGTATCAGATATCTGACTCGATTCAGGTCATTGGCAGTGGGATCCTGCGTGGTTATAAAGATACGCGCTCCATTTTCTTTATCACCTTTATCGCTTACTGGGTGTTGGGTTTACCGAGCGGATATATCCTCGCACTGACCGACCTGGTAGTTGAACGCATGGGTCCAGCAGGTTTCTGGATCGGCTTTATTATCGGTCTGACCTCTGCTGCAGTAATGATGATGCTGCGCATGCGTTATCTGCAACGCCAGCCGTCCGCCATTATTTTACAACGCGCGGCGCGATAACACCCCGCAATAGCCGCCCCCCGGCGGCTATTGTCTCCACCCTATTCAGAACGGACTGCCATTGTGGGCGTTGATCGCTTCTCCGCTGACAGGATGCTTAAAATGCAGTTCGCTGGCATGCAGCATCAGTCGTGGCGTCCGTTCTGTACCCGGCAACAGACGCCCCCCATACAGATCGCAGCCCCAAATGGCGTATCCCAGATGTTGACAGTGAATACGCAACTGATGGGTGCGACCGGTTTCGGGGAAAAGCTGTACCCGCGTTAACGGCAGTACAGTCCCGTCTTCCAGCGGATGATTAAAGCGCTCGACAACCCGATAGCGGGAGCGCGCGGGTTTGCCGCTGATGGCGCATATCGACATCAGCGGAAACAGCGCCGGATCCTTGGCAATAGCAGCGTCTATCACCCCTTCATCCTCGCTCAAATGCCCACAGAGCAAGGCGCTATACACCTTGGTAACAGCGCGCAGGCTGAATTGCTGGCACAGCGCAGCATTGGTAGCCTTATTGCGGGCAATCACCATCAGCCCGGAAGTGCCAAAATCAAGTCGATGCACCAGCGTGCAGCCGGGATAAATCTGAACCAGCCGGTGATGTACCGAGTCGATATTTTGCGGATTTTTTCCCGACAGGCTTAGCAAACCGGTGGGTTTATTGATAAGAAGCAGATGGTCGTCCTGATAGAGGACCTCTATCTCGTCATGGCACGGCGGAGCAATAAAGGTATCAAAGAGAGTAGACATCAGGCAGCCATGATAAAGTACGGGAGCGGATCATAACGAATTTTCAACCGACTGGCGAATCAGCGATCTTTTGCCGTTTATTGTGCAATAAATTAAAAATAAGATACTGACTTACCCGCATCAGCGTTATCCATGGAGGAATTATGTCAAACACACTATTGCAGTTGCACTTTGATTTTCAGGGCCCGTTTGGCGAAGAGATGTCACGCCAGCTTGTCGACCTGGCAGAATCCATTAACCAGGAGCCTGGCTTTATCTGGAAAATCTGGACAGAAAACGAAGCAACCCAGGAAGCCGGCGGCATCTACCTGTTCCAGGACGAAGAAACTGCGCTGGCATATGTTAAAAAGCATACAGCCCGTCTGAAGCCGCTGGGTGTGCAAAACGTGCAATTCAAAATCTTTAATGTCAATGAACCGTTAACGCGCATTAACCACGGCATGGCTGAGTAACATTGTTGCTTCATCACAGGCAAAATAAAGGGCGGCTTTACGTTCAAGCAGCCCTTTAGCAGGAGGTTATGTACTCTTAGCAGACATGACTGCTATCCTTGCTTGTAATAAGAGATCGTCTGGCACATCAAGCATTGCGCTCTTCTGAATGGTGCAATATGTTATCGCTAATCTCTTGTAACTCATTGATCAATCTTGCCACATGAAAACCATCGCACACGGAATGATGTACCTGAACGGCGAGGGGTAACATTACTTTTCCATCCTGGTTGTAGTATTTCCCAATAGTGAACATGGGGGAAAAAAAGTTCTGCATGTTGGCAACGTTGATATTGAAACTGGTAAAACTTACCCAAGGAATGGCCGACACGAAAAATATATTTTCCAGCGACTCTCCCTTAGGCCAGTAAGAAAGGTTATTACCATAACGTGCCATGTCTTCTGCATAAACATGTTGAAAGTGATGAATATTGCCATCGTAGTGACTCCATAATGATGAAAAGGTCTCCGTTTCATTATGGAAAATCGTATAACTTGGATGAACTTCATTCCATATGACAAGCTCATTGTCCTTTATCGCCATACGAAACTCTGTATGTCTGTTTACGACTTTAGAAAGCAGGAAAATAATAGTAGGATAAAATTTCCAGCCAACCTCTTTTATATGTTTTAACAGCGCGGTAATGTCTAAGAGAACTGTTTGGTTAATTGTGCTTTGAGCAAAGGTCTGAAATACCTCAAAATGCTCCTTTCTTGCCCAACGAGATAAGTCAACGGGCGTATATTCTGGGGTTGTTTTTTTCACTTTTTAACCTTTGATAAGCAATCATATATAAGACGTCAGCCTAAACTTTTTCATGAATTACGCAAGCATACAGATGCGTAATCGTTTTTTGTAGCAAACGCCTTTGTGAGAGTCGCGCATCCTTATACCACGGCTTCCGACAGGGGTTCTGCTCGCCGTGGGTATTGCGTACAATGCAGGGTCGATACTCTCTGGAAATGGCTGTGGCGAATACTATGAATCTCAATCGCGGTTGTTATTTGCTGCTGATCCTCGCCGCGATCGGCAGCCTGTTTACATCTCATCCCTTTATTATATGGTTACTGCTCGCCAACGTACTGACGCTGGTGATTTACGGCATGGACAAAATGGCGGCGCGAAAAGCCTGGCGCAGAGTGCCAGAGTTCACATTACTGATGTTTGGCGTTGTCGGCGGATGGCCCGGCGCGATAGCAGGTCAGCAACTCTTTCGCCACAAAACACAAAAACAGCCATTCAAAACCTACTTTATCATCAGCGTATTATTGAGCATCTCCGTGATGGTAGCGGTGTATCAGCTCTATCCTTTTTCGCCTTTCTGAACATTGGCTACGCGCGAACTATACAGCTTTACAACATCTGCCTGATAAAGTCGTGGAGATCGTCGCTGGCCAACTGACATTTTTCAGGTGAAGGATGAATAATCAGGTTCTCTGAGTACCCGTTAAGCATGGCAACGAACTGGCGTGTAACACGTTCGGCATCCAGCGCCCGGAACGCTTTCAACCCCACACCTTCACGAATAATGTCGGCGATCATTTCCATCCAGCAATTCATATTGCGCTCTGCAAGCTCTGCGTAAGCGGCGTCATGGCTCGCCAGACGCCATAAAGAGTCATAAAGCTGCCAGACGGCATCCGGACCTTCAGGAAGGTAGTATTTGATCAATACACTTAACTTTTCGTGAGGTTCGCGCCCGGCTAACGATTCGGCTAAATCGTCCAGCTCTTGTTGCATAAATCTTTCCAGCGCGGCAAGGCACAGTGACTGCCAGTCCTTAAAGTAGTGATAGATATGGCTGCGAGAAAGGCCGAGATGTTCCGTCAACTCCCGGGTTGTCACCTTCTCTATCCCTTTTTCGATAAACAGCGCCACCGCGCCATCCAGAATTCGTACTCTCAACTCTTCTGTCTTTTTTTTCATCAATTCACCCCGCATTGACTTTGAGCAACCGCTCAAATACACTCGACCTGCAATAATTGAGCAACCGCTCAATTATTAATTTTAACAGAATCACAGATAATGATAAGCCTGAAGAGTCACGATAAATCCACATCCTTATACAGTGCAGTTGGCACGCTTAAGTCTCTGGCCCGCCGCCACCGTAAAAAACTCCTGGTCACATTTCTTCTCGTAGTTGCCGAGAACCTGACGTATCTGCTGTATCCGCTAATGGCCGGCTTTGCCATCAATGCAATTATTGCGGGTAACGCCTTACACGCGGTTTTTTATGCCGTTGTGGTCTTTATTATGTGGGCCATAGGGGCGGCTCGTCGGAGTGTTGATACCCGTACATTTACCCGGATCTATGCTGAGTTGGCTGTTCCCGTCATTCTCGCTCAACGTCGGGACAATCAAAATACCTCGACCATTGCAGCACGGGTCGCGCTTTCCCGCGAGTTCGTCGATTTTTTTGAAAAGCATCTGCCTGCGCTTATCACCTCGATCGCCTCTATTCTGGGGGCTGCCATCATGCTGCTGGTTATAGAGTTGTGGACGGGTGTGGCCTGTCTTGTCATTCTTGGTTTTTTTTCACTGTTCCTGAGCAGCTATACACGCAAAAACGAAGCGCTTTTCCTGCGATTAAATAATCGACTCGAAAAAGAGATAGCCATGGTCAATAGTGCCGCCGCCTCCCCGCTCGGCAAACATTACCGCCTGTTGTCCAGGCTGCGTATTTGTTTATCCGACCGTGAAGCGCTGGGTTACTTGTCCATTGGTATTGTGGTCGCTCTGTTATTTGGCATGACGATCCTCATCATGACGCTCGGCGGCGGGGCTGATGCGGGTCACATTTACTCTGTGATGACCTATATGTGGATGTTTGCCATGAGCCTGGATGATGCTCCGCAGTTGCTGGAAAAGTATTCTCAGCTCAAAGATATTGGTAAACGAGTAAACACCGGACATGAATAAACCCCGGTAGACTCACGTCCATTTCGCTCAGCGTGCCCTGGCACGCCGACAGTTGCAGGTTGGTAAATCCGCTGAACAGTTCTATAGTCGGGACTGCTTCTTATTTACAGGATCCACTAATGCGTTTTAACGGACTGACCAAAGGTTTTTTCATTTTCATTCTCGCCCTGGTGACGTGGGCGTTCTTTGATGTGCTGTCCCCTTACTTTTCCGCCATTCTGTGGGCCGCGATATTAACCACTATTTTTAATCCGGTGAAAAACAAACTGCGCAGCGCGCTGGGCGATCGCAACGGGCTGGCGTCGCTTATCACCATTGGCATTATCTGCCTGATTGTCTTTATTCCCCTGATGGTGATCCTGTCATCACTGGCTATCGAACTGAACGTGGTGTACAGCAAGCTGCAACAGAACAACACGCAGTTCCCGGAAGTCGTCACCGCGATCCTGTCGTATCTCCCTGACTGGGCCAGAGGATTCCTTGCGGACCACCATCTGGATAACGTGGCACAAATTCAGCAAAAGCTCTCCGATGTTGCATTACAGGGCGGGCAGTACCTCGCCGGCAGTGCATTCCTGATTGGCAAAGGGACATTCGGCTTTGCCATCAGCTTTGGCATCATGCTGTATCTGCTGTTTTTCCTGCTCAAGGACGGGCCGTACCTGGTGCGTCAGATTCTGGATTCTTTACCGCTGACCGATTTCGCTAAACAGCACCTGTTTGCCAAATTTGTCGGTGTCACCCGTGCCACGGTAAAAGGCACAGCGGTGGTCGCGGTGGTTCAGGGCACACTCGGTGGCATTGCTTTTGCCATTGTGGACATCGACGGCAGCGTTCTGTGGGGCGCATTGATGGCGTTTCTCTCACTGGTGCCTGCAGTGGGTTCAGCCATTGTCTGGGTACCCGCGGCAATTTTCCTCTTTGCCACACAGCAGTTGTGGCAAGGACTGTTTATCGTCGGATTCTTCGTCATTATCGTCGGGCTGGTAGACAATATTTTGCGCCCATTGCTGGTGGGCAAAGACACCAAGATGCCCGATTATCTAATTTTGATTTCCACCCTCGGCGGGATGGAGATTTACGGTATTAACGGGTTTGTCATTGGCCCATTGATCGCGGCACTGTTCCTTGCCTGCTGGAATCTGTTATCCGGGCGCGATCACGAGGGCAACGTGGAGGAGATCGATAAAGACTTTATGGAAGAAGGAAAAAATCCTCCAGATTTATAACGGTATGACGATAACAAAGGGCGACCACGGGGTCGCCTTTTTATTGTCACGCAAAATCATACGTTTTCTATAATTTCAATCATGCACATTCATTACTCGTCGCAAAAGGAATAAACAGGTGCGAATAGCCACAATCACCAACTGGGCCTACAGTGCGACGGTATGCCTGACCCTCGCCTCCGGCGTGGTCATGCTAATGGCGTCAAACGCCGATAACACCGAACGGCAGGCGGTAGAACAGCGGTATATATTCGATCAGCTGACCGAAGAAGTTGAAATTGACGCCTGGTCACTGTCCGATCTGGCGCGCCTGTATGTGGTCAGTAAAGATCCTGATGCGTTGCAAGCCTACCAACAGAAAGAGACCTCGCTAAAAGCCGTTGAGCACCGATTGACGAAACTGAAGGATACCGGAGCATCAGGGGAAGAATTGGCGCTCCTGCACGAGGGATTGCAAATTGTTGATACGCTACAGAACGAACAACAGACGGCGATCGAAAGCGTCGCGCGCGGAGAGCAGGCGCAGGCTATCGCCCTGCTCTTCGGTAAATCCTATGAGCAGGAGCTCGAACGGACGCAGGATAAAATAGACCATTTCCGCCAGATGCTCGACAGCCGCGCCCGCAACGCCATTGAGGACGCCACGCAGACGTCCCGTACACTGCGCACGCTGTCTGAAGTGATGGTCGGACTGACGGCATTGCTGTTTTTGTTTGTCCTCGGCTTTATTTTAAAACGTCGGGTGCTACGCCCCGTCGTGCGACTGAGCGACGTCGTTCATCGACTGGCCTCGCAGGATTACGCGGTTGAAACACCTAACTTTAACCAGATTGATGAAATCGGCGATATGGCACAGGCCATCCGCATTTTTCGCGAGAACGGCCTGGTACGGCAGCGGCTGGAGAAAGAGCGTGACGCCGACTGGGCGATACGCGAACTGCTGGCACGGATGACTCAGCGCTTACAGGGTTGTGAGAACTTCGCTGACGTTATCAATGTTGCACAACTGTTCGCGCCGAATATTGCTCCCGGCGTCGCCGGACGTCTCTACATTCTTGACCGGGAACCGTGGCAGATGCGCTGCGTCGCTGAGTGGCTTTCTCCGCAGGGAAAAGCAGATGCCTTCCACCCGGACGAATGCTGGGCCGTGCGTCGCGGGCAGAGTCATCCCCCGGTCCACGGCGAGCCGGACATCGCCTGCTACCATCTGCCAGAGTCATGTCAGGATCACACGCTGTGTGTGCCGTTGATTGCTCAGGGGGAGGCTATCGGCCTGCTCTCATTTCAGAATCTCAGCGATGATACCGCGCCTTCCCGCGCGTATCTGGAACTGATGGCAGAAGCGCTCGGTCTGGCATTAGCCAATCAGCGTCTGCGCGATGCGTTACTGGAAAAAGCACTCTACGACCCGCTGACCGGTTTGCGCAATCGCCATCATCTGGAAGACACTTTGCGCACCCAGATGGGCCAGGCGATACATAATCAGACACCCATCAGTTGCCTGATGATTGATATTGATCACTTCAAAGATGTCAACGATCGGTTCGGTCACGAGGCGGGCGATGGCGTTATCAAGGGCGTTGCCGCGATTATTCAGCGCGCCATACGCGACAGTGGGATGGCGTTCCGCTACGGTGGTGAAGAGTTTTTGGTCCTGCTCAGCAACATGGGTGAAGAAGAGGCTAACCGCATGGCGACGGACATCTACAACGGTGTGCATGCGCTTACGCTGCGCTTTGGGACGTCGGACATCAGCCATATCGACGTGTCTATTGGCGTTGCCAGCTACCCACAGCACGCCCAAAGCGACAACCTGCTGCGCGCCGCTGACGTGGCCCTGTATCGCGCCAAAGAGTTGGGTCGATCGCGAATCGTGAGCTTCGGTATGCTGCAAGCGAGCTAAACGCGGGCATATCGCGATATGTTATTGCCTGCAAGAGCATAAACCAATACGAAATTGCACGTTGTCATGGCATGGTAGAGCGTGAGATGACCGGAGAACAACAAGAGGACTATACGATGAAGCACATTGATTTTTACATGATAGATGCCTTTACCGACACCACTTTTGGTGGCAATGCCGCCGCAGTGTGTCCTCTTACAGAATGGTTGCCCGATGAGATATTATTAAAAATGTCTCAGCAACATAACCAGTCAGAAACCGCCTTCTTTGTCACCACCGATAGCGGCTTTGAGCTACGTTGGTTTACCACTCAGGGTGAAATCAATTTATGCGGGCATGCCACACTGGCTGCTGCACACGTCATCTTTGAACATCTTGACTACCCGGACACCACAATTCACTTCGAAACCCGATTTGTTGGCCCGCTGACCGTGACCCGCAGTGGCGAATGGCTGACGCTTGATTTCCCCGCCTGGAATACCGAATCGGTTATACCGCCGCCTTTACTATTGGATACGCTGGGTATCACGGAATACAAAGAAGTCCGCGTGGCACGTGATTACATGGTCGTTATGGAGAATCAGCAGCAGATTGCAGCAGTACGCCCGGATATTCACGCCATGCTTCCGCTGGGAAAAATGGTCTGCATTACGGCGCCAGGCGATGGGGAATACGATTTTGTCAGTCGATTCTTCTGCCCAGGCGAGGCCGTTGCGGAAGACCCTGTCACAGGTTCGGCACATAGCATGCTCATTCCATACTGGGCTGAGAAACTGAACAAAACACAGATGCTGGCACGCCAGGTGTCCGAGCGCGGCGGGGATTTACGCTGCAAGTTAGTGGGCGATCGTGTCCATATTGGTGGTCAAGCCACAACGTATCTGACAGGTAAAGTACAGTTGCGTGAGAACGCGCGATAACAACGGTTGTCACGCCAATCAGCTCGCAGCGTGCATGGCTTTACCTCTTCATCACACCATGATATGTTCATTAAATGAATACAAAACACGATGTAAACAGCGTTAATAACGACCTGTGGTGGCAGCCTTCTTAAAGGCGGCCAGAATGTGTTTTCCCCATTTTAAATAACCGCCGAAAGGCGGTTATTTGCATTTGAAAGACCCCTTTCGGCTTTACGGCTAAGGAGTCTGACATGAACAACAAAACCATTATTCTTACTGGCGATCGCCCAACCGGCCCATTACATCTCGGCCACTTTGTTGGCTCGCTACGCCAGCGTGTTGCCCTGCAACGTGATTATCAACAGTTTGTGCTGGTCGCGGATCTTCAGGGGCTTACCGATAACGGCAGCAATCCGCAAAAGATCCGCAATAACATCCCCGAAGTGCTCGCCGATTACCTTGCCGCGGGGATTGATCCTTCACTCACGACAATTTGCTTGCAGTCTGCTCTACCGGCGCTTGCTGAACTGACTGCGCTTTATATGAACATTGTTACCGTGGCGCGCGTAGAGCGTAACCCAACGGTAAAAAATGAAATTATGCAAAAAGGGTTCACCCGCTCTCTGCCGGTTGGTTTCCTGGTTTACCCGATCAGCCAGGCGGCAGATATTACGGCCTTCAAAGCCAACGTTGTTCCCGTCGGCGACGATCAATTACCGATGCTCGAGCAGACTAACGAAATCGTGCATAAGATGAATAGCCTGTTACCGACTCCCGTTTTACAGCATTGTAAGGCTATGTTGAGCGAAACCAGCCGCCTCCCGGGTATCGACGGCAACGCCAAAATGTCGAAATCACTTGGCAATACGTTGCTCCTTTCTGCCAGCGAAGAGGCCATTCATCGCGCGGTCAGCGCCATGTACACCGACCCTCACCATTTAAAAGTGACCGACCCGGGGCAGATAGACGGCAATATAGTGTTCACATATCTGGATGCATTTCACCCGAACAAAGCAAAAGTTGCGGAGATGAAAGCGAACTATCAACAAGGCGGGCTGGGGGATAAAACCTGTAAAAATGAGCTGGAGGTGTGTTTACAAGAACTCATTGCCCCCATGCGAGAACGCCGTGCGACCTACATACAGGATAAGGGCATGTTGATGGCGCTATTGCAAAAAGGGAGCGAGCGGGCGCACGACGTCACGCAGAAAACAGTAAGGGAAGTGAAGTGTGGGCTGGGATTACCCGTTTTCTGACACGCGCAATTTCCCGCTTCTCAGCAGCGCCATCTCTTGCTTGCAGAGCAGCACCACAGCCTGACGTCCCTTGACACGGCGGGATGTCAGAGCCCTTTTCACCGTACGGCGACTCGCGCCAGATTCCAGCATCTGAAAACACATCAGGGAGAGCGTCGGATTATTTTTCATCAAAAATTCACTTGGTTGAGTTAGCCAGTAGCGTTGCGGCAGAAAGCGGACATTTTACGCTAATCCGGGCACGGCTTAAACCCGGTCTACGGGTAGGTCCTGTTGCAGAATTTCCCATGGCGAAACCGAACAAAAAACAACCAGGCTGATATAATTGAAGAGCGGCCATGTGCGTAATCAAGCTAAGGAGGTGCGCAATGGACAAAGCAGATGTGAAATCATTCGATATACCAGATGAGGTTCGCGAGTTTGCGAATGGACGACTGGAACTTCTCAATATCGGCGGAGCCATCGTCGGACGTGCGGTGCTGGAGCCCGGCTGGCGATGGGCGACATCGATCCAGTCGATAGCGGGAACAAAGAGTTGTGAAGCCCCGCATTTTCAATACCACGTAGCCGGGGTGCTGCGGGTAAAAATGGACGATGGCAGTGAATTTGATTGCCGCCCCGGCGATCTGTCACGCATCCCTCCAGGGCACGATGCCTGGGTCGTCGGGGATGAGTCGGTGGTCATTGTTGACTTTCAGGGCATGGTCGACTGGGCCAGACATAAAGATACCGGCTGTAACGACTCGCCATAACAGCAAAAAGCCCCGGATGATCGCGACATTCGGGACTTACAGGAGTGGTTCTGATTCTCCCCCGCACGCCTGACTTGTGCACCCAAAGGATCGGGTGAATAAAAAACACGCCGTAAAATCAACAAAATATAATCAACTTGCTTAATTACTCTGCAATTGAGTGAAAACATGCAGAAAAACACCATTTCCCTCTTGCCTCATTCGGTCTGTGCCGCTAATATTCGTCCCCGTTGTCACCTACAACGTTGCGTTCATAGCTCAGTTGGTTAGAGCACCACCTTGACATGGTGGGGGTCGTTGGTTCGAGTCCAATTGAACGCACCATCTTGCGTCCGTAGCTCAGTTGGTTAGAGCACCACCTTGACATGGTGGGGGTCGGTGGTTCGAGTCCACTCGGACGCACCAAATCAATTCCCGTTGATTTGGTGCTTACTCTCTCGTCCTTATCTACACTTTCTTTTTTTCAAAAAAACACTCTTACGTAATTGCTATTCGGCCTTCAACAATTGGCTGTGGCTGCCTGCTTTCCTCACCGTCTTACAGGCAACCATCCGTTCAGAAAAACGCTTTAATTCACATCCGCTATACAGACCACGTGACTGCTTTTCCTGCTATTCGTCACTATCCCATTACTCATATTCAACGTATTTTTACTGCCCAGTTCATCTATCCAGTAAGGTGCGTTGACCCAGTTGCCACCAAAGTTGTACAACGGCCCCCACTCGCTCCACCAGCGTCCGGTTGAAGCCGCTCGCTCGCCGTTGCGGGTCGATTCCTCTGCAGTCGGCCGATGATAGCCATCATCTTGTTTACCACACCAGTCATTATTAAATCCTGTTGGATTGCCGTCAGTGATTAACCACTTCGTGACCGTGAAGGTATAAGCATAAGACCCACCGTCATTTTTCGACCGTATGGTAATGGTGGCAGTTTTCTCTGCGCCTTCAGGCCGACGGTTAAACGTCACCACACCCTTATCATCCACGCTTAACCACGAACGATCGTCATGCCAGGAATACTCCCGGTTGCTGGCAGCATTGCCATTCATGCGCAACTGGAAGCTGGCACCAACCAATCCGCTGCGAGGAAAACCGCTGTCGGTATCAAACGTGGCGCCATTGACGTGAATAGTCGTGTTCCCAGGGAGGACGTTGCTGCCGCCTGGTGCCACTTGCTCGCTGACCGTACTGACCATTGTCCCCATTACCGTGTCATAGCTTGCTGGCGTGGCTTCCACCACCAGATAGCGATTTACATCCTCTGCAACGGGGGTATAACTTTTTTCAACCGCGCCTGGAATTGCCGTTTTTCTGGCCGTTCCTGCGGCGTTATCCGCACGAAACCACTGAAAACGCGACCGGTCGGGAATAGTCTCATTCCCCTGATAAAGATAGGAAAGCGTGACATCTTCCCCTTCGCGGGGCGCCGGTATCGCTAAATTGACGATCGCCGGAAGCATGTCAGGTATACCGGTTTGCGCGCACACCACTGTCTGTCTGCTGGCGTTTGCCGCCGCGCTACTACGCCCATCGGTAAAAGCATTAATCACCGCATGGTGCGTATCATTGAGCGCGCGTGTCGTCCAGATAGCGTTACGTCCAGCAATGCCATAGGTATGCCGTAAATCGCCTTTAGAATCTTGCCCCACACGATTTGCCCGAGTGTAGGTCACAAACATATCCTGCAGATCGCCCTCATCTGGTAAACGCATGCCGTTGTTCGCACAGTGCATATACGCATCCCCCCAGCGCAGCGCTGGCGAAGCATAATGAAACGCGGCCGACAAGTCTGCTCGCGCGGGTAGCACCGGCGCGTTCGCGTTTGGGCTGACAAAAGGCGCATCCGGTCGGTCGGGATCGGAAGGTTCAATCTCAACCGGCAACACCTTAACCGTCAGGTAGCGTTTATTCTGCGCGGGGCCGGGCGTGTAAAGACGCTCATTCGCCCCTGAGATTACCTGCTCGTCGGCCAACCAGCGAAACAGGGTCTCTGATGGACTTTCCTGCAAACCATCAGGATCGTGAAATTGATACGCAATCTCCAGCGTATCTCCCTGAGCCGGATTTAATCCCGGCGCAGAGGTGTTAATCACCTGCAGTTGACCGGCCACGGGCGGGCGTCCTTTTACCGTCTCGGTCTGTGCTGTCACCGCCAGGGCTTCAGTGGCGACAAAAACAACCAGCACACCCGCGGCGCTGCGCAGAGTGAGCGCGACACTATTCAGCTTCATAGCTCAGGCAATCCGAATGAACGGCGATTATACGCAGCAGCGCTTGAACACTTCGCTGCTGCACAATGGGTGACATTAATTCACCTCGATCTGTATCTTACGTTTCTGATCCCCGGCTACCGGTTTGTAAGTCTTACCGTTCGCACCTGGAATATTTTGGTATACGCCAGAACCAATCGCGGTCTCAATCTTCCACTGATAGGTGCCAGCATCACCGGCGCTGCCGTCAGCCAGTTGTACGACGGCGCTAAGTTCAGTATCAACCTGCGGGAAGCCATTCACTGCGCCATCAATCTGTACGGCGATCGGCGTCGATGCAGAAGCCGCTGACAGCTCATTTGACGCAACTGCGATACCGGTATCCGGATCGGTTATCGTTGGATCAGTATGCGGCGTAACCAACACGGTGATCTTTTTGCCTAAATCACTCGCCGTCACGGTGTAGGTATCACTGGTGGCGCCCGAAATATCTGCCCCATCCGCCTGCCACTGAAAGGTTCTTTGCGATTCTGCATCCCCGTCCGGGTCGCTGAACGCGCCCTGCTGGCTGATGGAAATCACATCGCCAATGTCGAAGACGCCGTTGCTGTTGGTATCAGCAGAAACAATCGTGCTCTGGGTGATAACCGGCACGCGTCCTTTTACGGTATCGGTTGGATCGGACAAGACGGCCAGGGCGGGAAATGACAGGATTAACATCGCGCTACTGGCGGTTAAGGTAAAGTTTTTGCGTTTCATTTGCGTACTCAATAATAAAAAGGGATTAAGGCGTCAGCCGGGAAATTACGGGTTTCAGGGTGATTCTTGTGTTTCCACGCGCAAAGCACGTTTTTGCCATTCGCCAGACACAACATAGATACGGCCCGTCGCCTGTGGAATCGCGGTGAATTGGTTACTGCCTGCAGCGGTTTCCCCCTGCCACTGAAAATGTTCTGGCTGCTCTTCGCAGACAATTTCACCGCACATGACGACAGCGGATAAACGGTCGCCCACCTGCGGATGGGTGGTCAGCGCTTGCCCATTGCGTAGCACTTTCACCGATGATGCAAAGGGGGCAAAATTAACCGACACGTGCTCGCCGCGACGATTAATTAGCGCCACAACCTCGCTGCGTCCCGCAGCCGTGCTCGTCAGGGTCGCTGTTATCACGCCGTTCGCATCAGTCACACCCTGTGCAGAAGCACGTACGCCGTGGCTGGCCTTAAATTTCACCTGCTGCCCCGCCACAGGATTACCAAACGCATCCCTGACGGTCGCGCTGACTTTATTTTCAGCAGTGCCGTTAGCTAATGCGTTGTCCGCTATGATGCGCAGGTCGCCAGGGAAAATGGTGGCGCTGCCTTCATCAGACAGAAAGGTGAGTTCAACCTGCTGGACATGTCCGTTTAACATCACCGACACCACGGATTTTCCGGCGATGCGGTTGGTCACCATGGCAAATGCTTCGCCTTCGCTATTAGTCATCACCGAGGTGGGTACTGCCGCCCCGTTAGTCGCCACGAATCGCACCGCCTGCGCGCTGGCCGGACGCCCATCCGCATGGTGTATGGTGACCTTCACCTGATTCGCCGATCTGCCATTGGCCGGCGCATTGTCTGCCACCACCTGCGTGACGCCCTGCCCGGCCTCACCCACTTTTGGCGTGAGCGTAACGCTCACTGGAGTAACCGCAAAGTGATGGTCATTCACGTTGACAGAAATCTCGGCCACGCCCGCTGTTACGCCAGATAACGACGCTTTATACAGGCCGTTATGGTTATCCTTAGCCTGACTGATAGTCGTGCCCTCCAGAGGACTGGTGAAGGTCACTTTTTGCCCGGTAACCGGGTTACCCTGCTGATCCCTTAATAAAAAGTGAATAAATGATTCAGCATTGCCATTCGCTTCAATACGTTCAGGGACGACATTCAGTTGAGATTTCGCTGGATCCAGGCTGTCATCATCAACGGCAAAACTCGTTTCAACTTCCTCTGTGCTGCCGTTAAGTTCAACAATCACCGTGACCTCACCCGCGACCCGACTGGTCAACGACACCGAGACCTCACCGTTAGCATCGGTGGTGGCTGCTGGGGGAATATCCGCATGATTGTTCGCGTACAGTCGTACGGTTTCACCCGCAGCTGGCGTCCCATCCGCGTTAAAGGTGGTGACTTTGATGACATTCTCATCTACACCATCCGCCAGCGCATGATCGTCAAGCACCACCACAGCCTCAAGACTGACCGAATTATCATCACGTACCAGCTTGACCACCGTCGGCGCGATAGTGGTCAGAAACCCGTTAACATGCGTCCTTATTTTTGCGTTTCCGGTTGCGGTACCCGTCAATGTGGCGGTATACGTACCATCCTCCCGGTTAGTGACGTTGCCGATCGTCGTTCCGGCGAGGCTACTGGTAAATCGGACGTTTTTTTCTTTCAGTGGGTTCCCGCTGCTGTCGGTTAACTGCAGAACCAGAGTCGATTCCGCGTTACCATTGGCGGATATTCTTCCCGGCGTCGCATTTAAAGAAGATTGCTGCGGGTCGACAGGGTTACCGGTGGAGATGAGGGTAACCGGACGGCGCAAGGTCTTCGCCACGACATTTCCCTGCATAACCTGCACCACGCCTTTCCCGGCATGAATACCGCTCAACTTTGCACGATAGATACCCGGCGCGACTTCACGCACTACTGTGGAGGTGGTATTGGGCACACCGGACACCTGAAACGACACGTTCTCGAGGCCCGTTACCGGCTCGCCCTCGCTGTTATTGGCTTTGTAGGTCATTTCAGCAACATCTTCGCCATCGGCCCGAATCACCGCCGGGTTCACCAGCAACGCCGAGTACATTTCATCGACACCCGAATTCACCTGGCTATACAATACTTTCGTGCTCTGGCTCAGTTCATGCACCCTGGCCGTCGCCGTTGCCTGACCCGCAACGTGAGAGACCACGCTGTACATCGCCCGCCCAGCCGCATCGCTCATCACATCCTCAGCGGTGATACTGCCGTCGGCGAATGTCATTCCCATGGTGATATTTTTTCCGCTAACCGGTTTGCCGTCATCATCGACCAGGGTTGCGGTCACAGTAACCGGCGTTTTACCATCAGCGGGCGCACCGTTACCGGTGACCTGTAACGCATCGCCAAACGCCAGATTTACGGGTAGAACCTCAATCAGCAAGGTCTGGGCATTACTGGTATTCCCTTCGGTATCCTCTGCCATCGCAACGACGCGATACTGGTTTGCCGTCCCGTCTGAGGATGGCGAGCGTTGGTAAGGAGGCAATGTCAGTGAAAACATATTCACGCTCAGCTCGCGAAACTCTCCGCCAGACGCCAGAAACGCCGCGTTATCCCAGGTGACCTGCGCCAGCGGGTATTCACTCGTGACATCGGTCGAAATCGTATGCACCGTATATTCAGCGTCCTGAATCGCCTCTTCAGAAAGCGTCAACTGCACAAGATCCTGTGCCTGATATTCCAGAGTGATGACATTATTACGATCAACCAGGCTGTAGCGGCTACCTTCCAGCTCGCGCAGAGAGGCCACTTCATCAGGCGAAAGTTGAGATTCCAGGGTTTCACCCGGTCGCCACGCCAGCTCCATTTGCACGCTGGTGTCTCGCTCATCACCCTTTTCCATACTCTGCTCAATACCCAGCGTCATCAGTGGGAACGGCGTCCAGGTGATACCGGTCGTGAAGGCCCAGGCATTTTTCTCACGTTCGTCTTCGCCAGACAGCCCGACCTCATCGCCAAAATACTGCTCATAGATAAACTTGCCGCCAAGGTGCGGATAGTCAGGCAACCAACCTTGCACTCTGACATCAAAACCGTTCGCCGGGCGTTCGTCATAATTTTCCACGTCTTTCGAGGCCTTCCAGTCAGACAGTCTGAAATACCCGTTGGTAGCAAGTTGAAAATAGTCGCGCCACAGTTCAGCCCCAACGCCAAGGCGACGATGATCGCCACTCAAATCGGCGTCATAAAAGGTATTAAATCCCAGCATCCAGTCATGGCTGAAATGACGTACGCCCACGCCAACGTTCAGCGTATTACGGTCGTCCTGATTCTGATAACCCAGTTGGGTGAATAAGACATTCGTCTGTGTTTCATATACCGGCACCAGCCAATCTACGCTGCTATCATCAAGGGAAAACTGTTCGCCGACATTCAACTGCGCCCGTACCGTGCCAAACTGCCCTAACCAGCCAGTGACTGTTTCATTCGCTTTACTGTTAATTTCCGAACGGACCAGACCGCTGGCCGCTTGTGCCGCATCGCCGTTTTCCAGAATATTCGCCAGGCCCGAAGCACCGCTGGCAAGGCGTTTAACCCCGGCGTCGTTTTCCTGTTCCTGGTGTAGCTTGTCACTCGCGCCTGCCGCCTTATTCCCACCGGAGGCTGAGGCCGGAATATCAAGCTCATCACCCTGATCTAATTGTTCAAACGGTTTGTTAAATGTTCTGAATTGGTTGAAATAGCGCAGTTGGGTGGTCGTCAGACCTAAGCGTTCGGCAACGGAATCCGTCGTTTCTTCGGCCTGAAGCACATATACGACAGAAGGTCGTGCAAGTAATTCGCTTTGCCATTGCGACGATTGAGGTTCGCTTGTTATTGTTGCCAGTACCGGCGTCGTAATGATCGACAGGTGTACAATCAGGCAAAGCCATGCAGTTCTTTCGATCATAATAAGTGTGCGACTTTTACAGAGGGCTCAGGGTTTAATTTGTAATAAAAGTGAATAAAACGTTATTCATTCGGTAAAATTTGCTTAAGTATTAACTCGTTATCCCTGAATCCAGCCTGTGACCATAAATTTGCGCGGTATTCTAGTCAGATTCACCTCATGCGTCTCGCAAACAATGTGCATAACATTATGCGTAATAGATATAATGCGTTACCTACACTCCTGCAGTAACCTTAAAATGGGTAGAAACAGGCTTTATCTACCGCCCACCCATTATCAAAATAGTCATGAACCCCGTAACAACACGTTTATTCATTGTAATTTTCGCATTTTGCTTTTTTGTTTTCTTACACAAACCATGCTATCTTTTAATGGATAAGAATTGGTTAAAATATTATTGTGCAACCGTTTAAAAGGTATGTTCACGTAACATGCCTGCGCTATTTTTGTTGGCTGGACTGTATACATTCAATTTCAAAAGACACTGGCCGAAGCCGTGCGGGAATGTATACAGATAATATTCACAAGGCATATCTGAGGTCTCAGTGGTCCAGAAAATCAGCTTTAACGATAACGAACTCCGTATCCTTTATGAACTTTCGTGTACCCGTAGTTTGAGTCTGGCTGCGGAAACGCTAAAAATTGCGCAACCCAATATCAGTAGAACCTTACAACAACTGGAGGACCGTTTTGGATTCTCCGTGTTCGATCGCTCTTGTCGGCCGATAAAATTGACCCGTTTCGGTGAAGAGCTTCTCCCCTACGTCAAAAAACACATGAAGTCATGTGAAGATATCCAGAAGTTTACAATGGCCTATAAGCTGGCGTCTGATGGGTTTGTCAGGATCCATGCCCCTACCGGTCAGCTGTTATTTATCTCCAAGTACGTCATTCCTGGGTTGAAAGCGCAGCATCCGGAAATTAAATTAATGCTGACCACCAGTAACCTCAGCAACGCTGAATTTACCCTTGGCGTCCCTTTTAGTGATGACTGCGACATCTTGTTTACGCATTCATTGCCCGACAATGACGAACTTATTGCGCGAAATATCGCATCGATTCCGGCCAATATATATGGCACCCGCGACATGATTGCGAGATATCCGATCCACTCCATTGAAGATTATGGACACAGTCCCTGTATACTTTTTTTCTCACATATGGAAGACAATCATAACATCTGGTATATAAATGACGACTCACGTAAAGAAATAAGAAAGATAATCATTAGCGGTGATTTTTCCTGCGATAACTCGTATGCCGCAATCGAACTTGCCAAAGCGGGTCTTGGTTATTTATTTATGCCCGAGTTGATCATTAAAGAAACAGATATCGACGGTCTGGTCCCTACACTTCCTGATAACTTCTCCACCCATCTGGATCTGTTTGTGATTTACAGTAAAAAGACCCAGCAGCCTTTCCGGGTACAGCTAATCATTAATTCAATTGTTAATATCTTAAAAAAATTATTACCCAGATAATTATTGCCATTTGCATCGAATAGTTGGTCATATACAATATGATGACGTTTAAGATGTCTGTCATTCATTTCGGATCTCGAATTCAGGACTCGCTACATTATGTCATGCCCCATCACGCTCTTCGCTGCTGGCAGTTTACGGCTGGCCTTTACCCCGCTGATAAACCAGTTCACGTCTCTAAGCGGAATTGACGTTTGTGTGGAATACGGCCCGGCCGGATTATTACGCGAACGTATAGAAGCCGGTGAACCTTGTTCCTTATTTGCCTCGGCCAATCGTGCACATCCGCAGCAGTTGCTGGCCAGCGGTAGGGCACTGTCCGCGCATACCTTTTGCTGGAACCAACTGAGCCTCACCACCCGCAAAACCGGCGAATGGCTGGAGTTACTGCGAGATCCAACCCTGCGTATTGGCACCTCAACCCCCGGCTGTGACCCTTCCGGGGATTATACCTGGGCATTATTCGACAGCCTCGATGTGCTCGAACCCGGCCTTGGACAGCGCCTGCGCGAACGCGCTATTCCCCTTGTCGGTGGCCGTGACACGGTTAAGGTGCCAAATGGCGAACTGGCCAGCGCGTGGATTATTCGCCAGGGCCTGGCGGATTTGTTTATTGGCTACACGCACTATGCAACAGCACTTGCCGGGCAGCCCGATATTCGCTGCGTAACAATCCCCACGGACCATAACATTCGCTGTGAATACCAGCTGGCGGTGCTCGAGGCGTCTAAAAACGTCAAAGCGCTGGTTGATTTTATCCTCGCGCGCGACGGACAAACATGTTTGGCCAGCGCCGGTTTTAAAACACTTAACGATGAATGGTAAACAGCGGCGCGATAAACGGCGTCGGATGCGGGTCCACGCTAAATTTTCGCAGCGGTAAACCGTACGCCTGGAACAAATTATCTTCCGTCACAATCTCCTGCGTTGGCCCCGCCAGCCATCTCCCCTGCGGCAACAACAGCAGCGTATGACTGGCTATCTGTAGTGCATGCTGCGGATCGTGCGTTGTAAAGAGAATGCTGCAGCCCTGGCTATACGCCAGATCGCTGATAAGCTGCAGCACCACCTGCTGATTGGCTAAATCCAGCGCGGAACAGGGTTCATCAAGCAACAGCGTTTGACAATCCGTGACCAACGCCCGGGCGATCATTACCAACTGTTGCTGCCCGCCGGAAAGTGAACAAAAGGTACAGGACGCAAGATGCGCAATATTGAGCTGCTCCAGCGCCTGCATCGCCCGCTTTTTATCCTGCTGGCCCGGTTGAGCAAATAACTTTACATGCTGCGCGCGGCCCATCAGCACGACATCGCTAACGGTGTAGGGAAACGGTAAGCGCGTATGCTGCGCCACAATACCAATTCCCCCCTCACTTTGTATGTTTCCACCCAACAACGGCAGCGTACCGGTCAGCGTATCCAGCAACGTGCTCTTCCCCAAACCGTTACGCCCGAGCACGGCCCAGATATTGCCTTTCTCACAGCGGAACGTGAGCGGCGCAAACAACGGCATCCGGTAGCCATACTCCAACTGATCGACGTTAAGTGCGGCAGATATCATCGTATCCCCCGTCGGCTGGACTGAATCAGCAAAAAGGCAAACAGCGGCGCACCGAGCAAGGCGGTGATGATCCCCAGAGGAATTTCCGTAGGTAGCAGCGTGCGGGCAATATCATCCACCACAATCATAAAACAGCCGCCCAGCCAGAAAGCACAGGGGAGTAACCGACGGTGATCAACGCCTACCAGCAGGCGGGCCAGATGCGGGATCACCAGACCCACCCAGGCAATACTGCCGCTGACGGAGACCTGCGCCGCAACCAGCAATGCGCAGCACAGCAACACGCTGCGCCGCAGCGGAACCACCGCCACCCCGAGCGCTTTGGCGTCTTTATCGTTGAGTGATAACAGGTTGATTCGCCAGCGCAACTGGTACAACAGCATGGCCGCAATGCCGACCGGCACCGCCAGCAGCCACACTTTATGCCAGTTGGCGGTCGCAAAACTGCCCAACAGCCAGAATACAATGCTGGGTAACGTCTCTTCGGTATCGGCCTGGTATTGAATCAGGCTCACCAGCGCGGCAAAAAAACCACTCAAAATAATGCCCGAGAGGATCAGCACCAGCGTGTTTTCCAGCCCCTGTAGCGCGGCAATGGCATATACCAGAATCAACGCCGCCAGACCAAAGAAAAACGTCGACCCCATCATCAGGAACGGATCAAGCCCAAGCAAAATCGCCAGCGTGCCACCAAATGCTGAGCCAGAGGTCACCCCAATAATATGCGGGTCCACCAGCGGATTATGAAACACGCCTTGCAGCGTAGCCCCACATAACCCCAGCGCGCCGCCCGCCAGCAGTGCCATCAAAATACGCGGGAGTCTGACGGTCCAGACGACCTGGTGCGCCATACCCTGCGAGTCTGCGTAATGGCTCAACAGTGAGAACACATCGCGCAGCGACAGCGGATATTGCCCCACACACAGTGAACCAACACCCAGCAGTAGCACCACGGTAATCAGTATCGGTTGCAGGGGGAAAGCGCGATTACTTAGCGGCATCGGACTGCCAGTTCACGCGGTAAAAACGATGGTAGTAATCCTGTGCCTGCGCATCAACATCGATGTTTTTATAGGCATCCGGATAGAGTTTTTTTGCCATCCACAATTCACCCAGCGCCAGCGCTTCCGGCATCGGATATCCCCAGGCTTTGGCGTATTCCGGCATCAGCCAGACGCGATGATTTTTTACCGCATCGATGTTCTGCCAGTTGGGATCGTTTAGGATCTCCGTCACCACCTGCGGGTAGCGGTCCTGGACAAAAATCACCTGCGGGTTCCACGCTAACACCTGCTCCAGCGAAACCTGCCGCGCGCCTTTAACGCTCGCCGCAGCCACGTTTAGCCCTCCGGCATGCTGCATCATCAGGCCCGTGTACTTTCCGGCACCGTAAGTCATGAGATCGGGGTTGGCCATATAGATACGGACTTTTTGCGCCTGTGCAATCGCCGCCACCGGCGCATTGAATTTAGCCCTGGCCGAAAAAACGTAGTCGATCAGCGTTTCAGCCTGCGGTTTACGTCCCACCACGTCGGCAATCAGGCGAATCCCCTGCTTTAAGCCTTCGTTGTAGACCTGCTCTTCGTCAGCCATAGTCGGGTTCATTTTGTTCTGCTGGCCAGCAGCATCCTGACGTAATGAGATAGCCACCACCGGAATCCCGGCATTCTGAATCTGCTGAATCATTTCGGCAGGTGCATAGTTGGCAACAAACACCACTTGCGGGTGGGTAGCCAGCAGGCTTTCAATATTCACGCTGGTGAGATCGCCCGGCGTCGGCAGGGTCGTAATCGTCGGCATAAAGCGGGCGAACGCCGGTCCAAGCTGTTTTTTCCAGCTCGACATCACGCCGACAATGTCCTGCGTGGCATCCAGTTGAACCAGAATATTCAGCGTCTGGTGTTGTAACACCACCACCTTATTGACGCTATCGGGGATCGTGACCTGGCGGCCAAGCTGATCGGTTATCGTGCGGTCTGCCTGCGCCGAAAACGCAAACAACATGCTGGCGCATACCAGCAAAAATGAACGAAGAGTTAACATAGATACCATCTGGACAGGAGAAAAATCGATATATATTAAATTATATAACGAGGTATCTGGCAACGCATTTCCAATAAATCAGGTAACTCTACCGATGAAGATCAATTGACGTTGAGAAACCGACAGGAACAAAAAAGCCGACGATGTGTACCACCGTCGGCCAGGGTTGACGCTATACGCGCACTATCACGATTTAGTGACGGATTTAATAATTTCCAGCGCTTTTACGAACTGATCCTGCGGAATGGTCAGCGGGTAAAGGAAACGGATCACGTTGCCGTACTGGCCGCAGGTAAGCAGCAGCAGCCCCTGCTCAAGGGCTTTCTTCTGTACGCGTTGCGCCGTGGCCGCAGAAGGCTCTCCGGTGCTGGCATCACAAAACTCAGCGGCAATCATCGATCCTAACCCACGCACTTCGGCAAGTTCCGGACACCACGCACGGGCATCGGTCAGCGTGGCACGCAGTTGTTCACCCAGCGCCGCTGCTCGCTGGCACAGTTGCTCATCATGAATGATATCAAGCACCGCGTGAGCGGCCGCCACGGCGAGCGGGTTACCGGCATAGGTACCGCCCAGACCACCCGGTGCAGGGGCATCCATAATTTCGGCTTTGCCGACCACGCCAGACAGCGGCATACCGCCCGCCAGGCTTTTCGCCATGGTCATCAGATCGGCTTTGTGGGCGTAATGGTCCATGGCAAAAAGCTCGCCGGTGCGGGCAAAACCACTCTGGACTTCATCGGCAATCATCACAATACCGTGCTCATCGCAGATGCGACGAATAGCGGCAACGAATTCAGGTGGGGCCACCACAAAGCCCCCTTCACCCTGGACGGGTTCGAAGATAATCGCTGCGACCTGGCTGGCGTCGATATCAGCTTTAAACAGACGCTCGATGGCTTTTATCGAATCTGCGGTGGTGATGCCCTGCAACTCAGAAGGATACGGTGCGTGGTAAACCGATCCCGGGAACGGCCCGAAGCCTTTTTTATACGGTGCGACCTTGCCGGTCAGCGCCATCGTCATATAGGTACGGCCATGAAATCCCCCGCCAAACGCGATCACGCCGGGACGGCCGGTGTGCGCGCGGGCAATTTTAACCGCGTTTTCGACGGCTTCTGCGCCGGTGGTAAAGAACGTGGTTTTACGCAAACCGTCAATCGGCGCGGCCGCATTGATTTTCTCCGCCAGCGAGACGTAGCTTTCGTACGGGACAATCTGATAGGCCGTGTGGGTAAAGGCTTGAAGTTGCGCTTCAACCGCCTGCACCATACGAGGATGACGGTGTCCGGTATTCAGGACGGCAATCCCGGCAGCAAAATCAATATATTGATTGCCTTCGATATCGGTAATGGTGCTGTTTTCTGCCGACTGGGCGAAAAAGTCACACATTACGCCCACGCCACGCGGGGTTGCATCCAGACGACGTTGTTGCAGGTTTTTATTGTTCATTCTCTACACCTTGTCCATAAACACATTCAGGGTTGAATTACCCTTTAAATCTAGACGCCATCTGGTACTTTAATCGAGAGCCAAATCGTTTTATTTTAAGGATCCAAATGCGTTCACTTGCCGGAGATGTGATCAAGCATGCATTTAGCCAGCAAACCGACGAGAAACTGCACCGGCGTTTGTATGCCGCCATCTGCAGCTGCATTCTTGAAGGCAGCTTGAAACCCGCCACCCGTATGCCACCTTCGCGCGATCTGGCGGGCGAACTGGCGTTATCGCGCAATACCGTCTTGCGAGTGTATGAGCAACTGCAGGCCGAAGGGTATATTTCTGCACGTACCAGCAGCGGCACGTTTGTCACCGATAGCGTGCTGGACAACCTCGCGCAACGGCCCGATAAAAAAAACGCGCCCCCCGCACAGGAAGACCGCGCCAGCCTGTCCGCCCGCTGCCTGGAGCTGCTCGGTAATGCCAGCGCCAGCCCACGCCAGTGGGGGGCGTTTATTCCTGGCGTTCCGGATGTGCAACATTTCCCCCACCGCACGCTTAAAAAAATTCAGGACCGGCTGGCAAGACGCCTGCGCCCGGAGTTTCTCACCTATGATGCGGCGGGTGGCGACGGTGAACTAAAAGAAGCGCTGGCGGACTATTTGCGTACCGCGCGCGGCGTCAGGTGTGCTCCTGAACAGATACTGATCACCGAAGGCATTCACCAGGCGTTGGATCTGGTGACCCGCACCCTGTGTAACCCTGGCGATAACGCCTGGATTGAAGAGCCAGGCTATTGGGGAATCAAAAATATTCTGCGCATCAACGCGGTTAACTTCTCGGCGATGGCGGTTGATGAACAGGGCATGGTACCGCCAGTGTCGTCAGCGGTGTCCCCGAAGCTGATTTTTGTGACACCGTCACATCAGTATCCGCTGGGGTCGGTGATGAGCCTGAGCCGGCGACGGCAGTTACTGTTTCGCGCACGTGAAACACGCAGTTGGATCGTGGAAGATGACTACGACAGCGAGTTTCGCTTTTCGGGGCAGCCTATTCCTTCACTGCAAGGACTGGAGGAAGAAAGTCCAGTTATCTACATCGGCACATTCAGCAAAACGCTCTATCCTGCCCTCCGACTCGGGTATGTTGTGCTGCCCAAACCGCTCGCTGCACCGCTGAAGAAAGTTCATAACGACCTCTATCGCGGCGGACACCTTTTGATTCAGGCCGCGCTGGCAGAGTTTATCCGCGAAGGCTACTACGCCGCGCATATCCGTAAAATGCGCCAACTGTACAGCCGCCGTCGTCAGACGCTGGTGGACCTGATCGCCACGCAACTCGGAGAGGATTATCTGGGACCGTTCAACAGTAACGCCGGGCTGCATCTGATATTACAATTGCCAGCCCATGCCGACGACAGCATGATTGCACAGCTGGCGAATACGCAGGGGTTATTGGTACGACCGCTGTCACGTTACTACGTCAACGAAGAGAAACGCAGCGGTCTGTTGCTGGGTTTTGCCAGTATTGAAGAACATGAGATGGCCGCGGCGTTTTCCCGGTTGGCGGGCATTATCAAGGCAAACGTAGGATAAACGTTGCCGGATGGCGTCACTAACGCGTCTTATCCGACCTACAATACGGTTTTTATAGGTCGGATAAGCGCAGCGCCATCAGGCATAACGCTTAGTGTGTAGCTGGTTTAAGTCCGGCAAGCTCCTCCTGACTGACCTCGCCATTGCCTTCACCCCAACTTTTTCGTACATAGTTGATCACATCGCGCATCTCAACTTCGGTCAGCAATCCGTTATACGCTGGCATCTTAAACGACACGTTGCCCCGTGTGGTCGGCGTTTCCGCGCCCTGCGAAATCACCCTGAACAGCGGGGTCGGATCGTCAACCATCACCAGTGGATTGTGGATCAGTGACGGCGCGTTGTTATCCGTGCCCTTGCCTTCCAGACCGTGACAGGTCGAGCAATAACGGTTGTAGACCTCTTTTCCCGCCTGCGGTGAATTCGACCAGGACGCCGTGGTGGTGCCCGCTCGTGTCGTCTCCGGTTTGGCGTTTTTCAGGCTCCGCAGATACTGTGCAATCGCTGCGGCATCTTCATCCGTCAGGTATTGCGTACTCTCACTGACGACTTCAGCCATTGAACCCGAAACCGCAGCATGCTTGCTTTTACCGGTCAGTAACAGCGACGTTAACTCCTGCTCAGACATCCCGGTGCCCCGAAGGGACGGCGCATACCAGCCGTCAATCATCGCCCCGCTCAGGTACTGTGCATCGGCATGAGTATAGGCTTTCTCATTCATCGCCATTCCCCTCGGGGTATGGCAGGAGCCACAGTGGCCAGGTCCTTCAACCAGATAAGCTCCGCGCTGGATCCGCGCGGCACTGGCATCGGTACTGTTGCTGCCTACCGCAGCCGTTGCAGGAGCGTCGGTAAAGAGCCAGTTCCAGATATGCAGCGGCCAGCGGGCTGAAATCAGCCAGGGGATCTCATTCTCTTTATTTGCTGTCGCAGACGGCGTGACATCATGCATAAAGTAGCGATACAGCGCCTGGACATCTTCGTCGGAGAGCTTTGCGTAAGACGGATATGGCATGGCCGGGTAAAGCGGATGGCCATCTTTGGCAATGCCCTGACGCACCGCTTTTTCAAAATCCTCGTAGGAATAGTTACCGATGCCGTGGGTTTTGTCCGGCGTGATATTTGTCGAGAAAATATCACCGACCGGCGTGGGAAACTTTTTGCCCCCTGCCATCGCGTCCCCACCCTCAGCGGTGTGACAGGCTACACAGTCTGAAATTCTGGCGATGTACTCACCGTGAGAGTCCGCGGCGGAAACCGTCGCGCTAAACAAACAGGCGACAAGAACGGTTACATTACGCATAGATCACCTCATACCCTTGAGTTCGTTAACCGCCCGCAATGCCTGATCGATCGCCGCATGTGCATACGCGCTCCAGTCGGCATCAGAGTTAGCAATCGCAATTCGGCCGATGGGCTGGCGTGCCCGCTCAACAACCTTCTCCATTTCATCCATGTCGTCGAACAGCGGGTTGGCGTAATAGGCATAGCCATGTGCCCAGCGGTTAACCGTAATAGCCGCGATATCACGTTGATTGTCAAAGCCTGTCGAGCCAAACATCTCCTGCAACTGGCCACGGATCATCTCTTCATGCGCAGCAAACGTGGTCCCCAGCAGATAGGCCCGTCCCAGGCGGAATTGTTCTCTCGCCGGTAGGTTACTGCCCGGATAGGTTGGCACATAGACCATATGAATCACCATCGGATCGTCCGGGGTCGCTGGGTGCTGATAGCCGCCAATGCTGACTGGATAGTCGAGCTTAATGCGGCTGTACGGCGCAGCTGGGGAATAAAACTCATGTACGCCGAGTTGCTTAAACGCCTGCCAGTTTTTCACCACTACGTTGGTGTACACCAGCGGCGCCTTTACGTTCAGCTTGAGGTCTGCCTGCTGTTGTTTCGGCATTTCCGGCACCAGGTACGGGATCATCATATTATAACCCGCCATGATGGCGTTTTTTGCGTGCACACGATGCAATTTGCCGTCACGCAGATAGGTTACGGCCACGCCGCCCGGCACGTTGGCCGCATTAATCACGCTACTGTTGAGGCGCAAACGCGTGGTATTTTCCGGCAGATCCAGCTTTTCGTAATGCAATCTGGCGAGGACGGAATCCTCCATGGTGGTCCCCGGCAAGGCATCCGGGAGCATATATCTGACCATTATTCGTGCCAGTCCCGCGTTGCCATCGGGGAAGTGATAAACATACGGCTCTTCGAGGTCGGCCAGTGACTCGCCGTCCAGCGGCGGCAGACCTAACGCTTCCATGCCCGGTAAGGCGCATGCCCGGGCATCGCTACAGGAAATGCCCTCAATGCCGATAGCAAAGAAATCGTTGGAGCGCTGCTGGAAATAGAGCAGTGCCATTTTGCTTAAACCGACTTTCGTGGCCAGAAATTCACTGTAGCTGTGGGTATCCAGCCAGCTACTTTTCTCCTCGACCGTCATGCCCGGAAGGTAGTCGCCAGGGCGTACATGCAGATCGATAAGCGCTTTTCGGTCGCTCTCACTCAACGGAAAATCATTGATAAATTCTTCAATCTTACGACCGTTGAGCCGGTCCGGTGGAATATCGTCGGAAACCGCGCGTCCCGGATCGCCGCTGACGATTTTGGTCTCGCCAAAATTCTTTTTGTCGAAAAAGACGCCGCGACTGAGCTGCCAGTCTGGATAGAAGTTGACGTCAAAACTCTCTTTGAGCTTGGTGGCGCTCACGCCGAGTGTTTCCATCAGCTTTTGTACGTCCGGGCTGAAATTATGCGCTGGCGACTGAAACGACTCACTGCCGCCATAGCCGATCAGTTTTTTTCCGGCTGTGCTAAATTCGTTACGTTTGGCGTGGCCGCCAAAATCATCATGGTTGTCGAGGATCAGAACCTTGCTGTTTTGCCCGACAAGTTGCCGCCAGAAACATCCGGCCGCCAGCCCGCTAATGCCGCCACCAACCACCACCAGGTCGTACTCTTCCTCGACCGGAAGCGCCGTTAAATCAAATTTTTTCTGTTCCCGGCCCAGCGCGTGAGCCATTTCAAACGAGCCCGGATGGTTACCACGCAGCCCCGTCAGGCTGGGAGGGTAATAACTTCCATCGATAAATTCATGTTCTTTTCCTGCCGCTCTGACCATATCCAGAGGGGTCAGCCCCGCGGCGATGGTGACCGCCACACCGTTGAGAAAATCACGTCGGGTAATTGCCATTAACTTGTCCTTTTGCCACGCACACACTGCCCTAAACACAGCACAAATGAGAGGGTCCCCCTCTCACAAGGGGGACCACCGACTACTTCACTGGCTTGAGTTCTTCATCCAGTTTTTTAGAATCATAATAATCACCCTGCCAGGTGATTTTTCCTGCCTTAACATGAATATAGCTGACGCCTTCAAATTTGATCGGATTATTTGTCGGCGGACTTCCTGCCCATTCGCCGCTATTTTTACCCGAGAACTCCCAACGAAATGCCACGGTATCTTCGTCATAGACGGGTTTGCCGACCATTTTCCAGTTCAGATCCGGGACCGCCTTAATGAATGCTCCAATCACCTCTTTCTCGGCTTTTTCCCTGCCAGTTATCGGCTCCCCGGCGGCGGCATCGTAATAGACCGCGTCGTCGGCCAGATACTGCGCTGCGAGCGGCGCGTTATGCGCATTCCAGGCCGCCATATACGCTTTTACGGTGTTCAGCGGGGAGCTGTCTGCCAGACTAAACCCCGAGAACATCACCAGCGACAGCGCAGCTATTTTTAATGTTTTCATCGTATTACCCGCTATTCAGAAATATCGCACATGATATGTTTCACTCGGGTGTACTCATCGAGTGAATAAGAGGAGAGATCTTTACCGTAGCCGGATTTCTTGAACCCGCCGTGCGGCATTTCCGCACACAGTGGAATATGGTTGTTGATCCACACCGTGCCAAAATCGAGGTCAATGCAAAAACGCTGTGCGCGGCCGTGGTTACCGGTCCAGACGCTTGCGGCCAGGCCGTATTCCACATCATTGGCTTTGTGCAACGCGTCTTCGTCAGTCGAAAAGGACTGAATCGCCATTACCGGACCAAACACTTCATGTTGAATGGCTTCGTCGTGCTGATGCAGACCGGAGATAATGGTTGGCTCAAAGTAGAAGCCCGGTCCGGGCCCTGCTCTGCCACCCGTTTCAATTTTTGCATGCGCAGGCAGACGCGCAATAAAACCTTGCACCTGCTCCAGTTGGTTCCGGCTATTCAACGCGCCATATAGCGCATCCCTATCCTGCGGGGGACCAAATTTGATGCTTTTTGTTTTCTGGATCAATTTTTCCAAAAACTCAGCATAAACGGACTGCTCGACGAGAATTCGCGTGGCGGCAGTACAATCTTGCCCGGCATTGAAAAAGCCGGCGGTAGCGATCGTCTCAATCGCCCTGTCGATATTCGCGTCGGCAAATACCACGGCGGGCGCTTTACCGCCCAACTCCAAATGGGCTTTGGTCAGGTTTGCCGCCGCCGACGCGGCCACCTGTAGACCCGCACGTACCGAGCCAGTAATCGAAACCAGTGAGGCCGTCGGGTTCGACACCACCAGCGAACCGGTTTTGGCTTTCCCTAATACCACATTAAACGCCCCTTTCGGGAACAGCGGCGCGGCCAGCTCAGCCAGCAGCAGCGTGCTGACCGGCGTGGTGTCACTCGGTTTAAGCACCACCGTATTGCCTGCCGCCAGCGCAGGGGCTATCTTCCACACCGCCATCATAAACGGGTAATTCCACGGCGTGACTTGCCCCACAATACCCAGCGGTTCGCGACGAATGGTTGAGGTGAACCCGGCAGAATATTCACCGGCAGCCTTCCCTTCAAGGCAGCGCGCGGCACCGGCAAAAAATCGAATGGCGTCGCAGGAGGCCGCGATCTCTTCTTTCTCAATAAAATGGCGCAGCTGTCCAGTTTCCTGACTCTGGGCGTTAACCAGTCGCTCTACATTGCGTTCGATTTCATCAGCCAGCGCCAGAAGCGCTTTTTGCCGCTGTGCGGGCGTCGATTTCTTCCAGATACTGAACGCGGCAGCGGCGGCCGAGTAGGCCAGATCGACTTCTGCTGCCCCACCATTGGGCGATAACGCGTATGTTTCACCGTCCACCGGGCTGACCAGCTCAAACGCGTCTTCGGTACTGCCCGCCACGTAGTGTCCGTTAATAAAATGCTTCAGGGTTTTCATGACTGTCTCCTGCCCGTTAATACATAAAGAATCTTATGTAATATATATATTGTAAAATTTTTTCAAATGCGCAACATTGACAGTATGATAAACGTCGCATTTTTAACTTAAATTTTACATTTTCGCGGTAAGGTTATTCATCGTCATTTGACGCTAACGGGACACACATCCGCCTGTGCAACGGTTTTGTGCATGGGCAGGTAAAATAACGCGACCATTCTGACCTTCCTTGCCTGACAGGCTTGTGTTAGAAAGGGTTGTTGTTTCAGGGAATTGAGTGCAGAAAAGATTATGATTACTCATGCGGTCATATTTGCGCCTATCGGGCAGGTCAGTCGTTCCGACCAGATTGTGCAGCGCCTTTCAAACGCCATCATTACGGGATTACTCGAGCCAAAAGAGCAACTGCCCAACGAAACCGACCTGGCAAAGATGATGGGCGTCTCACATATCACCATCAGAGAAGCACTCAACACGCTTCGGGCTAATAATCTTATCCATACGGTTCGTGGCCGAAATGGCGGCAGCTTCGTTTGCGAAAATATTGATGGCAAAAATAGCGTCCTGCATCCGTTTAAATCGATTGGCACCGATTACCTTTCCGACTTAGGCGAAATGCATTGCGCCATTATCAGCCACAGCGCCAGGCTGGCCTCCCGGCGCATGACCAATGCGGATATCGCTAAATTTCGCGAGTTTGTTGAGGTGTTAAGAAAGGCTGATTCACCCGAATTAATGACTCAGGCCGATATGCGTTGCCTGCTGGCGATCGCCGCCAGTTCGCATTCAGCGCGGCTGGCGAACCAGGAATTGCAGGTGCAGGCGGAATGGGCTTCGCTGGTCGCTATACTCTATCGTTCTGGCACTATTCACGCCGAGATCATTGCGCTCTATTCGGCGCTGGCCGATGCGCTGGCCGCGCATAATGAGACGGAATCGGTGCAGTTTGCCACCCAGATTATCGATACCTGTACCTATTATCTTATTGAAAAAAAGCTGAAATATAACGCGAACTGACCATCAGTGAAGGCAGGAAAGACCATGAGCTCTTCGACATCCCTTAGCGCATTAATCCGTAAAATTGATGATATTACTGTCTCTACCATAGAGTCTACCGTTGCGCTGGCGAGGAGCATCCACGAGGCGATTGCCGGTGTACAAAAAGGCTCGGCAGAGGTGGTCCTCGACCCGGCAGTGAGAGCCACTGTTCAGCAGCACATTAAACACACGCTGAATCACAATCACTATTGCTCGGGTGCCGGATTCGCCAGCCATATTGAGAATACGCCAACCCGCAACGAGTATTGGCTGCTGGAGTGGTGGTATAAGAAAGATAACGGTCTGAGTCAGGCGCATCTGGATTTAGATCAGGCCACCCAACAGCGGCTGGATTTCAGAACCTTCGAGTGGTTTAAGCATTCTCCTCCTGCAGGTGAAGCCTATATTCACGGGCCTTACGTCGACTATATCTGCAACATTTCTTACACACTGACCTCGGCGGTGCCCGTTTACTACCATGACCAGTTTCTTGGCGTCGCCGCTGTCGATCTGCTGGTTAGCCAGATCGAGGCAGAACTGCTCTCCTGCCCCCAACCTGACTATGTCATTCTGACCAATCTGGAAAACCGGATTATCTTTTCCAGTTGGCCGCGCTGTCGCGTGGGAGAATTACTGTCACCGACGAATACCCGTATTGTGTATCAGAGCGACTACTTCATTCTTTACCACTATCAACACTAAGGGGATAGGCTCTAAGGGCCCGAAGGCCCTTTGTTTAATTATCCTGCCCCATATTGAGCTTGTTTGCGTAGGCTATCGCATCATTTTCCGGTGCCGCAGAGCGACCAAACGGACGCGTCAGGAACATGTAGATAAGCCCCGAACCCACCACAATCGCCAGGCCAAACAGCACCGTCCAGCGGTCGATGAAATCACTGCTGTCAGCGGGTTGGGCCAGCAGCCAAATCCCGCATAACCCGTAAGCTAACGCCAGCACGTTAACCAGAGTCCCCCAACCACCGATGGTCCACTCACCCGCCGGTTTCCAGCCTTTCAGGCGCTGTCGCAGCGCTGCCAGCACGACCATCTGGAAGGAAATATAGATACCGATAACGGCAAACGCGGTAATGCGCGACAGATTATCGGGCTGGAAATAGACCCAAACACAGATAATCACCGGCAGTAAGCAACTGACCACCATGGCATTATCGGGAACACCATTTTTAGAGATTTTGGACATCCACTCGCTTCCCGGCAGCATTCTGTCACGGGAGAAAGAGAAGATAAGGCGGCTCAGCGCAGCCTGGAGAGACAGAATACACGACAGCATGGCGATAATCGCGACGATGATAAAGACCGTCGCGCCGGTTTCCCCCAGGGCCTCATTGAGGATAGCCGGGATCGGATCGGCCGTTTTACCGTTGACAATACTGACCAGATTCGGCGAAGCCAGCAGATACCCCATGACGGAAATAATGGCCGAGATCGCACCAAACACGATACTCAGGATCATCGCAATCGGGATTTTTTTGCTTGGGTTCTTCACCTCTTCCGCAACGTTGCCGCAGGCTTCAAAGCCAAAGAACATAAACAGGCCCATCAGCGCGGCAGACATAAAGGCGGTGGAGTAGCTCCCGTCCTGGGCCAGCACGCCCATTGAATCAAATATCACCGAGAATGGCTGTGAACGGTGGAATATCAGCAGGTAAATCCCCAGCGCAATCACGCTGACGATCTCACACCAGAAACCAATTTTGGCGACCCGGGCAAGATTCTTTGTCCCGGACATATTCACCGCCATCATCAAGAGCAGCAGCACCACGGATGTCAGCAGCATGGTGGCCGGAGTCTGACCATAGTGGAATAATGACTCGACGAAGGTTGAGGTGTATTCCGCGATTGAGGTGATGGTCACCACCAGCGCCCACAGGTAAATCCAGGCGGCGATCCACGCATATTTTTTCCCCCACAACCTTCTGGCCCAGGGATACAGCCCTCCGGTAATCGGATACTGAGACGCCACTTCGCCAAACACCAGCGCAACCAGAAGCTGCCCACAGGCGACGATTAAAATCCACCATACCGCCGGTGGCCCTGCCAGCGTTACGGCAAGCGCAAACAGCGAATACACGGCGGTGAGTGGCGACAGGTAGGTAAAACCCAGCGCAAAGTTAGAGATAAGTCCGATCGAACGGTTGAACTGCTCTTTGCCATCTTTTTGAAAATTATCGTTTTTATTATCAGGTATCTGTTCCATATCTCTTTCTCTTTTGTGGAATAGTCACAGGGGTTAACGATTAATGTATAAAAGATATTAAGTTATATGTATAGTGATTTTGTCATGATATTGTTAAAAATGATCGCTCACCACGTTCCTGAATAAACAGGCTTGCCGCATGATTGCGAAACATATTATTAACATCTTGGCGAGTTGTGACGGGTTCAAAAACGGACACAAAAGAGGTGGTTAGCGAGGACCGCCGCGCACCGGAGCGGTGTTTCAGTTCAGGGGCGCGGCGTTGGCGTGCATGTCAGGTTATCGGTTCGGACAACACCGACAAACCGAACTGTTCAATAAAGCGATCGACTGTATTTCTATCCTCATCCGTTAAGGCCCAGCCGGGTTTTCGACAATACTCATCCTGAGCGCCGCCAACCGACATCTGTGGACCACGCTACCGGAAAAATACGCACATCTGATTTGATAGTCGCCTCTAAATCGCAAGAATCGCTGCTGTTCAGCAACATTTTTGCAATATAATAAGGGGGATGTTAAACGCTGAACCTGAACAGGTGACTGATGGAAATTGATCTCGATAATCTGGTCTTTGATGGGCTCGATGAAGCGCAAGAGCGCAATGCGGAACGTCTGGAAGATGCAGACAAAAAAGCACAGGAAATGATTGCGGATAATGACTGCGGCGATGCCTGCAAAATCTAATCCCTGAACCGGCGTAATGCCGGTTTTTTTTATCTCCAGTCTGCGTGTATAGCGCAATGCTTCAATCAGCGGTGCAAAGGCAGCGGTGTGCTGTTTGCGGCTGGGATAATACAAATAATAACCCGTACACGCAGCGCCTGGCCGTCTTTGAGATAATAGAGATCGTTAAAATTATCACGCAGCATGACTGGCCCCAATCCCACATCGATTATCGGTACAAGCCCGCATGGAAATACAGTAGCGTTTCTGGATAATTTGCATTGTATTTACCAATTGTTAACAGCTATTTCACTAATATCATTTTGTATATAGATAAGAATTTTTTCTTATTTTGGGTAATGACTCCAACTTATTGATAGTGTT
>NZ_SZWP01000058.1:0-127657 GCF_005280825.1 Citrobacter sp. wls829
ACCACGGTGACGCTGGATACCCAGGCGGCGGATGCCATCAGTATTGATACGGTGGCGGATGACAACACCGTCAACCGCAGTGAGTCCCGTATGCCGACGCTGATTTCTGGCGCAGTGACCGGGGATGCGCAGCCGGGTGACCCGGTGGCGGTGCAGGTGAACGGCCAGACCTTTAACGGTGTGGTGGTGACTGATGAACACGGGGCGCTGCGCTATAACGTGGCGGTGCCGACCTCCGCCCTCCACGAAGGCCGCAACGACGTGCAGGTGACCGTCACCGGCGTGGATACGGCAGGCAACACCGCGGTGGCGGTGCAGAACACCACGGTGACGCTGGATACCCAGGCTCACAACGCCCTGACCATCGATGATACGCTGAATTTTAATGAGCTATCGGCGAAAACGCGGACCATTACCGGTACCGTCAGCGGGGAAGATGCCCGGGCGGGCGACCGGGTGGATCTGGTCATCAACGGGCACGACTACCACGGGCGGGTGATCGATCTGGGCAACGGCAGCCTGGGCTACAGCATCGCGGTGGACTCCGCCGCCTTTGCGGACAACAGCGGCAAGGTGCTGAAAGATGTTGATGTGCACGCCAGCGTAGTCTCACAGGATGCGGCGGGTAACGTGGCGGTGGCGGTCAGCACCCACACCGTGCATATCGACAATTACGCTGAAAACCAGGTGCATATTGATCAAGTAGCCGTCGATGACATTATCAATATTAAAGAGTTTTCAGAAAACGGCGGCTTTACGCATATCACCGGAACAGTGACCGGTATTGACGCGAAAGCAGGCGATGTGGTGACGCTGGAGCTGAAAGGCGGATATACCCTTACAACGACGGTGATTGCGCTGGCGGGTGGTGGGTTAGGTTATAGCTTCCCGGTAAACACCCATATGCTGATAATGCATCCGGAGATTAACGTTACTGTGACCTCAAGCGATGCGGCGGGTAACCACGTCACCCATAGCGCGTCAAAAGCTATCGACTCGGATATGTACACACAGTCGCATATCACCATTGATGGCGTGACCGCTGATAACGTCATCAACATCAAGGAGTCGACGGACAATAACGGTCAGACGAAGATCAGCGGCACGGTGAGCGGAGATGCAAAACTGCATGACACCGTTGAGCTGATGATTGATGGTCATCGGTACTCTGGTTTTGTCGAAGCATTGCCTGGCGGGAATCTGGGGTATCACATCCTGGTGGATACCCAGTCGCTGGTTAACGATCCGGTGATTCATGCCCGTATCAACACCACCGATAATCACGGTAACGAAAGCACCGCCACGACAGAACGTACCGTTGGGCTCGATCTCAATGCCAGCGCCAGTATCGGTATTGATACCGTGGCAGGTGATGACATTATCAGTCATGCCGAATCTCTGCTGAACACGACGACGATAACAGGACCGGTCGGTGGCGATGCGAAACCTGGCGATGTTGTGACCTTAACGTTCAACAACCAGACCTGGCACGGTAGCGTGGTGGTGCTGGCGGACGGCTCGCTAGGCTACAGCATTCCGGTGAGCACCAAAAACCTGCCTGATGGTGTCGATCAGAACGTGCATGTTTCAATCTCCACCGTCGATGAACACGGTAATCAGTTAACCGTGTCCCACGATCATACGGTGCATATCGACCTGCATGCGGATGCGAAAATCACCATCGATAAGGTGACCGACGATAATGTGCTGAACCACTTTGAACTGGATAAGCCTAAACAGTTGGTGAGCGGTACGGTGGGCGGCGATGCACAGGTCGGTGATGCGGTGAACATTGAGATTAATGGTTACACGTTTACCGGCAAGGTTATCGACCTGGGTGGGGGTAAGCTGGGTTATCAAATTCCAGTTGATTCGGCTGCATTCAGCAATAACCAGGGTAATCAGGATAAAAATGTCACCTTTACGGCAACGGTGACTTCCCACGATGCGGTGGGTAATGAAGTCACCATCGGCACTTCCCACACTGTTCATATCGACAACCATGCAAGGGCAGGGATCACTGTTGATACCGTAGCGGGTGACGATGTGCTCAATGGTGCAGAGGCTGCTCGACATACCACCGAGGTGATGGGTACCGTTTCTGGCGATGTGAAATTCGGCGATAAGGTGCAGATCATCGTCAACGGGCATACCTACAATACAACCGTACAGCACTTACCTGAACATAATGGCGCACTGGGTTATAAACTGGATGTTCTGACCCGCGATCTGCTTAAAGACCCTCATATTATTGCCCAGGTCAATGGCGTGGATACTCCACACAATATTCAGCATATGCAGACGCCTCACGATCTGACGGTGGATCTGCACGCGAAAGCAATGCTGAGCATCGATCCCGTTACCGGCGATAACCGGGTGAACGGTGATGAATCTCACCAGCCGTTTACCTGGGTAACCGGAAAAGTCGCTGGTGATGTGCACGTCAATGATGTGGTGTATCTGACGGTGAAAGGCCACGTCCTGACAGGGAAAGTTGTCGATCTGGGCGGTGGAGTTCTCGGGTATAGCATCAAGGTCAGCACCGCTGATTTGCTGGCCGACCCGCACTTAACCGCCACCGTCAGCACCACCGATGCGGCGGGCAACGTGGCGAAAGCGGATGCCGAAACGACGGTGATTATTGATACGCGTGTCGACGCAGCAATCAAGATTGATACGGTAACGCCGGATAACACGCTTAACCGCGATGAGCAAATGCAGGGCCATACGCTGGTCAGCGGCACGGTAACGGGCGAAGTGCATCCGGGCGATCCGCTGGTGATGACAATCAACGGGCAGATTTATACCGGGGTGGTGGAAGACCTCGGCGGTAATAAAATGGGCTTCCATATTTCGGTGGCGACGTCCGATATTATCGCCAGCCCACATATCGATGTGTCGATGGATGTCACCGATGCGGCGCAAAACCATGCGCATATTACGGCACACCATAACGTGGGGCTGGATGATAAAGCCTACGCCGCAATCACTATCGATCCGGTCACCGGTGATAAGGTTCTGAACGGTGCTGAGTTGCAGAAAACAACCACCGTAGTGAGCGGGACGGTGGGCGGTGACGCGAAGGCGGGCGATATTGTTCATCTCAATATCGGCGGACATCTGGTGGACACTCAAGTGATTCCGCTGCCGAATTTGGGCGGAACATTAGGCTACAGCGTCGATGTGGCCACCCAGTGGTTGCAGCACGATCCGCATATTACCGCCACCATTACCGCCACCGATCCGCATGGCAATAGTGCCACAGCGCAGGCGCAGGATGTCCTGACGATTGACGACCATGCTGTGGCTACGGTGCACATAAACCCTATCGTTACGGCGGATCACGATTCCGTCATCAACTATAACGAGGCGCATAACCCGCTGACAACCGTCACCGGGACGGTGGGCGGTGATGTGCTGGTGGGCGATTGGGTTGAGCTGACCGTCAACAATCAGGTCTATTACGCCCAGGTACAGGACAGTAACGGGCAGCATACCTTTAGCGCGGATGTCTCCACGCTGGACTTGCTGTTGGATCCGCACATCCATGCGGAAGTGTCGGCCACAGACGCGGCAGGTAACGTGGCATATGGGCATGATGACCGTCCGGTAGTGATTGATACCCATGCCGATGCCAGGATTACGATTGATTCAATGACCACCGGTTTATTGCCCAACATGACGACCCCGCAGGATCTTGCTCCGGGCAGAAAACCTGACTATGTGATTGTCACCGGACATGTTGACCCAGATGCTAAGTTGAATGATGAGGTGATTCTTATTGTTGGGAATGGGATCCGATATACAACCCATGTCATTGAATTACCAAATCACATTCTGGGTTTTCAGGCCTCAGTGAGCACGGGTGATCTCGGTGATAACGGTAATATCACCGTGTCGATTACCACGCATGATGATCATGGTAATACCGCGACGGCAACGGACCACAAACTGATTGATCTGCCATGGACTCACAATCAGGCTGTCAGTGGGAATACGCCGTATATCATGCATAACCCGCCAGCGATCACTACGCCACCAACCGGCACTGGAACGTCAGCGCCGCATCAGCCGCATGTTCATCTGACCGTTGATAAGGTGACGGGTGATGATGTGCTGAACCACGATGAAGCACAAAAAACCACCACGCCGGTGCGCGGGCGGGTGACGGGGGATGTGCATGCCAACGACGTTGTCACCGTCACGGTGAACGGCGTGGACTACCACGGCAAGGTATTTGCGATTCCGGGGCTGTCAGGCGAATTTGGCTACCAGGTTGATGTTCCCTCAAATGTGCTTCAGGCACACCCGACGTTTGATGTCTCTGTTACCGTGACCGAGGGCAATCTGACGGGATCGGATACGCAGCACAAGGTTATTAGCATCGACACCGATAACCCTATCACCATCAACATGAACCCTGTGGCCAGCGATGATGTCATCAATGGCAAAGAAGCGCTTACAGGCAAAACGATGATAACGGGTACGGTTAAAGGCGAAGGGTTACACGATGGCAGCGTGGTGTCCTTGCAGGTCAATGGCAATACCTTAACCACCGTGGTGCATAACAATAACGGCACGCTGGAGTGGTCAAAAGAGGTCAGCATTAATGACCTGCGCATCAACCCGACTATTGTTGCGACCGTAACCGGCACCGATGCGGCCGGGAACACGGTCACCGGGTCGACGGACCGACATCTCATCGTCGATCTGAACGCCGTTGCGGGAGTGACGATTGATAACATCACCGCTGATAACGTGCTCAACGCGCAGGAGTCTGACGTCACTGTGCATCCGATGACTACGGTGACGGGCTCCGTGACCGGCGATGTGAAGTTCGGCGATATCGTAACACTGGAAGTGGACAATCATACCTACACCGCGACGGTTGATAACCAGCTGCATTATTCGGTGGATATCGACACCCAACACCTGAACGCCGACCACTCAATTGTGGCGAAAGTCACTGGTCATGACGTTCACGGTAACGATCAGGACGCCAGCTACACGAAGAACTTTACGCGTGATACCACGGCGGCAGCGACGGTGACCATTAACACCGTCGGCGGTGACGATGTCATTAATGCGGATGAAGTGAAGGCAGGCCAGATTGAAGTCAGCGGCACCGTGGGTGGCGATGTGCATAAAGGCGATAAAGTGCATATCACCGTCAATAACATCACGGTGGATGCCGATGTGGTCGAACTGCCGCATATGAACGGACAACTGGGCTACTCCGCGTTAGTGAGCACCGCTGGTCTGCAAACCGATCCCACTATTTACGTTAGCGTGACGGGTGAAGATGCGGCGAAAAATACCCAGACTGCGAACAGTCAGAAACCGGTGACCATTGACACCAATGTGGTGGCAGAAATTCATCTGGATAAGGTGTCGGATGATGATGTGTTGAATAACGCGCAAACGAAACTTCAGCACACCAAAATCAGCGGCTATGTCACCGGTGATGTTGACGTTGGCGATCTGGTCACCATCAGGGTCGGCGGCAAAGACCTGGTGGCGAAAGTTACCAGCAGCGGCGGTAAAAAAGTGTTTAGCGTCGATGCCAGCACCGTGGATTTGGTCCATGACCAGAATATTACGGCACATGTGACCGCCCATGATGATGCGGGCAACCGTCAGGAAATCGATACTGCGAAAACCCTCACCATTGATCGGGAGGCGAAGGGGACGGTGGATATCGATAACGTCACTGCTGACAACGTCCTGAACCAGCAGGAGCTGCAGGCGCTGAAAACGACGATTACCGGTACTGTGGGAGGGGATGCGCAGAAAGGCGATCCGGTGGTTTTAACGATTGGTAACCGTACATTTAATGGTTCGGTGGACGTGCTGCCAGGCGGCAGGCTGGGCTATCAGATTGATGTGGATACCGATGTATTAAAAGCCAACACCAGTATTGATGCCAAAGTCACTGGTCATGATGCCCCCGGCAACCCGTACAGCATCCACATATCCCATTCTTACGTGGTTGATGATCATGCCGAAGGTACGATTGTCATCAACAACGGTATTGCGGGAGATAACGTAATAAATCAAACGGAATCTCAACACGACACCGTTATTTCTGGCGTCGTTACCGGTGATGCGAAAATGGGGGATAGCGTCACCCTGACGGTGAACAGTTTCTCCACAACGGTGAAGGTGACACAGGATCCGCACAGCAATAAATTGGTTTACGCAGTTGCGGTACCGACCAGCGCGCTGAATGAAGGCGATAACGACGTTCAGGTGAAAACCACGGTTAAGGATGCGGCAGGTAACACGCTGGATGTGACCAATCATAAAACCGTGGTGCTGGATACTCACGCTGATGCCACTATCGTGGTGGATAAAATCACCGGCGATAACCACATTTCGCAGGCAGAGTCGCAGAACGCGATCACCCACCTTACCGGCAGCGTAACCGGCGACGTGCATGATGGTGAACACATTACAGCGCGGGTCAATGGTCATCAGTACGATACGGTTATTCATCTGAATAATAACGAACTGCGTTATGACTTTGCGGTGGATACGTCGACCTTGCGTACCGGCCATAATCGCGTCAGCGTGATGGTTGAGGCGAACGATAACCACGGCAATACCACGACACATGCGCAAATGGCTGATGTCACCATGGAAGATCATGCGCCAGTGAAAGCGCATGCGGCAGACAAGGGACAGCACGCCGCAGCACAGCATGCGCTGCACAATCTGTTTGATGACAGCGCATTGTCTTTGTCATACGCGCCAGCGGCATCCGCGCACGGACAGGCGGCAGCCGTACTGGGTCCTGACGATAAAGCGAAGGCCGTGCTCGATAAAGTCGATCTGAGCGATTTGGCCCGTGAGCTGCATGAAGGCGTTGATATTGCGAAGTACATTCAAAGCGGCGGCGATCATCATCTGATTGCCAGCCCGGCGAAGGTTGCGCATGGCATTGACACGGCAGTCTCCACACCGTTGAGTAGCGATGTGCATGCGTCAACGTACTCGCTGGATCACCTGATCGCCAAACCGGAACAAAATCACTCTCACTAACGGAAGCTGACTGCCCTGTGTAAACGGGGCAGTCACGTCACGACATATTAATCTAAGGCAACAAGATGAATGCTGTTCCACCTGATGAACACGGCACTGAAATAGACAACCAACAGTTCCTGGCCATGCTGCAAAAGAGCGACCTGGAGATGGTGCGCGTACTGGATGACTTGATTTACCTGTTGATCCGTAAAGGCGTTATAGCGATTACCGATCTACCGCCGATGGCGCAGGTTAAATTAATGAATCGCGCGAACGCGCGTCAGGAACTCGGAGGGTTAGAACAACTGCTCGGTAACGATGACCGAATTTTTTAACGGCAACAGACAGCCTGCAGACAACGTAGAAAATGCCCGGTGGCGCAGGCTTACCGGGCCTACAAAAATCATAACCATTTGATTTTATAGGCCAGATAAGCGAAGCGCTATCCGGCAAAAGCAAGCAAAACAACGGTGCCCAGACGGCCTGTTTTCATCACAGCGGTGCGGGCTCGCCTAACAGCTGTCCCATTGCGCCATCCACGCCCAATTCCTGCAACACCTTAAGCTCACCTGCGGTTTCAACGCGCTCGGCAATCAGCGGTAAATCAATACTGCGGGTGGCGTTACAGAGCACTTCAATAAACAAGCGCTTATCTTTTTCTTTGTCGATATGGCGGATATAGCTGCTGTCGATTTTCAGATACGCCAGGCCCCACTGTGACAGATGACCAATCATATCGAAGCGACTGCCGAAGTGTTGCAGGCCCAGCGAGCAGCGATATTGACTTACGGCTTTAACAAACATCGCCATTTGGTTCGGCCCAGGTAGCTGGTTTTCATCCAGCTCGAGAATTAACCGACCGGCCAGCTTTGGTGCGTATTTCAGCGGATTTAACAGGTCGGAAATGGCGCGAGCACTGGTTACTGAACTGCCTGAAATACTCAGCGCTAACTTACCGGGGGCGATTTTCAGCTGATTTAAGGTTAGTTTTAACATGACCTTGTCCAGACGATGGCTCCAGCCAAAGCGGTGGATCCACGGCAGGAAACGACCGGCGTTAATGGTATTGCCCTGCTCATCAACAATGCGCGACAGCACTTTGTAATGCAGGATTTTATCCGGCTGATGACAATCGACCACGGGCTGATACACCAGCTGAAATTGCTGATTCTCCAGCGCGTGCTCCAGACGCACAAACCATAAATGCTGATCTTCGCTCGCTGTGGCGACCTCTGTCGTCGGCACGACCTGGTGGTCGGTATGCGTTTCCGCTTCGACCAGCAGACGATCGGCCTGAATCAACAACGACTGCGGACTGTCTCCGGCGCTGAAGGGCACCATGCTGCAGTAGGCGACCGGCTGTTGATCTGACATTCCGGTGGCATAAAATGCCGTCAGTTTTTGCGTCAGCGAAGTACGCAGTTCCAGCATCTCACCGTGCGTGACGCCGGGGCAGAGCAGGGCGAACTCGCCGCCCCGAATGCGGGCGAGCGTGCTGTCGAGCGGCGCGTATTTGGCTTTGTGTGCATTCAACAGGTTGGCGATATTCAGCAACAGCTTATCGGTATGCGGGCCGCCAAAACGCTGGTTCAGCCCCCCCAAATCCTGAACGCGAACCAACATCAAATAGCCCGGTGCGGTATCCGCATCGCTCAGTCGCGCCTGCAACTGCATATCAAATGCGCGGCGGTTGGCAATACCGGTCTGGCTGTCGAGATAGGCTTCATTGTGCAGGCGCTCGCTGTAGATAGCCTGCTCTTCAAAGAGTGATTTCAGCTTGGTCGCCATCAGGTTCATGGCTGCGACGACCCGGCGCAGTTCCGGCGTTTTTGGCAGTTCAGGCAGCGTCAGGAATTCGCGACGGGTAATCGCTTCTGATTGTTTCGCCAGATAGTTGAGTGGGCGCAGCAGTTTACGCAACAGCATAACTCCCGCCAGCAGGCAGGCCAGACTGCAGGACAGCATCCACACCAAATTGCCTACAGTGCTGCTCCACAAACGTTGCACCGCAAAGATGGGGTCACTGGTGACCTCCACGCGGGCGGCCTGTTGCCAACCGCGCATAATGGTGGCATTGCCCGTTTGCGGGACCACATCTACCAGATCCACAAACCAGCCGGGTACATCCGGGATCGACGCCGCCGCGTGACGTTCCAGCATCGTTGTACCGTTGGTCAGATCGACGATGCGGATTTTTTGATAGTAACCACTATCAAAAATAGAGCTCACCATCAGCTCGATCATCGCCGGATCGTTGACGTTCGGTGTGAGTGAAACCCCCAGAGCCGTTGCCGCATCCTGGGCATGCGCCAGCAGCTGGTTGTTGTATTGATGGCGGGAGCTTTCCAGCGTCACAATAAAACTGCCGCTGAAGACAATCATCATGAAAAGAGAAATAGAAAAAAGTAACTGTTTAAAAAGTGACACTGACGTTCCCTATTTATCTATCGGGAAGCCTTCTTCCCGCATTTTGGTGAATACTTGCTGCCAGCGAGAAAGTCTCTTGCTGTCCCCAATACGTTTTGTGTTCTGGTTGCCCGGCAGCCACAGGCCGCTATCGTTAAATGAGTACACCGGTAATAAATCCTGACGCTGGCTGGCCGGTGAAAGGGTGTTTGTCAGACTATCGAGAACCAGAGGGATGGCGTCAGGCGTGGCATACCAGGTCAGTACCATATGTGCGCGGTTTAAACGTAGGGCTTTAACGTAAGTGATACGCAGCTTCTCTTCGGAAACGCCCAACTGCCGCAGCGTGAAATATTTCGCGATGGCGTAGTCTTCGCAGTCCGCTTTACCCTGGCGCAGGGATTCCACTGGCGTCGCCCAGTAATCGACGTTGTGCCAGACGTCGCTATCCTCGGCGTAACGGAGCTGGGTATTAAAAAACAGATTTACCGCGCGCAGCTGTGTTTGCTCATCGGCATGATGCAGTTGAATTAAAAGCTGTTGCCAGGCATTGATGCGCTGTTGTGCCGCAGCGCTGGCGGGGCCATAGAGGGCATCGGACTTCTGCATGATGGTGGCAAAATCCCACGCCGCGCGCAGCGAATTGACCATCAATAGCAACAACAGCGCCCCTGGGATCTGCCAGAGGCGAAGTAAGCGAGTGAGTGAACAGACGCTTATTTTTTTCAAGGGTGATGCTGACACGGTGTAGGAGGTTGATTTCCCGTATGTTTACAGGCATAAGGCGCCAGCCATTTTTTGCGCAGCTGTACATTAATAGGGGAAGCAAAAATGGTTTTCAGTGAACTGTCGATGAACGCCACAAACTGCGGATCGTTTTTGCGCATCATAATGGCATAGTGCATATCCGCGCCGATGGTTTCGGCCGACACGCTAAATGTGTCAGGCAGTTCACTCTGATTAATCAGCGGCCAGGCCAGGATATCATCGATAAACAGCGCTGCAGATTCATTCTGCGCCATTTTATTAAACGCCCCGTTTATCGTGGTAGTGGTTATTGTTGAAATATTAAGATGCTGTTCCCGGTTCGCCTTATTGAATTCCAGCAAATCTTTTGAACTACCTGTCAGGCTAACCGTTCGTCCTTTTAAGTCAGCCAGGGAATGGATATTGTTTTTACGTAAAGAGATGATGCGCATTTTCGCGATGTAGTAGTTAACGGAAAATGAAACGCTGGAGGTCCGCTCTGGCGCGTTAGTATTTACGCCACAGTCCATGTCTATTTTACGTGTTTTTAATGCAGAAAAGCGTTCCGCAAAATTCACCGGAATATAATGAATGGTTAAGTTATTGAGCTTGAGATACTGCCGCAGTTTGTCCGCAATCAGGTTACACACCGCAATGGTATACCCCGTTACCTTGCCGTTTTGGTCGGTAAAGGAAAACGGCGGCAGCTGGCGATAACCCACGTTCAGTACGCTGCTGATTTGTATGTGTTCCAGCGTGGCGGCATTCTGCTGCGCCATCAACACAGGGGACACGGTGAGGCCAGCCAGTAAAATCAGCCCCTGCGCCACACGTTTTATCCGGGCCATCTCATGCTTAATTATATTTTTCATAATCAAAACCGATCTTCTTTTTTGCTGACGTTAATGCTTTCAGATTATCTGACATGGGAATATTTAAATTGATGGCTTTCGGCGGTATTGGAGACTGAAACCATTTATTGTACAAGGTCGTAAACTCACCGCTGGTCATCAGAGAAGATAACGTGTCATCCACAAAAGCTTTAAATTCTTTATCGTGTAAAGGGATCAGCAGTCCCGCCGGAAGTGGCGCACTGAGCGCAATACGGGATAGCATATATTCATCCGGGTTGGCGGCCTGCGCAATCATCCCTTTTAATAATACAGTGCTGGAAATCAGCGCCGGATAGGCGCCGCTCTGAACGCCATTGAAGGCGACGTTGTTGTTAGTATCCAGCTCAATATTAATGTTAAGCGCGTTGGCGGTATTAATTTTCTGTAGTTGCTCAACGTAAACTGTGCCGCTTTTTACCAGCACGCTGTGCCCGGAAAGTGCTTGTAGATTGCCATTATAATCATTCCTACGCATCACATAGCGAGTGCTGGAAAAGTAAAATGGCAATGAGAATTCGCTAATGCTGTGGCGACCCTTCGAATAAAAAGCCGGAATGCACATGATATCGGCCATGTGTTTTTTAATGAGCACAAACTGAGATGCCGAGTTTGCGCGCACCCATTGCGTTTTCAATGTTTTAAGCTGTAGTTTGGTTTTCAGCGCAGCGACGATATTTTTACAGATATCAATGGAATAGCCAGCAGGTGACGTGCCTTCCTGGTACGAGAAAGGAAAGGCATCATCCTGGTAACCGAGGGTGATAGTTTTCATACTGGCAATCTTCTCCAGCGTGCGCTGCTCGGGCGAAAAATCCGTCGCGCAGCGTGCAGAGAAGGGGATTAACAGCGCAGCGGCAAGCACAATACGCGTTGCCAAACGCAGGCGATTAGTCATGCATAACCTCTTCTGCAAGGGCTTCATCGGCAAAAGCAGACAACACGTCACGCTCGCGTAGCGGATAGCTGAAGAAATATCCCTGCACATGTTGGCACTTAATTTTGCGCAAAATGTTGCGCTGGAGCGGTGTTTCCACCCCTTCCGCGGTGACGGAGATATTGTACTTTTGCGCGAACTGGATAAGCATCACAATCAAGTACTGGCTGGCATTATCCTGCTCTAATTTATCGATAAGCGTGCGGGCAATCTTGATGCGCGTGAAGGGATAGACCAGCAAATAGTCCAGCGCGGCGTAGCCTGTTCCCAGATCGTCCATTGCGATGTCGATCCCCATCGCGCGGATCTCTTTCAGTACCGGGAGGGCAATAGACTGATCCAGTTTCTCGGATTCGGTGATTTCAATTTCGAGTCGATTGGCTGACAGTTGGCTGGTGCGTAACGCTTCTTTGATGACGTCGACCAGCCCTGGGCTGTGTAGCTGGTTGGCTGACACATTGACGGCAATGCGGATGTGTTCCGGCCATTTTGCGGCGACGGCGCAAGATTGGCGAATGACCCATTCACCTAAACGCACAATCAGGCCCGAGCTTTCAGCAATATTGATAAAGTAATCCGGGTAAATCAGCCCTTTCGTCGGGTGATTCCAGCGGATCAGCGATTCGTAGCCGTGAACCGTTTCATCCTGCAGATTAACGATGGGCTGGTAGTAAAGTTCGAACTGCTCGTTATCAATACCATCAATAATTTCCTGATTAATGAACAGGCTGTGGCTCTGTTTCATCACCATGCCGTCTTCGAAGAAATGGAAGCAACCACGGCCATGGTGCTTGGAGGCATACATGGCCAGATCGGCATTGATCATCAATGTTGAGGTATTATTGCCCTGATTAGGGGCGCTGGTAATGCCAATGCTGCAACTGATAGAGAACGTGTGGGTGCTCCAGCTAAACGGTGTGCTCAGCGCGCGCAGAATACGTTTCGCCAGCCGGTTCGCCTCTTTAACGGCGTTGTCGCTGACCTGTTGCAGAATCGCAAACTCATCCCCGCCCAGACGTGCCGCCATATCGTTTGGCCCCAGCAATAATTGCAGGCGCTGCGCCACGTTGATTAACACTTCATCGCCGGCTTTATGGCCGAAGGTGTCGTTTACCGGCTTGAAGTTGTCGAGGTCAATCAACAGCAGGTTGAACGGTTTCTCTGCCTGCTGGACTTCACTGACGCGTTTATCCAGCGCCAGTCCGAAAGAGACGCGATTGGGTAAGCCTGTCAGCGAATCATGATGGGCCATATGCTCCATCTTTTGCGACATTTCATGCATGCGCTGTAGATAGCCGCGTTCTTTCATCGCGACGCGCAATTTTTCAATGGCGCTGGCGAGATGTCCAATCTCATCATCCTGGTCAAGATAGGGGGTGACAGAGTCGGTTTCTTCGCGGGCAATGCGGGTAATGGAGTTAATCAGCAACGGAACCGGGCGGAACAGACGGCGCATGAACAGCGTCACCAGCGTCAGCGTTGCCAGTAAAATGAGGACGAAAATGATACTGCTTTTTTTCAACATCGCATCATAGGCAGCGTACAGATCACTCTTCTTACCAATGCTGCTTATCAGGCTGCCGAGGATTTCACCTGAGGGCGTCAGAACAGGGACGGCGCTGATGAAGCACGCTTCGCCGTTGATCTGGGCAAATCCGATATAGTCATTGACCAGCACATCACGTGGCAAACGCCCGGCGAAGGAGATTACCCCGTCGCCCTCTTCAGACTTATTGTTGATGCCCACGAAACCTTTATCGGGCGTATACAGGAACATCCAGGTGGGATTGTGTGTTTGCGCTGAGGCCAGTGCCAGAACGTCTACCGGGTTGTAGCCGGTCTGAATAATGGAGTCGGTATCGCCAAGCTGTCTGTCCGAGACAATACGGGATATTTGCCCCGTGTCGCGGGTTTCAACCGAAACGGTGGTATACACGCTGCGGATGATGTAGGTCATGATCTGGGCGTTGGCTTCTGCTCTCTGTACCCACTGCTGATAAGAAAAGTTGTCGATCAGACTCCAACTGGTAAAGGCACCAGCACCAAACGCAATAATGATCCCCGCCAGCAAAAACTGTGTTATTTTGCCGGTGATCGAATGTTGCCATCCTTTTATTGCCTTTAGGGAAAACAGAGACGTGGCCACGGATTCTTTTTAATTCCTGAAAATACACATATATGCTGAATTAAATTTCTTTTATGACTTAATGAAATAACAGTATGGGTATTTTTGTTACAAGTAAGTAGATGAAAGGTGTGAAACTCTCAGGTACAACATTTAATTAACACTGGAGCTGAATAGCTAACGATAAAATAACGGTGTATAAATATAAGGATCGCTGTACATTTCGTCAACAGGTAAAAATGTACATTAAAACACAATTTCATTCAGTGGTGATGTGTCATGTTAATGTTGACATTAATGCCTGTAAGGAATGTTTTTTGTACACACGTTAAAGATGTGCGATGGATACGCTGGCGGCGCTGTATTTTTACACTATTAATCAATTGATTAGGTTGCTTATTAACTGGTGAGATAAAAATAAAAATATCATGATATGTCCATTTTTATCTATAAATGATGGTTTATTTTCTGATTCGATATGAATAAGATGCACGCTTCAATGTAGAACCTTTTTTATTTTCTCAGTGTGCGGTTAATGTCATCAATTTTACAATGGTTAATGACTGGCCCAAATGGATTTGTTTGCGACATTAGAATCTGGATTAAAGTCCTATTGGTATAGTGTATAGCGGATAAATTGATTTGGACGCAATAATAAATACAAACACTGCAAAAATCACTCGTGAATGGTGTCTGCCGCTTGCTATTCCTGGCCTTTTTTATCCACTGGCACACTATCTTAACGGTTACTGCATTCTTAATAATACTCTATTAACCGTTTACGATCTCAAATTAGCCGTATTTTCCGCCGCATTGGTTCTCTTTGGTTATCGGGTTCTGCCGGGGATAATGCTGTTTCTGGCGGTGATGTTTTGGGTTGGTCCTGCAGGCGAACACGTGGATGCGTTGTGCCTGACGGCGGCATCGACGCTGAGCTATGCCATTTATCGTAAAGTGACGGGCAGACGCAGTAGCGCGAGCTTTAGCCGGATCACCATCAGCCTGAATCGTATGATTTGGCTCTGCGGCTACAACATTTTGCTGTATCTGCTTTTCAGCAAAATTTTCGCCTTTGTGGTTCCCCACAGTCAGCGATCGGATGTGGCGAACCTGCATATTATGAGTCTGGAAATGCTGGTGCGTGTCCAGGGACTTGCTAACGGTTGCCTGACGGGGATCCCCTTTTTCTACAAAGCATTTCGCATCCTGCGCCGACCGTCTTGGTTGTTTACCTTTATTAAGTCGATCGGCGAACAATGCAAAGGCAATGTCACGGTATACGGCGTCATGGCGTGGTGCACCGTGCTTATTGGTCTGATGCTATGTTTAACGTCGCCCTATAACTCGAATATTTTCTTCTCATTCTACAGCCTGATCCTGCTTTTCCCGTTGATGCTGTGGGGAGCTATTAAGATTGGCCACTCATTTACGATGCTGGTGTGGACGGTGGTATTAATTATTCTGGGCAAGCATAACGATAATTATATCGCCAGCGATGAGAGTTTCATGCTGCACCAGGCTATGGTTTCAACGCTTATTTTTATCTTTTCACTCACCATTGTGATTATGGGCGCGCTGGCAAAATTTACCCGTCAACGATTTAGCCAGGCTCTGGTATTAGGTCTGACCGACCCGATGACGGGCATGGCAAACTTGCGTGCGCTGAAGACGGAGCTGTTTACGACCGAACATGCGACGGTGTGCCTGATTCAACTCCCCGAACTGGAGCTTTTTTCCCGCCGCTACGGTTTTCATTTTCGTACCCGTTATCAGAAAATTTTGGCTGAGCATTTGCAAAAGCACTTGGTCGAAAGTGAGAAGGTCTATTATCACGCCGGTTATGATCTGCTGATCAGGCTGGAAAATTGTACCTGGGAGCGGTTGTGTGATTTATACCAGGCTGCTAACGGTTTTCGCCTTTTTCATAATAATCAGCGGCTGGGGTTTCGCAGTGGTTTGGGCTATTGCCTGATTCACGATGTGAGCGATGACATCTATCAGTTGGTGGGGAAACTGGGCATGGTCGCGGGGTTGTCTCTGACCAACGGCAGACCCGAAAACCTGGAAACGCAACATAGCCGCATGCTTGGCAACCATATTGTGGATAAAACCGATATTCGCACGGCGTTGCAAAATGCGTTGGATAACAATGCGTTTGTGCTGATGGCCCAGCCTATTGTCAGCACCCAGGGCGAAGAACACTATCATGAAATATTGATCCGCATGTTAAACGATAAGGGTGAGTTTATTTCGCCAAACAGTTTCCTGCCGGTGGCGCATGATGCGGGGCTGGCACCGGAAATCGATTTATGGGTCATCGAAAATACGCTCAAAGCCATGTGTCACCATCCACAGCGTTGCTTTTCTATTAACCTGGCACCGGTGACGGTGTGTCGTTCAAATATTGTCTCGAAGATCACCCAGCTCTTACAGGAATACGCCGTCGCGCCGCAGCGCATTATTTTTGAGATTACCGAAGCGGATACGCTGTCCGATAAACAACAAACCGTAGAAACGCTGCGTTTAATTCGCCAATTAGGCTGCCGGGTGGCGATTGATGATTTTGGTACCGGGTTCGCCAGCCATGCGCGTTTGATGAATATCGAGGCGGACATTTTGAAAATTGATGGCTCGTTTATTCGGCGGATCACGGAAAGTGAAATCAGCTACTACATCGTTGAATCATTCTGCCGCGTTGCCGAAATGAAAAACATGCAAGTCGTCGCCGAATTTGTGGAAAACGCCAGTATTCAGGCATGCCTGGAGCAAATGAACGTGGGGTGGTTGCAGGGATATCACATTGGTAAGCCGACACCGCTGCTCACGCTGAAATAGCGTGGCGCCAGCACAATTCTGACTCAAAAAAAGAACAGCGCCTTCTCAGAAAGAGAATAAAAAATATGAGTGACATGATTAAAGTAAAAGAACGCCCGGCGGCCATATCTTCAGACGGACCCACTGCACGAGTGCTCGCCTGGCTGCACAGTATTCACCTGGGTGTCGCGATGAAACTCGGCATGATTCTGGTGGTGTGCATTGCCACGCTGCTGATTGGCGCCTCTTTTATGTTATCGAATTATCTGTCCAGCGAGCTGCAGGTTAATGCGCTGGAAATGATCAAAACCAACACCCGTATTTTCCACAACAATATCTCTAATGAGTTTCAACGGGTTACCCGGGATGCGGAACATTACAGCAATGTTTACATTAATAATTATCAGAATGTAGCCAATAAGCCACTGCGCTCTATGGACGCGTCTGAACTAAAAGCCGTTTTGAGTAACCCCAATACAAACGACCATTTCACCGAATTAACCAGCGTCTTTGCCAGTACCTTTATTCTGCAGGGTGAGCAGTTTGTTCGCGTCAGCAGCACGTTGCTGGCCAGTTCCGGTAACACGGCGACGGCAACGGTATTGGGGCGTGATAATCCGGCATTGCCATTACTACTGAAAAATAAACCGTTTTCAGGTGTGGTCACGCTGTTTGGTAAGCAGTTTATTAGCCACTATGAGCCGATTGCCGATAAATATGGTCAGGTGATTGGTGCCGTGGCGGTCGGGTTTGATGTCAAACAGACCCTGCAACCGATCATCAGGCAGTTGTTGGATGTGCATATTGGTAAAAATGGCTACGCCTACGTGCTGGATGCCGGATTCGACCCTGGGCGTATGTTGGCGCACCCTTCGCTGACTAACCAGCAGGCGGTGAATATTACTGACGCCAACGGTTATAAGCTGTTTGCCGATATCCTCGAACATAAAAATGGCATCACCTACTACAACTGGGTGAGTGGTTATGGTGTCGCACCTAAGACCAAAGTTGCCGTCTATGAGTACATTGAAGGGATCAACTGGATCATCGCCACCACCAGCTATGTGGATGATGTCGCCAAGAGCAGCAATCTTGTGCGCAATGGCCTGTTGCTGTTCACCGCGTTGCTGTTACCCATCATTTTATTGCTGATTGCGATTGCCAGCCGCTTCCTGATTTCACGCCGTCTAAACCGTGTGCTGAGAATTGCGCAGACCATCGCGGAAGGTGACTTAACGGTGGATGTGCAGGTCGATCATCCTGATGAAATTGGCGAACTGCTCGGCGCTGTAGAAATGATGCGCCAGCGCCTGCACTCGCTGGTGGGGGATATGGTGTCTCATGCGAACTCAGTGCACCAGGCATCATTGCACATCACCGAGGCGGTAGACGGCCAGGCCTCAACCAGCGTGGAAACCTCATCTTCAGTGGCTGAAATTACCTCCACCATGGAAGAGCTGTCGGCCTCTTCCACCCAGATAGCCGAGCATTCGCGGGCGGTGGTCGATATTGCCAACCAGACGCTTGAGGATTGCAATAAAGGCTCTGATTCGATGTCGCAGCTGCTGATGCGCATGACGGATATCGACAACGATAACCAACAAAACATGCGTGAAATCATGATGCTCGGCAACAAGTCGACGGAAATCAGCCGCGTGATGGTGATCATTAACAGTGTGGCGGATCAAACCAAACTGATCGCCTTTAACGCCGCGCTGGAAGCGGCCAGCGCCGGAGAAGCCGGGAAACGTTTCTCCGTGGTGGCGGCTGAAATCCGTCGTCTGGCGGATTCAGTCACCGAATCGACGGTTGAAATTGAGAATAAAATTAGTGAAATCCAGAACGCGATTAATCGCCTGGTGCTGAACGCGGAAAAAGGTGGCGAGAGTATAAAATCGGGGACGAGGGCGTGTCAGCTGAGCGCTGAGCACCTGAATGATATCGTCGTTACCGCAGAGCAAACCTCTACGGCGGCGCTGCAGATCTCGCTGTCTACCCAGCAGCAGAAAACCGCCAGCAATCAGGTGGTCATGGCGCTGCGTGAAATTGTTGTCGCCAGTAACTACACGTCGCAGTCGATCAAAGACATTCTGATTGTGAGTCAGGATATGACACAGTTGTCGAAGGCGCTGAAAGAGGCCTCTGCATCATTCACCCTGATGGATATGGATGCATGAGTAGCCGCGGTATTCGGGTACTGATCCTGGATTTGGGCAGCGTGTCGCGCAACCAACTGGTCAAGCAACTGGAAGATCATCCACATATTTCGGTGGTTGGGCAGGCGGCCCATCGCCGCCAGGCAATGCGGTTGTTGCAACAGTTAGGGCCTGATCTGCTGATCCTTACGCTGGAAACGTCGACCGCCGATAACGTCGAGATCGTCGAAACCATCATGGCGACCAGCGCAATCCCTATTCTGGTCATGCATTTTGGTGGTGAAAATGCAGGCGATGAGGATTACATCTCTCGCGGGGCGCTGGCGGTGTTGCACTATAACTACGACTCCCCACTCGCCACCCGGACGCTGCATCGACAGGTGGAACTGCTGGTGGGCGTGAAGGTCATCCGTCATATCAAGGGGTTACGCTACCCTGCAGAACCGAGTGTGTCGGGCACGCGTTTGGCAATGGAAACGGTTGAGACCACGGCCGACTGGCCCTATGTGCTGGCGATTGCCTGTTCGACCGGTGGGCCGCAGGCACTGAGCAAACTGTTGCAGGATTTACCCGGTACGTTCCCGTGTCCGGTACTGATTGCCCAGCACATTGCCGATGGTTTCGCCAAGAACATGGTGCACTGGCTGGACAGCGTAACCGATCTGAAGGTACGGCTGGCGCAGGATAATGACCCGGTGGAGGCCGGAAATGTCTATATCCTGCCACCGGAACAGCATCTGATCGTCAAAAGTAACCAACGGCTGGCGACGGTTCCACGACAAGAAAGCGACGTGTATCACCCCAGCTGCAATCTGTTACTGGAGTCGGTCGCTGAGGTGTTCCGCGAAAAAGCGGTTGGGCTGATCATGACCGGAATGGGCAGCGATGGATGTCGCGGCATCGAGCTTATCGTCCAGCGAGGTGGACGAACGCTGGCGCAAGATGAAGAAAGTTCGGTGGTCTTTGGTATGAACAAGAACGCGATTGATAAGCAGCTCATACACCGCACGATCCCGCTGAATGGCCTCGCGAAGGTGCTGCTTTCGATGGCAGGTCACGGGCATTTCGAGAGTACATTGCCATGATACCCAACCTTCCAGAATATGCCCGCTTGATCAAAGAACGGGTGGGTTTGCACTTTGATAATGCGATGGAAGCGCTGCTGAAATCGGCGCTGAGTCAGCGCATGGCTGAGCGTAATATCACTGATTACTATGAATACTATGAAAAACTGCGGCTGTCGCAGGATGAGTTTGATCGCTTTATTACCCTGATTACGATTAACGAAACGTATTTTTTCCGTGAAAGCGACACGCTGGATTTAATCTGCGAAAAATGGGTGCCGCGCATCATGCAACAGCGTAGCGGTCCGGTGCGTATTCTTAGCGCAGGGTGTTCATCAGGGGAAGAAGCCTACTCGCTGGCCATCAAACTGCATGAAAAGTACCAGGATGGGATGGCGGAACGGGTTGAACTCTACGGCTGTGATATTGACCCGGCAATTCTCGCGAAAGCCAGAAATGCCAGCTATTCCAGCTACTCGTTTCGTGGCGTCGATCCGTTAATTCAGCAGCGCTATTTTACCCGTACGGGAAACCAGTTTCGGCTGCATGACGTCATCCGTGAAAAGGTGTCATTCCACCGCACCAACATCATCAAAGAGCAACTGCTGCCGGAAGTGGACATTATTTTGCTGCGCAACGTGTCTATCTATTTCGACACGCCGACCCGCCGCGAGCTGCACGCAAATTTGCAAAAGATGCTGCAGCCGCACGGCGCTCTGTTCTTCGGCAACGCAGAAACGCTGGCGAACAATTTCGATATCCTGAAGCTTGAGCAGGAAGAGAGCATTTTCTATTTTTGCCACCACGCTGAATCTCCTCGGGTGGTGCCAACACCACGGGCTACGCCGCGCGCGACCGTCACCGCCTCCGTTGTTGCCGTCGAGCCTGCCGCACCCGCGACGCTTAAGTCTGACGACTGGCTGAAAAAGGCGCGTGCCTGCCTCGATGAAAAACGTTTTTCCGATGCTGAAAAGTGCATCGCCTGCGTATTACGCAGCGATCCAGGCCATCAGGATGCGCTGCTGATTCAGGGCGTGATTGCGCTTGAGCAGCGAGAGTTCTCGCAGACCACTGGCAATGCGCAAAAGATCCTCGCCCAGGATGAATGGTCGGCAGAGGCAAAAATGTTGCTCGGTCTGGCGATGATGTGGCAGCACCAGACGCAGCAGGCGATTGCCTGGTTCAAACAGGTGGTTTATCAGGAACCGGGTTACTGGCCCGCGCATTATTATCTGGCCGAAATGTATCGCCAAAGTGAACTTCACCAGCCCGCGCAGCGGACTTATCGCGTGGTGATGCAATTACTTAACGATGAAATCAACAATCCTTCAACGGTGTGTCGTCTACGTTTGCCGATGGTCTTTCCCGGCACGACGTTTCGCTTTCTGTGTGAACATCAACTGGCGCAATTCGCCCATCAAAGCGGGTAATAAGAACGATTATGGCTATCGATCTGAAAAAATTCGTTCTGCGTTTTATTGATGAAGGGAGAGGTCATTTGCAGACGCTCAGCGAGGGGGCCTTTCTGCTCTCCGCTGGGGAACATACCGATGCCGGGATAGGTGAGATGTTTCGCGCCGCGCATACTCTGAAAGGGGGCGCACGGATGCTGAAACTGCAAAGTATCGCCGATGTCACGCATCACCTGGAGGACGTCCTGAGCGAACTGCGGGAAAAAAAACTGACGCCGGACCGGGCGCTGGGCAACCTGATTCATGAAGCGGTGGGGTATCTCTCAAACCAATTGACCCAGCTTTTTGTCAGCGCAGGGGATAACCAGCTGCCGCCTGCGGATGCGGGGCTGTGTGAACGTCTTGCCTGTGCGAGCCGTGGGGAAGCCGCTACGTTGGCGGTGGAGGCGGTTATTCACGCGGACAAACCCGCGCCGTCGGCGGCGTCGATTACCGTGGACGGTGGCATTAAGCAGGCTGACTTCGTGCGCGTCAAGCTCAACAAGCTGGATGATCTGATCGACATTCTGGGGGAAGTGGTCGCCGGTCATGACCGCCTGGAACAGCAGATACAGAACCTGAGTCACATTGTGCCGCGGCTGTTAGGGCTAAGCGCAGAGCAGCTTCGTCAGCAGATCCGCGATTTCAGCGCCCAGTTAAAAGAGAGCGTACAGGTTCAGCATTTGCAGATGTTTGAACTGTATGACGTGGCGGCGCGGATCCGCATGCTCCCGCTTTCCACGCTCTTTGAGCCGATTTCATTGCAGGTGAGTGAGCTGGCCTCCACGCTGAATAAGCAGGTGGTCTGCCGCTTTGTGGGCGGGGAAGTGGAGATTGACCGCCAGCTTATTGACCGGCTATCGGAGTCGCTGACGCATCTACTGCGCAACGCGGTCGATCACGGCATTGGTGACATTGATGAGCGGTTGGCGCTCGGTAAATCCACGCGCGGTACGATCACCATCACTACCCAGCAGGATGGCAGCGGAATATTACTGCGGGTGGAAGATGATGGCCGTGGGCTGAACTATCCGGCCATCAGCGCGAAGGCGGTCAGTAGAGGACTGGTTCCCGCGTCGATGGCCGGGCAGCTCTCCGAGCAGGAGTGCAATGAACTTATTTTTCATCCCGGTTTTTCAACCAGCAAAATCGTTTCTGAACTGTCCGGTCGCGGCGTCGGTCTTGATGTGGTGCGCAAAACGGTGGTAACCGATTTGCAGGGGGATTTGCAGGTGTACAGTCGGCAAGGTGTCGGAACGAGTTTCACGCTGCGTCTGCCGGTATCACTGACAATGATGCGTATCCTGCAATTTGAAGAGCAGGGACACCTGTTTGGGTTGCCCGCTCAGTACGTGGTTGAGGTGGTGGAGTACACCCCGGAAGGGATCAGCGATATTGCCGGACGCCCGGCCATTATTTTGCATAACGAGTTTATTCCGGTGGTTTGCGCAGGCCTGCTACTCGGTATACACGCACGTCAGGGAAGCCGTTCTCCGGCGGGGCAGCGCTTAATCATTGTGCAGAATCAGTACAGCAAGATGGCGCTGCGGGTCGATAAGTTGCTCGATGAGCGCAAGATGATGATCAAACCGCTACCGAAGCATATGCAACAGCAATCGCTGGTATCCGGAATGGTCCAGACGCCGGAGAACCAGCTAGTCAGTATTTTACAAGTTCCGGCGTTGATGGCGATGGCGCAGCAATCGCGACAGACCAGTACGCCCGTAAAACCGGTGAGCGTGGCGCAAAACGCCTGGCATGTGCTGGTGGTTGATGACTCGCTGAATACCCGCGAGATAGAAAAAAATGTACTGGAAGCGCACGGCTATCAGGTGACGCTGGCGGAAGATGGGCTGTCAGGCTTGCAGAAAGCGAAACTGACCCAGTTTGATGCGGTCCTGACGGATGTCGAAATGCCGTTTATGGATGGTTTTACCTTCACAAAATCGCTGCGTGGCGAGAAAAACTACCAGCACACGCCGATTATTATCGTGACCTCCCGCGCCAAGGAAGAAGACCGGCGGCGCGGTATTCAGGTAGGCGCGGATGCCTATATTGCCAAGGGCGATTTCGAGCAGGACAGCCTGATAAAAACCTTAAAAATGCTGTTGTGCTGAGGGCACAACACCGAGAGAGACGATGCGAATTTTATTAGTTGATGATGATCTTTTTGCCGCTGAACTGGCATCCGTCTTCCTGGAAATGGACGGCTACGAGGTGGTGATTGTGGAAAGTGCCATCTCTGCCTTAGCGTGCCTGGATTCGGATAAAACGCTCGATCTGGTGATTAGCGACCTGCATATGCCAGAGATCAGCGGACTGGATCTGCTGGCGCTGCTGCGTGCCCAGGGCTGGTCTAAACCGTTTATTTTGCTGAGCGCCAATGAAGTGACGGCCAGCGATGTGCCGTATGATCGCTGGGTGAAAAAAGATGAAAATCTGGCGGAAAACCTCGGTTCCGCGGTCAATGCGCTGCTGCAGCCTGCTACTGAATAAGTCAAAAACCTCACGATGAAACAAGAAAATAAGCACCTTGCTATGGCTGCCGCTCAGGAAAAAATCTCACGGCTGAGACAGGGGTTTTTACGCCGCATTCCCGATATGCTGGCACAAGCGGACAGGCTATTGGTGCAACTGGTCGCCGAACCCAGCGAGGTTTGTCGTAAACAGCTGCATATTTTGCTGCACAGTATTCACGGGTCTGCCGGGTCTTTTGGCTTTGCTCCGCTCGCTACCGCCTCCGCGGAAGGTGAGCGATTACTCACCGAGCCGGAGCAATGCACATTACATTGCGATGAGCTGCGGAGGATCCTCCGTTGGCTGTATACCCTGACGCAAGAACAGCTCAGTCTTGAGCATCGTATCAGCGACACAGGCTTCAAATTACCGAACCCTGAGGAGCGTCCAGAGGAGGCGTTTGTCCGCCGTACCAGTAAACCGATCTACCTGTGCGATGATGACCTCGATCAGGTTGAACTGCTCGCCACCCAACTGCGCTGCTTTGGTTTTACCTGCCATGTCTTTGCGAATACCGAGGACTTTACCCAGGCCGTACTGGCGCAACCGCCTTCCGTGGTGATCATGGATGTCAGTTTTCCGGACAACGCCTACGGCGGCCCGCTGACCATGTCGGATCTGAAAAAGAAAGTTGGCATCGCTTTCCCGGTGCTGTTTCTCTCCTGTCACAGCGACTTTACGGCGCGCATTAACGCCATAAAATCGGGCTGCGACGGCTACTTTGTTAAACCGGCGTCTATCACCGATTTAGTGCAGGAGCTTCACCGCTTAACCCAGCCGTCGCTAAAGAAACCCTATCAGATCCTGTTGATTGACGATGAGCCAGCGGTCGCGGAATACAACGCGGAAATGCTGCGGATGGCGGGAATGGACGTGCATGTGCTGGAGAAACCTCAGTATTTGCTGCATGTGCTGAACGCCCAGCCGATTGATCTGGTATTGATGGACTACCACATGCCTGAGTTTAGCGGCGTGGATCTGACCAAACTGATCCGCCAGATCCCGCAGCACATTGGCCTGCCGATTGCCTATCTTTCCAGTGAAACTAATAAGACGGCGCAGTTTGGCGCCATGAGTATTGGGGCGGAGGACTTTATCCTCAAACAGGCCGATCCTCAGGGATTGATCCATGCCGTGTCGATCCGAGCGGAAAGAATGCGCACCCTGCGCGCCCGGATGTCGCAGGACAGTTTGAGTGGGTTATACAACCACTCGACGACCACCCACTTTCTTAAAAGCGCGATCGCCGAATCTAACTACAGCGGTAAATCGTTCTGCATGGTGATGGTGGACCTGGATCATTTTAAAAATATTAACGATACCTACGGCCACGTCGTCGGAGACCAGGTGATTGTCGGCATCTCGCAGCTGTTTTCCCATCGTTTACGCAGCACCGACATCGTGGGCCGCTACGGCGGGGAAGAATTCGCCATCATCATGCCGAATACCACCAGCGAAACGGCAGCCCTGGTAGTGGAACGTTTACGCAAGGATTACGAGCAGGTCGCGTTCTCCGTTAATGATACCTATTTTCACAGTACCTTCAGCGCTGGTATCGCGCAGTGGCAGTTTGGCGATCGTATTGAAACGCTGCGTGAGCGTTCCGATCAGGCGCTGTATGCCGCCAAGCAAAAAGGCCGCAACACCTTCTGTATCGCTGAAGAAAAGGAGAGGGCATGAGTCCACAACTGGAGCAGATCCTGGCGCTGAATCATGGTGAGAAACCCGAGTGTGAAAGCGTCGATGAGCCGCAGTGCACGCTGGTGTTATTTCAGCTGGCGGATAAAAACTTTGCTTTCTACGGCGCGCAGATAAGAGAGATCCTCGCGGAACGTCCTATCTCGTGGGTACCCTGTTGTCCGCCGATGCTTGAAGGCGTGATCAACTATCGCGGGCGCGTGGAGTCAGTCATGAGGCTGGACGGCCTGATTGACAACCCCGTGGCTAACGCCCTGGGAAAACGGACTATCCTGATTGGCTGCGGTGAGAGGATGCAAAGTGGCATCCTGATTGACAGATTGATTGATGTTCTTGAGGTGGTGGAAAGCCAGATTCATTTACCCGGTGATTCACTGCCTCCGGCGCTACAACCGATTGCGGTCGGGGTGGTTAAGGTGGGCGACACCTGGTTCACCCTGCTGGATCTGAATCTGGTATTTGACCGTTATCAGGAGACCTGTGGTGATGACGCAACCCGTTAACCTGGCGGCCGTGCGCATCCGCATGGGAACGCAGGAGTTTTACATTCCCGCAAGCCAGGTCCGCAACTGCTCGCGGGTGACGCACGTTTCACCGGCTATCCCGCGCTTTAGCCAGTGGCTGGGCATTGCCGATGAACCGCCAGAGGGCGGGCATTTGCATTTTTTTGTTCCGCCAAGTGGTGTTGATACTGGCTGGTACTTATGGGGGCAACTGGAGAATGTCATGCTCTCAAGCGACATCATTTTTGCGCTGCCTCCGCTGCTGGCTCACAGCTGTCGCCTGCCCGCGCTACGGGCACTGGTGGGGCGCGAAGCGCTCAGCCCGCTGTTGAGCTGGGGCTGATAAATACCTCACGCTCTTATCTTTGTGCGTTATATACCGCCGTACTGGCGTCGCCGTTCTAAACGGCGATCGCGCAGGGTGGAATAAATAAAGGCGATAACAAATAGCAGGGAGAATAAGACGACGATGGTCGGGGCCGGTGCGCTGTCGATGAAAAATGACAGGTACACGCCCATAAATGAGGTGACCATCGACATGACGACGGCGAGTATCAGGGCGTGGGAAAACTGGCGCGTGAGTAAAATTGCAATCGCGCCCGGCGCAATTAACAACGAGATCGACAGAATAATACCCACCGACTTCAGCGTGGCGACGATGGTGAGCGCGATCATACACAGCAGACCATAATGCAGCAGGGTGGTGTTCAGCCCGCAGGCTTTTGCCTGGTGCGGATCGAAGGCGTGCAGCAACAGATCTTTCCACTTTAACCCGATGACAAGGGCAATCCCCAGCGCAATAACCGCCGTTTGTGCGATATCCCCCAGCGAGACACCGAGCATGTCGCCGAAAAGAATATGGTCCAGATGAATCTCAGATTGGATTGAGACGTACAGCACCAGTCCTGCGCCAAACATGCCGGAGAAGACGATACCCATCAGCGTGTCGCGTTTGATGCGGCTGTTATCATCGAGATAGCCGGTCGCCACCGCGCAGAACAGCCCAGCGATAAACGCGCCAATGGCCAGCGGAATGCCCGCGATGTAAGCCAGTACGATCCCCGGAAATACCGCATGGCTCATGGCATCGCCCATCAAAGCCCAGCCTTTAAGCACCAAAAAAACCGACAACAGCGCGCAGGGTATGGCGACGATAACGGAGATGGTCAGCGCGTTCACCATAAAGCTGAACTGAAAGGGTTCCAACAGGGCGGTTAAGAACATGAGGACTCCTTATTCACCTGGCGGGCGCGGCGACGGTTGGCCAACAGACCGTGTTTTGGCGCGAAGACAAACGCCAGCAGAAACAGCAGTGTTTGCAGAACGACAATAATTCCGCCGGTCGCGCCGTCCAGCCAGTAGCTCAGCCAGGCACCGAAAAAGCTGGTCAGGCTACCGATAGCGACGGCGATAGTGAGCAGACGGGGAAAGAGATCGGTCAACAGCCAGGCCGTGGCACCGGGCGTCACTACCAGGCAAATCACCAGAAATGCGCCGACAGTTTGCAGCGCCGCAACGGTGGAAACTGAGAGCAGCGTAAAAAATAACAGCTTCAGGCGGCCTGGGTTCAGACCGATAGAACGCGCGTGGTTCTCATCGAAAAAAACCACCATCAAATCTTTCCACTTCAACAGCAGAATGGTGAGTGAGATGACGCCGATAATCGCCAGTTGCAGAATATCTTCCGGTGCAATCGCCAGCACATTACCGAGAATAATGGTCTGAATGTTCACCGACATCGGATTGAGCGACACCATAAACAGCCCGATGCCGAAGAAAGAGGAAAAAATCAGCCCAATGATCGCATCTTCCTTCAGGCGCGAACGCTGGTTAAGGAACAGCATACTGCCCGCTGCCAGCCCGCCAGAAAGAAACGCGCCAAGCGCAAAGGGGAGCCCTAACATATAGGCCCCGGCAACGCCCGGCACAATCGAGTGTGACAGTGCATCGCCAATTAACGACCAGCCCTTGAGCATTAAATAGCAGGAGAGAAACGCGCACAGGCCGCCGACCATCGCCGAGACCCACATAGCGTTGAGCATATACTGGTAGCCAAACGGTTCTGTCAGCCAGTTCATGGTGATTCCCCCTCGTTGGGCGTACGTCGAGAAATAAACGGCCGTTCATCATCGGTGATTACGTGCTGCTCACCGCCGCTCAGCTTCACATGGCGCAGGACGCCGCTGAACGCCAGCTCGAGATTTTCGGGGGTAAAGGTGGAGTCGGTCGGGCCGCTCGCCAGCACCGTCCCTTTGATCATGACTGTGTAATCACAAAACTCGGTCACCGAACCCAGATTGTGAGTAGAGACCAGCATCGTGCGCCCCTCATCGCGCAGTTCGCGCAGCAGGTCGATGATGCGGGCCTCGGTTTTCACGTCTACGCCGGTGAACGGTTCATCCAGCAAAATGACCTGCCCGTCCTGGGCGATGGCGCGCGCCAGAAAAACACGTTTTTTCTGCCCGCCGGAGAGTTCGCCGATCTGCCGATGGCGGTATTCCAGCATATCGACCCGCGCCAGCGCCGCATCCACGCATTGATGGTCGCGCGCGGTTGGTCGTCGCAGCCAGCCCATATGGCCAAAGCGTCCCATCATCACCACGTCTTCCACCAGCACCGGAAATGACCAGTCCACCTCTTCCGACTGGGGAACGTAGGAAATCAGATTCTGTTTTAGCGCCTTGCTGACCGGCTGCTGCAGAATGGAAATTTCGCCCTGCGCCAGGCGGACAAACCCCATCAGCGCTTTAAACAGCGTTGATTTCCCGGAGCCGTTGACCCCGACCAGCGCGGCAATCGAACCACCCGGTACCTGAAAGGTGGCAGCGCGCAGCGCGGTGTGTCCGTTGCGATACGTCACCGTCACCTGATTGACGGAAATCGCTGAATGACTCATGGCTGGCTCCCCAAACCTGCGTTAATCCCGCTGACAATGGTTTCCGTTGTCACGCGCAGTAAATCCAGATAGGTCGGTACAGGGCCATCAGCAGCGCTCAGCGAATCGACATACAGCACGCCGCCGTAATGTGCGCCGGACTCACGCGCCACCTGACGGGCAGGCTTGTCGGACACCGTGCTTTCGCTAAATACCGTCGGGATCTGTTGAGTTCTGATCGCATCGATCACTTTGCGCACCTGTTTGGGTGTGCCTTGCTGATCGGCGTTGATCGGCCACAAATACAGCTCTTTCAAATCGTTATCGCGCGCCAGATAGGAGAATGCGCCTTCACTGGTGACCAGCCAGCGTTTATCGGCCGGGATTTTTGCCAGCGCCGCATGCAGGGGATCGAGCGTCTGACGAATTTTTGTTTTATAGCGCTCTGCATTGTTCTGGTAGATGGTGGCATTGTCCGGATCGTACTTCATCAGCGCATCGCGGATGTTATCGACGTAAATCAGCGCGTTCTCAGCTGACATCCAGGCATGGGGATTCGGCTTGCCGTTATAGGGGCCTTCGCTGATGCCCATCGGCTTCACGCCGTCAGAGACCATCACCTCCGGCACGCCGGATAAATGCTGGTAGAAGCGGGAAAACCACAGTTCCAGATTGAGACCGTTGGAGAGGATCAGCTGTGCGCCCTGCGCGCGTTTAATGTCGCCCGGCGTGGGCTGATATTCGTGAATTTCAGCCCCCGGCTTGGTAATGGAGCTGACCTCGGCTGCGTCACCCGCTACGTTGCTCGCCATATCGGCAATCACCGTAAAGGTGGTGACCACCTTAAATTTTTCTTGCGCCGATGCGGGCGACAGCGTCAGCGCCGTCAGGACGCAGGCAAGGAGAAATGATTTCAGATGGGGCAGGCGCGGCATAGTATCCCTCACAAGAAAGTGGTTAATTTATCATCGAATATAGCCTTTGCTATGTTATATAGCACAAGGCATGATAAATGAAAATAATTCTTATTTGCGTAGGGTGCTAAGGATGTATCACCTTCAGGTAATAGTGCCGCGGATTACTAAGGTGTATTATGCATGCAACTTAAATGTGGAGGCATCATGTCCGGCAAACGTATTGCACGTGAAAAAATGACGATCCAGAAAATGATCTCGCTGTATGAGAGCCAGTGTCCGCAGGCTTCAGACGAGCCGGGGCATTACGATGCGTTGTTTGCCTATGCGCAAAAACGACTGGATAAGTGCGTATTTGGTGAGGAGAAACCAGCTTGCAAACAGTGTCCGGTGCACTGTTATCAACCTGCAAAACGCGAAGAGATGAAGCAGATTATGCGCTGGTCCGGGCCGAGGATGCTCTGGCGTCATCCGATCCTGACCGTGCGTCATCTGATGGATGACAAACGCCCGGTACCGGAATTGCCAGAGAAATTTAAGCCTAAGAAGTAAAGTTGCTGTGTGCCGGATGGCGGCTGCGCCTTATCCGGCCTACAAAGGCATACGCATCTGCGCCATCAGCCACAATCGTTAAACCAGCGCATCCTTATCAATACCCAGTCGCTTCATGCGTGAGAGCAACGTTGTGCGTTTCAGTCCCAGCCGCTGTGCTGCGCCTTTTGGACCGGCGACCACACCGTTGGTCTCTTTCAGCACGCGCATAATCAACTGGAATTCATCTTCGCCTTCCTGCGCAACTTCGGTCGCCACCGGCGGTGTGCACGGCGCCGGCGTGATGATATCCGGCAGGGACAGTTGCAGCACGTTGCCTCTGGTCAGCAGGACCGCGCGTTCCACCACGTTTTCCAGTTCGCGCACGTTTCCCGGCCACTCCATGCCGCTTAGCGTGCGCAGCGCTTCAGCCGGAATGCTGTCGATATTGCGCCCCATCCGGCGAGCAATTTTAAAGGTGAAGGCCTTCACCAGCAGCGGGATATCTTCCGGGCGCTCGCGCAGCGGCGGTAGGTGGATCGGGAAGACGTTCAGGCGATAGTACAGATCGTTGCGGAATTCGCGATCGGCCACCATTTTTTTCAGATCGCGGTTGGTGGCGGCGATCAACCGCACGTCGGTCTGGATCAGTTTGTTGCTGCCCAGGCGTTCAAATTCCTGCTCCTGCAGAACGCGCAGCAGCTTAGGCTGTAGCTCCAGCGGCATGTCGCCAACTTCGTCGAGAAACAGCGAGCTTTTATCGGCCAGTTCGAAACGCCCGATGCGCTGCGTACTGGCACCGGTAAACGCACCACGCTCATGACCAAACAGGTCGCTTTCCAGCAGTCCGGCAGGCATCGCCGCACAGTTCATCTTCACCATCCGACGGGCATTACGTCCGCTGAGATTGTGAATAGCCCTGGCAATCAGCTCTTTACCCGTTCCGGTCTCGCCCAGAATCAGCACGGTGCTGTCGCTTTGCGCCACCATCTCGACCTGTTTGAGCACGCTGTACATGGCTTCGCTGCGGCCAATGATTTCACCAAACTCACTGTCCACGTTATTGAGCTGCTCGGTCAATGCCAGGTTCTCATCGACCAGCCGTTCTTTCAGGCGGTGGATCTCCTGGTAGGCGAGGGCGTTATCGACAGCAATGGCCACGCGCTCGGCAATCTGGCGCAGCAGCTTGAGATTGGCGGTAGTGAAGACTTTTTCTTCGCACTGGGCCAGCTTGAGGACGCCAAGCATCGTGTTACCGGACATCAGCGGCAGCAGACACAAGGTTTGTAACTGGTTGCCCCAGGTGTCAAACAGCATGCGTTCGTAAGGCGCCAGCGCATCACGTTCGCTCAGGTTAATCAGCAGCATCTCTTTGCTTTTGAATACCCGCTCAGAGAGCGTGCCCGCTTCGTCAACTTCGCTCTGCTCGTGCGCCGGATGATGCTCATCCAGATAGTGGGTGGAATAGATGCTCAGCTTATTTTTGCGATCGCTGCGCAGCACGATGCTGATGGCGTCGATATCGAAGTAGTGGTGGATCTCTTTGGCGACTTCGCTGACCAGCTCATCAATGTCCAGGCGGGAGAGCACCGCATTGGTGATGGCGACCAGGATACGAAAGTTGTCACGCTCACGACATAGCAGATCGTAGTCGACGTTGTTGCTGACCCGGTTCTGGATCTGTTCGGCCACGACGCCGACGATCTGGGTAAAGGTTTGCAGGCGGTTGTACTCTTTTTCACTCCACGGGCTGTCTTCGTGGCGGATAAATTCACAGCCGCCGAAGATGCGCCCATCGGCCGCCAGCGGCAGCAGACAGTAGTGACCAAATTGGGAGTACAACCCGCCGGATGCCAGCTGCGGCCAGGTTTCACTAAACTCATGATAGCTGCAGTGCAGGGCATCGGGACGAGACAGAATGCGGCGCACCGGACCGTGTGCCAGCACCGTTTCGTCTTCATAATCGATGGGTTTACCATTTTCACGCGTCGTAAAGTAACGCGCACGCTGCGTCTGCGCCTGCCATAACACAATAGCCGCACTGTCGGCCAGCGCCGAACGCTTGACCAACTGTGAAAGCGCCTCACTGAGAGACTGAAGATCGGGCTGCTGTAATAATGTACGAGTGATATCGAACAAGCCTTGCTGTCCGAGGTCGCTCATCGGTGTATACGACATATTGCTTTTCCAGGAAGCACCAACGGTGCAAAAACGGTAAATGAATTATAGGTATAAGTTGAAAATTATTGTCGGATGGCCAGGGTACGCCATCCGTAGGCCCGGTAAGCGAAGCGCCACCGGGCAATATATCAGCATATGCGTGGGAGTGGTTCGGCGTGTGGTAAATCAAGAGTTCGCTTCACGCCGTACAGTCCGGCCAGACGAACGCCTTTACGTTCCACCACTTCACCAATCAGCGCTGCATCGCGGCCCAACGGATGCGCGTGTAGCGCGGCAAGCACGCTTTCTGCGGCCTGGCGTTCCACGGCGATAACCAGTTTGCCTTCGTTGGCAAAGTTGAGCGCATCCAGACCGAGCAGTTCGCAGACGCCACGTACCGCTGGCTTCACCGGCAGGGATGATTCGGACAATTCAATGCCGAAGCCGCAGGCCGCCGCAAACTCGTGGGTGACTGCATTCACGCCGCCGCGAGTGGCGTCGCGCAGCGCTTTCACGCCGGGGATGTCACGCAGCGTCTGAATCAGCGGCGTTAACACCGCGCAGTCGCTGACCAGTTCACCGTCCAGCCCCAACTGCTCGCGCAGGTTAAGGATGGTTGCGCCGTGGTCGCCGAGCGTTCCGCTGACCAGCAGCACATCGCCTGGGCTCAGGGTTTGTGCACCCCAGTGGATATTAGCGGGGATCGCGCCCATTCCGGCGGTGTTGATAAACAGTTTGTCCGCCGCGCCGCGCTGCACCACCTTGGTGTCGCCGGTGACGATGGCAATGCCCGCTTCGCGCGCGGTGGCCGCCATGCTGTTGACCACGGTTTTCAGCGTGTCCATCGGCAGGCCTTCTTCGAGGATAAACCCGCAGGAGAGGTAGCGAGGGATCGCACCACTGACGGCGACGTCGTTAGCCGTACCGCAGACAGCCAGCTTGCCGATATTGCCGCCAGGGAAGAACAGCGGATCAATCACGTAGCTGTCGGTCGAAAATGCCAGACGGTCGCCTTCAGCCATCAGTTGCGCCAGATCCAGACGCGCCTGATCTTCTTGTTCCGCCAGCCACGGATTGGCAAATGCTTCCATAAACAGGCTATTGATCAATTGTTGCATAGCCTGACCGCCGCTACCGTGGGCGAGTTGTACGCTGTTCATGCTTCACACTCCTGCTGACGATACTGATACCAGGCGGCACACGCGCCTTCGGAGGAGACCATCAGGGCGCCAAATGCGGTCTCCGGATTACAGGTTTTACCAAATAACGGGCACTGATGCGGTTTACATCTGCCGGTCAGCACCTCGCCGCAGCGCGCGCGCGGGTCGTCATACACCTGCTGTGGCGCCGGTTTGAAATGTGCTTCGGCATCAAAACGTTGGTAGTCAGGCGTCAGATGAACGCCGGAGGATTCGATAACGCCCAGACCGCGCCATTCGCTGTCGCCATCGACGCAGAACACCTCGGCGATAGCCTGCTGCGCCAGGGCGTTACCGGCATCCGGCACCACGCGACGGTACTGGTTTTCAACCTGGCTGTGGTCGGCAATTTTCTGCTCAATCAGCATTACCACGCCTTGCAGCAGATCGAGCGGTTCGAAACCGGCGACCACCAGCGGGCGATGGAAATCGGAGGCGATGAAATTATAGGCATCGGTGCCAATGACCATGCTGACGTGACCCGGTGCTAAAAAGGCGTCAATACCGTTATCTGGCTGTTCCAGCAGGCTGCGCAGTGTTGGGATCAGCGTAATGTGCTGACAGAAAAAGTAGAAGTTTTGCACGTCACGCTGTCTTGCCTGCTGGAGCGTGATGGCGGTCGTCGGCATGGTGGTTTCAAAACCCAGACCAAAGAACACGACTTTGCGGGTCGGGTTTTCCTGCGCCATCTTCAGGGCATCCATCGGCGAATAGACGATACGGATATCTGCGCCACGCGCTTTGGCCTGCAGCAGCGACCCCTGTTTTCCCGGGACGCGCATCGCGTCGCCAAAGGTGCAGAAAATCACTTCCGGGTGGCTGGCAATTTCTACGCAGCTGTCAATTCTGCCCATCGGCAGCACGCAAACCGGGCAGCCGGGGCCGTGAATAAACTCCACGTTTTCAGGCAGCAGTTGGTCAAGACCGAATTTGAAAATAGCGTGGGTATGGCCACCGCACACTTCCATAATGCGCAGCGGACGTTCAGCGGTGTAGGGGAGGTGAGCAGCACGTTCACACAGGTGGTCAATCAACTGCATCACCTGTTCTGGTGCGCGATATTCGTCAACGAAACGCATTTATTTTTCCTCGCCGTACAGCAACGCGCCGACATCCGGCTCAACGTCAAACATGTTTTGCAGCGCCTCGAGCGTGTCGCGCGCTTCAGCCTCATTAATGATGCTCATGGCAAAACCAACGTGCACCAGGACCCATTGCCCCAGACGTGGTTGACCGTGCTCATCACAACTACCGACCAGCGTCAGGTCGACGTCGCGCTGAATACCGCAAACATCGACCTTGGCCTGGTTTCCCTCAATGGTGCGGATCTGACCCGGAACACCTATGCACATCGCTGCGTCTCCAGCCAGGAGAGCCATTGATCCATGCCTTCACCGCTGGTGGCGGAAATCAGGATGATCTCAATTTCCGGGTTCACTTCCCGGGCGCTGGCGATGCATTGTTCAACATCAAAATTGAGGTACGGCAGCAGGTCGACTTTGTTGAGTAGCATCAGCGAGGCGGCGGCAAACATATGCGGGTATTTCAACGGTTTGTCTTCGCCTTCGGTAACGGAAAGCACCGCCACTTTATGACGTTCGCCGAGGTCGAAGCTCGCCGGGCATACCAGGTTACCGACGTTTTCAATGAACAGAATACCGTTGTCTGCCAGCGGCAGTCGCGGCGCGGCATCGGCAATCATTTGTGCATCAAGATGGCAGCCTTTACCGGTGTTCACCTGGATGGCGGGCGTACCGGTGGCGCGAATACGCGCGGCATCGTTAACCGTCTGCTGGTCGCCTTCGATCACCGCACACGGCACGCTGTCTTTCAGCTTCATCAATGTTTCGGTTAACAGCGTTGTTTTACCGGAACCGGGGCTAGAGACCAGATTCAGCACCAGATGCTGACGGGCGGCGAAGCGGGCGCGGTTACGCTCGGCCAGACGGTTGTTCTTGTCCAGCACGTCAATTTCCACTTCCAGCATACGGCGCTGGCTCATGCCTGGCGCGTGGGTGCCGGCTTCACCATGACCGTAGTGTAAATCGCCTTCTTCAGTTTGGCTCGGGGTGAAACTGGCGGTCTTCACTCCGGTAATATTCAGCGCCGGACGAGCGGCCGGGGCAAATGGCGCGCTGCGAAACGCCGAGTGGGGGTTATGTTCATCACCCTCTATATAAAGGTTGCCTTCAGCGCAACCACATGTCGTACACATCGCTCACTCCTGATCTATTGCTTGTTACTCGCTTTTTGCCGGATGGCGACGCTAACGTCTTATCCGGCCTACTTTGTCACCAGCTTTAATCTTCAGCATCGCCTATTTCAATTCGTCGAATCTGCAGGCCGTCATCGGCCACGATTCTTAGCATGTCGCTGTGACATTGCGGACAACGGCGCACGCGCTGGGTCAGTAAGGTGACGTACTGCTGGCATGTTTCACACCAACATTCGGCTTCTTGTTCTTCGAGGTGGAGTTTACAACCTTCTGCAAGGGTGCCACGGCATACCAGATCAAAACAAAAGGCGAGAGCGCTGGTTTCTACGCAAGAAAATGCGCCAATTTTGAGCCAGACCGCAGTAACCCGTTTTGCACCGTGTTGCGTAGCCTGTTGTTCAATCAATTCCAGTGCCCGTTGGCAGAGGGTTATTTCGTGCATATCGCCTCCCATGTTGTTATCGGGATAAAAGCAAAAAACATGCCAAACTGAATTTTTTCACCCGTGACAATGACGACGATGACGAAATGACATGTCGTCACGACCAGTAAATTACCTATCTATATGAAATATAATCAATTAAATATTGGCATGAAACGTGCTTAACGCTGAATGTCTCTGCTAAACGGGTAACCTGACATGACTATTTGGGAAATAAGCGAAAAAGCCGATTACATCGCTGAACGGCATCGTCGCCTACAGGACCAGTGGCGTATTTATTGCAACTCGCTGGTACAGGGGATCACCCTGTCGAAAGCGCGTTTACATCATGCGATGAGCTGCGCGCCGGACAAGGACCTGTGCTTTGTCTTGTTTGAGCACTTCGTTATCTACGTCACGCTGGCGGACGGCTTTAACAGCCATACCATCGAGTACTACGTTGAAACGAAAGATGGCGAAGATAAGCAGTTGATTGCACAGGCACAACTGTCTCTCGACGGCAAGGTCGATGACCGTATCAGCAACCGCGATCGGGAACAGGTGCTGGAGCACTATCTCGAAAAAATCGCCAGCGTCTACGACAGCCTGTACACCGCGGTTGAAAACAATATGCCAGTGAATTTAAGCCAACTGGTAGAGGGTCATAGCCCGGTTTAAGCCTCGGGTGTGTCCACGTAAGTCATGATGCGGTGCGTATGCTGCGTCACGACAGTTTAGGGAATGGGCATGTCGATAAGTGTCGAAAATGACATTTGATAGACATGTTTTCGTCAAAAATGACTATCACCTGAGGAATGCCTGGTGAATCGTTTTGTAATTGCTGACTCCACTCTTTGTATCGGCTGCCACACCTGTGAAGCCGCCTGCTCAGAGACACATCGCCAGCATGGCCTGCAGTCAATGCCGCGCCTGAAAGTGATGCTAAATGAAAAAGAATCTGCGCCGCAGCTTTGCCACCAGTGTGAAGATGCGCCTTGTGCCACCGTTTGTCCGGTCAATGCGATTAACCGTGTCGATGGTGCCGTACAGCTGAATGAAAGCCTGTGCGTGAGCTGCAAACTGTGCGGGATCGCCTGTCCGTTTGGGGCCATTGAGTTTTCAGGCAGCCGTCCGCTGCATATCCCGGCGAACGCCAACACGTCAAAAGCGCCTCCTGCTCCGCCAGCACCAGCTCGCGTCAGCACGCTGCTGGACTGGGTGCCGGGTATTCGCGCCATTGCGGTGAAATGCGACTTGTGTAGCTTTGATGAACAAGGTCCGGCCTGCGTGCGCATGTGCCCAACGCAAGCCCTGCATCTGGTGAGCAATATGGACATCGCCCGCGCCAGCAAACGTAAGCGTGAGCTGACGTTCAATACCGACTTCGGCGATCTCACCTTGTTTCAGCAGGCTCAGAGTGGGGATGCAAAATGAGCGCAATTTCACTGATTAACAGCGGCGTGGCCTGGTTTACGGCGGCGGCGGTTCTGGCATTTCTGTTTTCGTTTCATAAGCCGTTAAGCGGCTGGATCGCCGGTGTCGGCGGTGCTGTGGGTAGCCTCTGTACGGCGGCTGCGGGGTTCCTCGTACTGACCCGCGCCGTTGCGGTTAGCGGCGTGATGCCGTTTATCGGTCATAGCCTGCAAATGTCGCCGCTAAACGCTATCTGGCTGATTACGCTGGGTCTGTGCGGCCTGTTCGTCAGCCTGTACAACATCGACTGGCACCGTCACCCGCAGGTAAAAGCCAACGGACTGCTGGTTAATCTGCTGATGGCGGCGGCGGTGTGCGCGGTGGTTGCCAGTAATCTCGGCACGTTGGTGGTGATGGCGGAAATCATGGCGCTGTGTGCGGTGTTCCTGACCGGGTGCAGCAAAGAAGGCAAGCTGTGGTTTGCGCTGGGTCGTGTCGGTACGCTGCTGTTGGCGATCGCCTGCTATCTGGTGTGGCAGCGCTACGGTACGCTGGAACTGCGCTTGCTCGACCTGCGCACTCAGCAGCTGCCGCTCGGCTCTGATATCTGGCTGTTGGGTGTGGCGGGCTTTGGTCTGCTGGCCGGGATTATCCCACTGCACGGTTGGGTGCCACAGGCACACGCCAACGCCAGTGCACCGGCGGCGGCGCTGTTCTCTACCGTGGTAATGAAGGTGGGTCTGCTGGGTATTCTGTCCCTGTCGCTGCTGGGCGGTAATGCACCGCTGTGGTGGGGCGTTACGCTACTGGTGCTGGGGATGATCACCGCGTTTATCGGCGGCCTGTATGCCCTGATGGAGCACAACATCCAGCGTCTGCTGGCGTACCACACGCTGGAAAACATCGGCATTATCCTGCTGGGTCTGGGTGCTGGCGTGACCGGTATTTCCCTTAACCAACCGGCACTGATCGCACTTGGCCTGACCGGCGGTTTGTATCACCTGGTCAACCATAGCCTGTTCAAAAGCGTCCTGTTTTTGGGCGCAGGCAGCATCTGGTTCCGCACCGGTCACCGTGATATCGAGAAACTGGGCGGTATCGGTAAACGTATGCCGGTGATTTCTCTGGCGATGCTGGTTGGCCTGATGGCGATGGCCGCGCTGCCGCCGCTGAACGGCTTTGCCGGTGAGTGGGTTATCTATCAATCCTTCTTCAAGCTGGGTAACAGCGGCGCGTTCATCGGTCGTCTGTTAGGACCGTTGCTGGCTGTCGGTTTGGCAATTACCGGTGCGCTGGCGGTGATGTGTATGGCGAAAGTCTACGGTGTGACGTTCCTAGGCGCACCGCGCACGAAGGAAGCGGAAAACGCCTGCTGCGCACCAATCCTGATGAGCGTGAGCGTGGTTGCGTTGGCTATCTGCTGCGTGATTGGCGGCGTTGCTGCCCCGTGGTTGCTGCCGCTGATTTCTGCCGCTGTTCCGCTACCGCTGGAAACGGCGAATACTACCGTATCTCAGCCGATGATCACGCTGCTGCTGATCGCGTGTCCGCTGCTGCCGTTCATCATCATGGCTATTTTCAAAGGCAACCGCCTGCCGTCACGTTCACGCGGTTCCGCGTGGGTGTGTGGTTACGATCACGAGCAGTCAATGGTGATCACTGCGCACGGCTTTGCCATGCCGGTTAAAGAAGCCTTTGCTCCGGTACTCAAACTGCGTAAATGGCTGAACCCGGTATCCTGGGTTCCGGGCTGGCAGAACGCGGCGGCACCGGTGTTGTTCCGTCGCCTGGCGCTGATTGAGCTGGCGGTGCTGGTGGTGATTGTGGTTTCACGAGGAGCCTGAGAATGAGTGTTTTATATCCGTTAATTCAGGCGCTGGTGCTGTTTGCCGCGGCGCCGCTGTTGTCCGGTATTACCCGCGTGGCGCGTGCGCGTTTGCATAACCGCCGCGGTCCGGGCGTGTTGCAGGAATATCGCGACATTATCAAGCTGCTGGGCCGTCAGAGCATTGCGCCAGCGGATTCCAGCTGGGTCTTCCGCCTGACGCCGTTTGTGATGGTGGGCGTTATGCTGACTATCGCTACCGCGCTGCCGGTGGTGACCGTGGGCTCGCCGCTACCGCAACTGGGTGATTTGATCACGCTGATTTACCTGTTTGCCATTGCCCGCTTCTTCTTTTCTATCGCCGGTCTGGATACCGGTAGCCCGTTCACCGCTATCGGCGCCAGCCGTGAAGCGATGCTCGGCGTACTGGTGGAGCCGATTCTGCTGCTGGGCTTGTGGGTGGCGGCGCAGGTTGCTGGTTCGACCCACATCAGCAACATTGCCGATACCATTTATCACTGGCCTGCCGCGCGTAGCATCCCGTTGATTCTGGCGCTGTGCGCCTGTGCCTTCGCCACCTTTATCGAAATGGGCAAGCTGCCGTTCGACCTCGCGGAAGCCGAGCAGGAGTTGCAGGAAGGTCCGCTGACCGAATACAGCGGCAGCGGTTTTGCGGTGCTCAAGTGGGGTATCAGCCTCAAGCAACTGGTCGTTTTGCAAATGTTTGTCGGCGTGTTCCTGCCGTGGGGGCAGATGGAAACCTTCACTGCGGGCGGGCTGCTGCTGGCGCTGGTGATTGCTGTCGTTAAGCTGGTCCTCGGCGTGCTGGTCATCGCCCTGTTTGAAAACAGCATGGCGCGTCTGCGTTTTTGCGCCACTTCACGCGTGACCTGGGCCGGTTTTGGGTTTGCGTTTTTAGCCTTCGTCTCCTTGCTGGTGGCGTGATTTAAGAGAGTTTGAACATGTCTGAAGAAAAAGTAGGTCAACACTATCTCGCCGCTCTGCACCAGGCCTTCCCGGGCGTGGTGCTGGATGAAGGCTGGCAGACCAAAGATCAGCTGACCATCACCGTGAAGGTCAACTATCTGCCGGAAGTAGTTGAATTTCTCTACTACAAACAGGGCGGCTGGTTGTCGGTGCTGTTTGGTAACGACGAACGTCAGCTGTGTGGCCATTACGCCGTCTACTACGTCATGTCGATGGAACAGGGCACCAAGTGCTGGATAACCGTTCGCGTAGAAGTTGACGCCAATAAACTGGAGTTCCCGTCCGTGACGCCGCGCGTACCGGCCGCCGTTTGGGGCGAGCGTGAAGTGCGCGATATGTACGGCTTGATCCCGGTAGGGTTACCGGACGAACGCCGTCTGGTACTGCCGGATGACTGGCCGGACGAACTCTATCCGCTGCGTAAAGACAGCATGGATTACCGTCAGCGCCCGGCGCCGACTACCGATGCCGAAACCTACGAGTTCATCAACGAACTGGGTGACAAGAAAAATAACGTGGTGCCGATTGGCCCACTGCACGTCACCTCCGATGAACCGGGTCACTTCCGCCTGTTTGTTGATGGCGAAAACATCATCGACGCCGACTACCGTCTGTTCTATGTCCACCGCGGCATGGAGAAACTGGCGGAAACCCGTATGGGTTATAACGAAGTGACGTTCCTGTCGGATCGCGTATGCGGTATTTGCGGTTTTGCCCACAGCACCGCGTACACCACCTCCGTGGAAAATGCGATGGGGATTGTGGTGCCGGAACGCGCGCAGATGATCCGCGCCATTCTGCTGGAAGTGGAACGTCTGCACTCGCACCTGCTGAACCTTGGCCTGGCGTGCCACTTCACCGGCTTTGACTCCGGCTTTATGCAGTTCTTCCGTGTGCGTGAAACGTCGATGAAAATGGCGGAGATCCTCACCGGGGCGCGTAAAACCTACGGCATGAACCTGATCGGCGGCATCCGTCGTGACCTGCTGAAAGAGGACATGATCCAGACGCGTCAGCTGGCGCAGCAGATGCGTCGTGATGTACAGGATCTGGTCGACATGCTGCTCAGTACGCCGAACATGGAACAGCGCACCGTCGGCATTGGTCGTCTGGACCCGGAAATTGCTCGTGACTTCAGTAACGTCGGCCCAATGGTGCGTGCCAGCGGCCACGCGCGTGATACCCGCGCGGACCACCCGTTCGTCGGTTACGGTTTACTGCCGATGGAAGTGCACAGCGAGCAGGGCTGCGACGTTATTTCCCGTCTGAAAGTGCGTATCAACGAAGTCTATACCGCGCTGAACATGATCGACTTTGGCCTCGATAACCTGCCGGGCGGCCCGCTGGCGGTGGAAGGCTTTACCTATATTCCGCACCGCTTCGCGCTGGGCTTTGCCGAAGCACCGCGTGGCGATGACATCCACTGGAGCATGACCGGCGACAACCAGAAGCTGTATCGCTGGCGCTGCCGTGCGGCCACCTACGCCAACTGGCCGACGCTGCGTTACATGCTGCGCGGTAACACCGTCTCCGATGCCCCGCTGATTATCGGTAGCCTCGATCCTTGCTACTCCTGTACTGACCGTATGACCGTGGTCGATGTACGTAAGAAGAAAAGCAAAGTCGTGCCGTACAAAGAACTTGAGCGCTACAGCATCGAGCGTAAAAACTCGCCGCTGAAATAAGGAATCGCCATGTTTACTTTTATCAAAAAAGTCATCAAAACCGGGGCACCAACGTCGTCCTATCCGCTGGAGCCGATTGCGGTTGATAAAAACTTCCGCGGTAAGCCGGAACATAATCCGCAGCAGTGTATTGGCTGTGCGGCCTGTATCAATGCGTGCCCATCTAACGCGCTGACAGTAGAAACAGATCTGGTCACCAATGAGCTGGCGTGGCAGTTCAACCTCGGTCGCTGTATTTTCTGTGGCCGCTGTGAAGAAGTCTGCCCGACGGCGGCGATCAAGCTGTCGCAGGAGTATGAGCTGGCGGTATGGAAGAAAGAAGATTTCCTGCAGCAGTCTCGTTTTGCTCTGTGTAATTGCCGCGTCTGTAACCGTCCTTTTGCGGTGCAAAAAGAGATTGATTACGCCATTGCGTTACTGAAGCACAACGGTGATTCCCGTGCGGAAAATCACCGTGAAGGCTTTGAGACCTGCCCGGATTGTAAGCGCCAGAAATGCCTGGTGCCGTCTGACCGTATTGAACTGACTCGCCATATGAAAGAGGCCAGCTGATGAGCAATTTATTAGGCCCACGTGATGCCAACGGAATTCCGGTCCCGATGACCGTGGATGAATCCATTGCCAGCATGAAAGCGTCATTGCTGAAAAGCATCAAGCGTTCAGCGTACGTTTACCGCGTCGACTGCGGTGGCTGCAACGGTTGCGAAATCGAAATCTTCGCCACCTTGTCCCCGCTGTTTGACGCCGAACGTTTTGGCATCAAAGTGGTTCCGTCGCCGCGCCATGCGGATATTCTGCTGTTCACCGGTGCGGTAACCCGCGCGATGCGTTCTCCGGCACTGCGTGCCTGGCAGTCTGCCCCGGACCCGAAAATTTGTATCTCCTATGGGGCCTGCGGCAACAGCGGCGGTATCTTCCACGACTTATACTGCGTATGGGGCGGCACCGACAAAATTGTTCCCGTGGATGTTTATATTCCTGGTTGCCCACCGACGCCTGCCGCCACGCTGTACGGCTTCGCGATGGCGCTTGGCCTGCTGGAGCAGAAAATTCACGCACGTGCACCAGGCGAACTGGACGCACAGCCTGCGGAAATTTTGCACCCGGATATGGTTCAGCCGCTGCGTGTGAAGGTCGATCGCGAAGCACGTCGTCTGGCGGGTTATCGCTATGGTCGTCAGATTGCCGATGACTATATGAATCAGTTGGGGCAGGGTGAGCAACAGGTGGCGCGCTGGCTGGAAGCGGAAAACGATCCGCGTCTGACCGAGATCGTCACGCATCTTAATCATGTTGTAGAAGAGGCGCGTATCCGATGAGTGAAACGGTGGTGTTCAGTCAACTGAGCCGTAAGTTTATTGATGAGAACGATGCAACGCCCGCCGAGGCGCAGCAGGTTGTCTATTACAGCCTGGCGATTGGTCACCACTTAGGCATAATCGACTGCCTGGAAGCGGCGTTAACCTGCCCGTGGGATGACTATCTGGCGTGGATTGCCACGCTTGCCGAAGGAAGCGAAGCTCGCCGTAAGATGGAAGGCGTACCGAAGTACGGTGAAATCGTCATCGATTTTAACCATGTGCAGATGCTGGCGCGCGCGTTTGATGACGCGCTCGCCGCGCAAACGCCGCAGCAGCAGGAATGGAGCAAGCTGGTGCTCAGCATGCTGCATGACATTCACCAGGAAAGCGCCATCTATCTGATGGTGAGGAGACACCGTGACTGACGTTTTATTGTGTGTCGGCAACAGCATGATGGGTGACGACGGTGCGGGTCCGCTGCTGGCAGAAATGTGTGCCGCTGAGCCTAAAGGTAACTGGGTGGTCATCGACGGCGGAAGTGCGCCAGAAAATGACATCGTCGCGATCCGCGAACTGCGCCCGGAACGTCTGCTGATTGTTGATGCCACTGACATGGGACTCAATCCCGGCGAGATCCGCATTATCGATCCCGATGATATTGCCGAGATGTTCATGATGACCACCCATAATATGCCGTTGAACTATTTGGTTGATCAGCTCAAAGAGGATGTTGGCGAGGTGATTTTCCTCGGCATTCAACCGGATATTGTCGGCTTTTATTACCCGATGACACAGCCAATCAAAGAGGCGGTCGAGACCGTGTATCAGCGATTAGCCGGTTGGGAAGGCCATGGCGGATTTGCTGAGTTAGAAGCGCCAGAAGAGTAAGCATTCCCAGCGCCGGATGTCAGCCACGCTCGGCATCCGGCCTGTTCCGCCTTTACATATCCAGCCGTTATTCAGTTGCCTGCTCAATAATTAATTTCCCCTGCATCACCGAAACATTCACCTCTGTGCCGGTCGGAAAACCCGCCTGTTCCAGCCAGTCGCCATTCAGCGTTAATGAGGCGTGTCGACTGATACGCAGGGTGAATCCGGTACGGCGATCTTCGTAGCGTCTTCTGACGTAACCCACTTTTAAACGACGAACGGGTTTGGCGATAATCATTGGTGTTTGAACATTATCAGTAGACATGAACGTTTCCTTGTTACGAACGGTGAAAAGTAAAAACTACTGAATAAAATGCCAGTAATAATGCGCGACAGCAAACCGCAGAATGGAATGACGATCCAGAAAAATGAATGTAAAAAATGAAACGGGAAGGAAGGGAGGATGTTTGTGGCGGGTGATCATGTGGGCCGGATAGCAAGCGCCATCCGGCCCGACGATCAGTCCAGCTCAGCCCCGTTGCTGGCGATCACTTTTTTGTACCACCAGAATGATTTCTTGCGAGTACGCGTCAGCGTGCCATTGCCTGCGTCATCGCGGTCGACATAGACAAAACCGTAGCGTTTGCTCATCTCGCCGGTGGAGGCGGAAACCAGATCGATACAGCCCCAGGTGGTGTAACCCATCAGCGGCACGCCGTCTTCAATGGCGTCTGCCATGGCGCGAATATGGTCGCGTAAATAGCGGATGCGATAGTCGTCGTTGATCTCACCGTTGGCATCGATTTCATCTTTTGCCCCCAGTCCGTTCTCCACCAGAAACAGCGGTTTCTGGTAGCGGTCATACATCATGTTTATGGTGATGCGCAGACCCAGTGGGTCAATGCCCCAGCCCCATTCGCTGGCTGCAATGTACGGATTGCGCAGCGACTTCACCACGTTGGCGGCGCTGGTGTTGCCGGTGTTCATTTCTGCCGAGGCGCAGCGCGAGGCGTAATAGCTGAAGGAGACAAAATCGACGGTATTTTTCAGGATGTCGTCATCTTCCGGGGCTTTCTCAATCACTACGCCCTTGTCACGAAACACGCGGGCTGAGTAGGCGGGATAAGCACCACGCGCCTGTACATCAATAAAGAACAGGTTTTCACGGTCCTTTTCCAGCGCGGTCCACACATCTTCAGGTTTGCACGAGTAGGGGTAAAAGTTTCCGCCCGCCAGCATGCACCCGACCTGGTTGTGCGGATTGATTTCATGGGCGATTTTGGTTGCCAGTGCGCTGGCAATCAGTTCGTGGTGCGCGGCCTGGTATTTCACCTGATCCTGATTTTCACCCGCTTCAAACACCAGTCCCGCGCCGGAAAAAGGGCTGTGCAGCAGGATGTTGATTTCATTGAACGTCAGCCAGTATTTCACCAGACCATCAAAGGCCTCGAAGCAGGTACGGGCGTAGCGGGTGAAAAACTCCACCATTTTGCGGTTACGCCAGGAGCCATACTCGGTGACCAGGTGCATCGGTACATCAAAGTGGCACAACGTCACCAACGGCTCAATACCGTACTTTTTGCACTCGGCAAACACCGAGCGATAAAAATCAATGCCTTCCTGATTTGGCGTCAGTTCATCCCCGTTCGGATAGAGCCGACTCCAGGCAATTGAGGTACGAAACACCGTGAACCCCATTTCTGCCATCAGGGCGATATCGTCTTTATAGCGATGATAAAAATCAATCGCTTCATGGCTGGGATAAAACTCGTCATCCCGCAGTTGAACGCGCTTTTCCTGACCCAGTTTAACCGGCATTCGATGTGCGCCGTGGGGGATCATATCCACGGTAGTCAGCCCTTTGCCGCCTTCCCGATACGCCCCTTCAGACTGGTTGGCGGCCAGTGCGCCGCCCCATAAAAATCCTTGCGGAAAAACAGACATAATAAACCTCAGTTAGTATCCGTCAGATGCTGGCGCCATTGATATTTCCCGGCTGCGCAGCCTGATTTTTTCTGGCCTGCGCGGCCGCATCTTCGACGGGAATATCCTCAAAGCCGAGCAGCAGCGTTAAGACAAACGACAGCACTACCGCCAGCGCCATGACGCCAAATACCCAGACAATGGTCATCGGATTGGCCGGGTCAAAAAACTGTACGCTGGTGAACAGACCTGGTGCAGCCATCGAGTGGCTTGCCAGTCCGGCCATCCCGGCTACGGCACCGCAGATAAAGCCGCTGATAAGACTGGCAATCAGCGGACGTTTCAGGCGTACCGCCACGCCGTACAGCGCCGGCTCGGAAATCCCTGCCATAATGGCGGAGGCCGCCGCGGCTAACGCTGTCTGACGCAGTTCCGGGTTTTTGGTTTTCCAGGCGACCGCTAAAGAAGATCCACCCAGCGACAGGTTGGCGCCAATTTCAGACGGCATAACCATGCCTTCTTTACCGGTTTCGGCAATGGTTTGAATAATGGTGGGGGTAAAGACGCGGTGCATGCCGGTCATTACCAGAAGCGGCCACAGTGCGCCCATAATGGCCACCGACAGCCAGCCCAGATAACCGTGAATGGTGTACACCAACGCGGAGATCGCGCTGCCGATCCAGATGCCAATTGGGCCAATTAAGACGATGGCGAGCGGGGCGGCGATCAGCACGATCAGCATTGGTTTCAGGAAGTTTTTGGTTACGGCTGGCGTGATGCGATCCACCCACCGTTCGATGTACGACAGGCACCAGGTCATGACCAGCGCCGGGATCACCGTGTAGGTGTATTTCACCGCTGTGACCGGGATCAGCGCGAACTCAACGTGCTCGCCCTGTGCGGCCTTAGCCATCAGATCAATAAAGCTCGGATGCACCAGCACGCCCGCAATAGCAATAGCCAGCGACATGTTGGTTTTGAATTTAATGGCGGCAGAGGCGGCGACCATCAGCGGCAGGAAGAAGAATGCGCCGTCGCCAATCACTGTCAGGATCGTCAGCGTCGAGGAGCCTTTTTGCAGCACGCCGGTCATTTCGAGGATCATTGCCAGCAGTTTCAGCATCGATCCACCGATAATCGCCGGGATCAGCGGTGACATAGTGCCGATCAGCGCATCAAGGATCCCTGCCCCAATACGCTTGAGCGTCAGTTTGGGTTTGCCTGCGGGGTCGCTGGGCTGCATATCGCCCGGCAGCAGGCTGACGACCTCGCGATACGCCTGGGACACGGTATTACCAATGATCACCTGGCACTGATTGTCGCTACGCACTACGCCGAGTACGCCATTAAGCGTTTTTAACGTGGCGCTGTCGACCTGCGAATCATCTTTGATAACGAAACGTAAACGGGTCATGCAGTGGGTTACTGCGGTGATGTTCTCGACGCCGCCCAGAGCCGTCACAACCGAGCGCGCCAGCGCTGCATAATTTTTAGACATCGGATTTAATCCTGTTTTATCAGTAGGGTAGGTAATGTCTTACCGTTTATTTTCGTCTCATGTTGGTGATGATGAAACATTGATAGGAAACCGGTTCCACAAAATCATGTTTAATTTATACTATTTATACAAGATTATATTTTGATCATTTTTTGTATTTGTGACTACGATCACCAGATAACGCGTTCTGCGATTGAGCAGCAAGGACAGCGGTGAAACGGTGCAGTACACTGCGTCACATTGCGTGAAAAGGGATGAGTAAGATGACCACGATGTTGGAAGTGGCGAAGCGTGCTGGCGTGTCGAAAGCTACGGTTTCCCGGGTGCTTTCGGGGAACGGCTACGTCAGCCAGGAGACCAAAGACCGCGTGTTCCAGGCTATTGAAGAGAGTGGCTATCGTCCCAATTTGCTGGCGCGCAGCCTGGCGGCGAAGAGCACGCAGACGCTGGGTCTGGTAGTGACCAACACCCTGTATCACGGCGTTTATTTTAGCGAGTTGCTATTTCACACTGCGCGTATGGCGGAGGATAAAGGACGCCAGCTTCTGCTTGCCGACGGTAAACATAGTGCCGAGGAAGAGCGTCAGGCGATTCAATATCTGCTCGACCTGCGCTGTGATGCTGTCATGATCTATCCGCGTTTTCTCAGTGTGGATGACATCGATGAGATTATCGATGCACACGCCCAGCCCATTATGGTGCTTAACCGACGCCTGCGTAAAAACACCAGCCACTGCGTCTGGTGCGATCAAAAACAGACCAGCTTTAATGCCGTCACGCAGTTGATTCGCGCCGGGCATACCGAGATTGCTTTTATCAGCGGCTCAATGGATTCGCCCACCGGCGTGGAGCGACTTTCCGGTTACAAAGACGCGCTGGCGCAGCACGGCATTCCGTTGAATAATGATTTGATTGTGAAGGGTAAATGGACGCCAGCCTGTGGCGCTGAAGGCGTTAAAACCTTACTTTTACGCAAGGTGAATTTCACCGCGCTGGTGGCCAGCAATGATGATATGGCGATTGGCGCGATGAAGCAGTTGGACGAGCAGGGCATTAATGTTCCCGCGCAGGTGTCGGTGATTGGTTTCGATGATATAGCCCTTGCGCCGTACACCATTCCGGCGCTTGCCAGCGTCAAAATCCCGGTCACGGAGATGGTCCAGGAAACCATAGGACGCCTGATCTTTATGTTGGACGGCGGAGCCTTTACGCCAGCGAAAAACTTTACCGGCGAGCTTATCCCTCGCGCCTCTCTTGCCCCGACACTTTCACGCTGATGCTGTCATTTGTCATCGTCACTAGTGACGATGACAGGCAGTTTTGCAGCGGAGTAAAATAAAAATCCTTTAATAACAGTGTATTAAATTCTGGCACGATTTATGAATGTTTCGGCAGATAATCTGTCATTGCTGGAGAATTTGATGAACCGTTTCATCATTGCAGACGCCAATAAATGCATTGGTTGCCGTACCTGTGAAGTGGCCTGCGTGGTATCCCATCAGGATAACCAGGACTGCGCATCGCTGACCCCTGAAACCTTTTTACCGCGCATTCACGTGATCAAAGGCGTTAACGTCTCTACCGCGACGCTGTGCCGTCAGTGTGAAGATGCGCCGTGTGCCAACGTCTGCCCGAACGGTGCAATTAGCCGCGATAAAGGCTTTGTCCACGTGATGCAGGAACGCTGCATTGGCTGTAAAACCTGCGTAGTCGCTTGTCCTTATGGCGCAATGGAAGTGGTTGTCCGTCCGGTTATTCGTAACAGCGGCGCGGGTCTGAACGTGCGTGCTGAAAAAGCCGAAGCCAACAAATGCGACCTGTGCCACCATCGCGAAGCCGGTCCTGCCTGTATGGAAGTCTGCCCGACGCATGCGCTGATTTATGTCGATCGCAATAAACTGGAGCAGCTGAGCGCGGAAAAACGCCGTCGTGCGGCACTGGACTCCACCGCATCTTTGCTGTTCTGATTGTCCAAAATCCGCGTAAAATACCTGCCTGATGGCGCTACGCTTATCAGGCCTACAGGGCAATAACACGTAGGCCGGATAAGGCGAAGCCGCCATCCGGCAAAGGGATATTTCAGGGATACACGATCGCGGGAATTCAACATGACACTAAGCAACCACTCCGGTGTAGAGCTGCGCATTCGCGGTAAGGTACAGGGCGTTGGGTTCCGACCCTTTGTCTGGCAACTGGCGCAGCGGCTACAGCTGCATGGCGACGTCTGTAACGACGGCGACGGGGTGGTGGTGCGTTTGCTCGAAGACGCAGCGCAATTTATTGCCGAACTGCATCAGCACTGCCCGCCGCTGGCGCGGATTGATAGCGTCGAGAGTGCGCCGTTTGTCTGGCAACAAAGACCCGCAGATTTCTCCATCCGCCAAAGTGCTGGCGGAACGATGAATACGCAGATCGTACCGGACGCCGCAACTTGCCCTGAATGTCTTGCTGAAATGAATACCCCCGGTGAACGCCGTTATCGTTACCCTTTTATCAACTGTACCCACTGCGGCCCGCGCTTCACCATTATTCGCGCAATGCCGTATGACCGTCCGTTTACCGTCATGGCTTCATTCCCGTTGTGCCCACAATGCGATGCTGAATATCACGATCCGTATGATCGTCGTTTTCATGCCCAGCCTGTCGCCTGCCCGGCGTGTGGCCCGCATCTGGCGTGGATAAGCGCAGACGAGCGAGCGGAAAAAGAACCGGCGCTACAGGCGGCGGTTACGCGGTTGAAAGCCGGTAGCATTGTGGCGGTTAAAGGCATTGGTGGATTTCATCTGGTCTGTGATGCGCGCAACGACGCTGCTGTGGCGCTACTCCGTCGGCGTAAACATCGCCCGGCTAAACCGCTGGCGGTAATGCTGCCGGGGGATGACGGACTGCCAGAAGCGGCACGGCGTTTGCTGACTACGCCCGCTGCCCCCATCGTGTTGGTCAATAAACAGTATGTGGTTTCACTGTGCGAAGGGATTGCGCCAGGACTTACCGAGGTCGGCGTAATGCTGCCTGCCAACCCGTTACAGCATTTGCTGTTGCAGGAGATGAAGGGGCCGCTGGTGATGACCTCCGGCAACCTTAGCGGCAGGCCGCGGCGCTGGACGATTTGCACGACATTGCCGACGGCTTTTTGCTGCATAACCGCGAGATTGTGCAGCGCATGGATGACTCCGTGGTGCGAGAAAGCGGGGAGATGTTGCGTCGCTCCCGAGGCTACGTGCCAGATGCCGTGGCGCTGCCGCCAGGTTTTCGCGACGTGCCGCCGTTGCTGTGCTTAGGCGCTGATCTGAAAAATACGTTCTGTCTGATCCGGGGGGAACAGGCGGTGATTAGTCAGCATCTGGGCGATCTGAGCGATGACGGCATTCAGCATCAGTGGCGCGATGCGCTGCATCTGATCCAGAACATTTATGATTTTACCCCGCAGCGTATCGTCTGCGACGCGCATCCTGGCTACGTTTCCAGCCAGTGGGCCCGTGAGATGACGTTGCCAATTGAAACGGTGCTGCACCATCATGCGCATGCTGCGGCCTGCCTGGCTGAGCACGGCTGGCCGTTGAACGGTGGCGATGTCATTGCCCTGACGCTGGACGGTATCGGCATGGGCGAAAACGGAGCGCTGTGGGGCGGCGAGTGCCTGCGGGTGAATTATCGCGAATGCGAATACCTGGGTGGCTTGCCCGCGGTGGCGCTGGTGGGGGGCGATCTGGCGGCAAAACAGCCGTGGCGCAATCTGCTGGCGCAGTGTCTGCGCTTTGTGCCTGACTGGCAGCGTTATCCGGAAACGGCGTTTGTGCAGCAGCAAAACTGGAGCGTACTGGCTCGTGCCATCGAGCGTGGGATCAACGCGCCGTTGGCATCATCGTGTGGGCGCTTGTTTGATGCCGTTGCCGCCGCACTGCAGTGCGCACCACAATCCCTGAGCTATGAAGGCGAGGCCGCCTGTGCGCTGGAGGCGTTAGCGTCACAATGTGCAGGCGTTGAACACCCGGTCACCATACCGCTTAACAACAACCAGTTGGATTTGGCGGTTTTCTGGCAGCAGTGGCTGAACTGGCAGGCGACTCCCCCTGAACGCGCCTGGGCTTTCCACGATGCGCTGGCGCGTGGGTTTGCCACGCTAATGCGCCAACAGGCACAGTTACGCGGTATTACGACGCTGGTATTTAGCGGGGGCGTGATGCATAACCGTTTGCTGTCAGCCCGTCTGGCGTTTTATCTGCATGACTTTACGTTACTGTTCCCGCAGCGTTTACCGGCTGGGGATGGAGGATTGTCGCTGGGGCAGGGCGTGATTGCCGCGGCGCGGGCATTGCCGTAGAAATAAAAAAAGCCCCGGGACTGGCGGGGCAAGAAAAGCAAGTCGGGGCATACCGACAAGTGGCAACGCACATCCGTGTGCGTGAGGTTAATAAAACAAGCAATGGCACAACATTGTTTACACGGGCAGTGTTTTCAGCAGCGCGAAGGCCTCCTTCATACGATCTTCGCTCACCACGAAGGCACACAGTTGGCCTTCGCTGTTCATTCCTCTGGCGACCATACCTTCTGCTTCAGCCGCAATATGCCAGTTCAGATCGCGACGCTGGGTTTCCCCTGCCAGGTGTAATGGCAGCTCCGGCGTTTTGATTTTTACCAGCATGGCTGGCAGTTTCAGCGGGGCATTGCCGCCGAGCAGGTTTTTCGCCAGATACATCGCGCTGAGCTGAATCGGCTGCAGGAACGGCAGGACCTGACCATTAATTTCTGCGCAGTCACCGAGGGCGTAAATATCCGGGTGGCTGGTTTGCAGATAGCTGTCAACGCAAACGCCGCGATTGATGGTTAACCCGGCGCGACGCGCCAGCGCGGTTTCTGCACGCAGACCGGTTGCGGCAATCACCGCATCAACGTCTACACTGCGGTTACGATCGAGCGTGGCGCGAATACCGGTGCTGGTTTTCTCCAGACTCTGCAACTGTGATTTCAGCAGCAGGTGTACGCCCATATCGGTCAGACGATGCTGTAAACGGCTGCTGACTTCTGGCGGCATTAACGAGGCCAGAATGCTGGCAGCGTTATCGATAAGCGTCACCGCTTTACCGGCACGGCAGAAATCCATCGCCAGCTCGCTGCCAATCAAACCACCGCCAACAATCAGGACTCGCTGCGCATCGCGCAGTTGCGTTTCACAGGCGCGATACTCCTGCTGGCTGTTCAGTGTGAGCATTAACTCACGTCCGGTCACCGGCGGTACAAAGGCTGATGCCCCCGTAGCCAGCACCAGCTTGTCATACTGCCACTGCTTGTCCTGGCTTTTCACTACGTGAGCATCGGCATCGATGTCGGTCACCCAGGTGTGCGGGAACAGGCGCAAATTAAACTGTTCGGCAAACTCCCCCGCCGACTGGCGGGTGAGGTCGTCGGCACGCTGTGCCTGGCTGATAACATGGCTGAGATCGGGCTTGTTGTACTCATCGATGCTGTCAGCGGCAATCAGGGTCAGCGGGACAGTCGCATCCTGCTTACGGATATTTTTGACTAACTGGCGGGCGGCGAATCCCGAACCAATAATGACAATTCCGCGGCTCATTTTGCCTCCGTAGCCAGTACGTCGAAGACGTCTTTGCCTAATGAACATTCCGGGCACAGGAAGTTTTCCGGCACGTCGCTCCACGGTGTACCCGGTGCGACATCCTGCAGCGGCTCGCCTTTCTCTGGATCGTAGATCCACTGGCAAACGCTGCACTGCATGCAAGGTCCAAGGTCAGCGGCCGCGGCGGCGGCACAGGCGCACTCTTCCTCTTTGGTTGCGGCTTTGACGCTGGTTTCCGGCAGTGGAGCGAGCGCCCACTGACGTGCAATTTCACGACCGTGCTGACGGCACAGTTCCAGCGCATCCAGATCCGGGCGCCATTTGGCTTTCAGGCTCAGGGACATTTCAAAACCGGCATCCTGCAGACGCGTGGACAGACGGTCTACCGCACCGCCGCTCCAGCCGTGTGAGCCGAAGGCGCTGGCGCGTTTATTGCGAAAACGCAGGCCGGTCATCTCTTCGACCAGACCGGCGATCTTCGGCATCATCACGTTGTTCATCGTGGAGGTGCCGACCAGCACGCCTTTAGAGCGGAAGACGTTCGTCAGGACTTCGTTTTTATCGCTGCGGGCGACGTTAAAGATTTTCACTGCCACGTTCGGGTCAACTTCGTTGATGCCCTGGGCAATGGCGTCGGCCATCATACGGGTGTTATTGGACATGGTGTCGTAGAAAATGGTGATGCGGTCTTCCTGATAATCCGCCGCCCATTTCAGGTACATCTCAACGATCTGCGTTGGGTTGTCGCGCCATACCACACCGTGAGAGGTGGCAATCATGTCAACCGGCAGATTGAAGCCGAGGATTTCAGTGATTTTTGGCGTAACCAGGCGGCTGAACGGTGTCAGGATGTTGGCGTAGTAGCGCTGGCACTGTTCGAACAGTTCAGTCTGATCTACTTCGTCGTTGAACAGACGTTCGTCACAGTAGTGCTGACCAAAAGCATCGTTACTGAACAGCACGGCGTCACCGGTCATGTAAGTCATCATGCTGTCCGGCCAGTGCAGCATCGGGGTTTCAACGAAGATCAGCTGTTTGCCATTACCGATATCCAGTGAGTCACCGGTTTTTACCACGTTGAAGTTCCATTCCGGGTGATGGTGGTGGCCGGTGATGGAGTCAATAGCGTTAGCGGTGCAGTAAATCGGCGTGTCCGGGATGCAGGACATCAGCTCGGTCAGCGCACCGGCGTGGTCTTCTTCTGCATGGTTAATGATGATGTAGTCAATATCTGCCAGGTCAATTTCATTGCGCAGATTCTGCACGAATTCACGGCTAAACTTGTGGTCTACTGTATCGATCAGGACATTTTTTTCTTCACGGATAAGATAGCTGTTGTAGCTGCTACCGCGCAGCGTTTTGTATTCGGTCCCGTGGAAATCACGAACTTCCCAGTCACGTTGGCCAACCCAATGAATGTTATTTTTAACCAGAATAGACATAGCAACCTCAGTAATTAATTTAGCGTGTTTCTAAAAAAGATGTTTTGCTTATTGCAGGTTGCGTGCCAACTTTTTATTTAATTGATTCATAACAGTTTAATGTTTTACTACTCTAAATGGGCTGTCAAAATGACTATGCTTTTTGTTGTCAATATGACAATATGCATTGTCAAAATGACAATGAGGTAGCCATGAGTTTTTCCGTTGATGTGCTGGCGGGTATCGCCATTGAATTACAAAGCGGTATTGGGCATCAGGATCGTTTTCAACGCCTGATCACGACGCTGCGTCAGGTGCTGGAGTGTGATGCGTCGGCGCTGCTGCGCTATGAATCACGACAGTTTATTCCGCTGGCGATCGACGGGCTGGCGCAGGATGTTCTCGGCAGACGTTTTACGCTGGAGGGGCATCCGCGTCTGGAAGCGATTGCCCGCGCCGGGGACGTGGTGCGTTTTCCAGCCGACAGCGATTTGCCCGATCCGTACGATGGGCTGATCCCCGGCCAGGAAAGCCTGAAGGTCCATGCCTGCATTGGGCTGCCGCTGTTTGCCGGACAAAATTTGATTGGCGCGCTGACGCTGGATGGTATGGAGCCAGATCAGTTCGATGTCTTCAGCGATGAAGAGCTTAGGTTGATTGCCGCACTGGCGGCGGGGGCGCTGAGCAATGCGCTGCTGATTGAACAGCTGGAAAGCCAGAATATGCTGCCGGGTTCGTCCACCGCTTTCGAACAGGTGACGGAAACGCAGATGATTGGCCTGTCGCCTAATATGATGCAGCTGAAAAAAGAGATTGAGATTGTGGCAGGCTCCGATCTTAACGTCTTAATCAGCGGCGAAACGGGAACCGGGAAAGAGCTGGTGGCGAAAGCAATTCATGAAGGCTCGCCGCGTGCGGTGAATCCGCTGGTGTATCTTAACTGTGCCGCGTTGCCAGAAAGCGTCGCGGAAAGCGAACTGTTTGGCCATGTGAAAGGTGCCTTTACCGGGGCCATCAGCAACCGTAGCGGCAAGTTTGAAATGGCGGACAACGGCACGCTGTTCCTGGACGAGATTGGCGAACTGTCACTGGCGTTGCAGGCCAAGCTGCTGCGCGTGTTGCAGTACGGTGATATTCAGCGAGTGGGTGACGATCGCAGCCTGCGGGTGGATGTTCGCGTGCTGGCAGCCACCAACCGTGATTTACGCGAAGAGGTGCTGGCCGGGAATTTCCGCGCCGACCTGTTCCACCGTCTGAGCGTCTTTCCCCTTTCGGTGCCACCGCTGCGTGAGCGCGGTGAAGATGTGGTTTTGCTGGCGGGTTATTTTTGCGAACAGTGCCGGCTGCGGCTGGGACTTTCCCGTGTGGTGCTAAGCCCTGGTGCGCGTCGCCATCTGCTGAGCTACGGTTGGCCGGGTAACGTGCGTGAGCTGGAACATGCTATTCATCGTGCGGTGGTGCTGGCCAGGGCAACAAGGGCAGGGGATGAAGTGGTGCTGGAGCCGCAGCACTTTGCCTTACAGGAAGAGGCGCATACGCCGCAGGCTGAAGCCGACGTCATGGCGGAGATCCCGCTGAATCACAATCTGCGCGAAGCCACGGAGTCTTTTCAGCGGGAGATGATCCGCCGGGCGCTGGCGCAGAATAACCATAGCTGGGCGGCAAGCGCGCGGGCGCTGGAAACCGACGTCGCCAACCTGCATCGGCTGGCGAAGCGTCTGGGACTGAAGGATTAGAGAATGCCCGCCTGATAAAAATCCTGCAGGTTAATTGCGCCGGTGAGTTTGCCGTTTTCATCCACCACCGGTGCGGCAGTGATTTTGCGCTTCATCAGAACCTCTTTGGCGTCAATCGCGCGGCTTTGTGCCTGCAGCGTGACGCCATTCGGGGTCATCGCTTCGCGTACTTCCGTGCTGAGTGCGCCGCCACCAACCAGCCAGCGACGCAGGTCACCGTCGGTAAAGACACCTTTCACCAGAGACTGCTCGTCGCAGACCGCCACCAGACCCAGACCGGTGCGGCTCAGTTCCAGCATGGCGTCCATAACGCTGGTAGTAAGCGTCACCTGCGGTACGGCGTCGTCGCGGCGCATCAGGTGGTGCACCTTGTTTAACAGACGAGCGCCCAGCGCACCGGCCGGATGAGAGCGCGCAAAATCCTCTTCGTTAAAACCGCGCGCTTGCATGACGGCAATTGCCAGCGCATCGCCCATCATCAGGGTGTTGACGGTGCTGGAAGTGGGTGCCAGACGCATCGGACAGGCTTCACGTTCAACCGAAATATCCAGTACGGCTTTGGCGGCCAGACCTAATGGCGAGGTGGGTTTTCCGGTCATCGCCAGCAGCGCGACGGATTTGTCTTCCAGACGCGGAATGATGAGATCCAGCTCTTTCGCGCCGCCGGAGTAGGAGATGAAGAGCATCACATCGCGGCTTTCAATCATGCCTAAGTCGCCGTGCAGTGCTTCCGCTGGATGCACGAAGAATGCCGGGGTGCCGGTGCTGGCGAGGGTCGCGGCGATTTTTTTGCCAATATGGCCAGACTTACCAATTCCGGAGACAATCACTTTGCCTTCGCAGTGGATGATAGTATTGGCGGCACGAACAAAGTCATCGCCGAGGCGTTCTGGCAGTCGGCTGGCTTCCTGGAGTTCCAGCATTAACGTCTGACGGCCCGCGTTCAGTAGTGCATCACTCATTGGTTTCTCCGGTTATGATCACTTCTATCCCTTTTGCTTCCAGCGCCTGACGAAATACAGGGTCGATGCCCGCATCAGTAATCAGCTTGTCGACGCTTTCCAGACTGCATACCACATTGGGGCTTTTACGCCCGAATTTCGACGAGTCCGCCATCAGAATCACTTCGCGAGCGGCATTGCACATCGCCTTGCTGACGGTATAGACCTCATTAAAGGTGGTCACACCCGCATTCAGATCGATGCCGTCGGTCCCCATGAAGAGTTTATCAAAACTGAACTGCTCGAAGGCATTTTCTGCCAGCTGTCCGTGAAATGACGCCGATTTTTTGCGAAATGTCCCGCCGGGCATCAGGATAGTTTGCTCGTTGTCCAGTTCCGAAAGGGCGTTAACAATGTGCAGGCTGTTGGTCATCACGGTGATGTTACTAAAGCGGGTGAGCATCGGCACCATCTGCAAAACGGTGCTGCCTGCGTCGAGAATGATTGAGTCGCCGTCGTGAATAAAACGCACGGCGGCTTCGGCAATTTGCGCTTTTTTATGCGTGTTGATTAGCGTTTTGTGATCGATGGGCGGGTCAGATTCGTCTTTGTTTAATACTACGCCGCCATAGGTGCGAATGACGGTGCCGGCATTTTCCAGAGTGACCAGGTCTTTGCGAATGGTCGTGCCGGTTGTGTCAAAGTAGTGGGCCAGTTCTTCAACCGAGCATTTTCCCTGCTTTTGCAGGTGCTCCAGTATGGCAGCCTGACGCTGACGAGGTTTCATAGGCGTGATTACCCTGACTTATGTATATACCCGTCATACTTCAAGCTGCATGTGCGTAGGCTTTATTCGGCCTTACGGCCTCACCCCTTCGGGGCCAGCGCAAGCGCTGTTCAAAACAGCCGAGGCGTTTTGTCCTGCAACTCGAATTATTTAGGGTGTAGGTTGCAAAATGATAATTTCGCAAGCTAATAGCATTCATAACGAAATTATCCATGTTTCAGTTTAAGCGCCAATGATAGTGCATTTTGGGAGAGAGGATCATGGGGAAAGATCACAGGCTTTATTCGGCCTTACGGCCTCACCCCTTCGGGGCCAGCGCAAGCGCTGTTCAAAACAGCCGAGGCGTTTTGTCCTGCAACTCGAATTATTTAGGGTGTAGGTTGCAAAATGATAATTTCGCAAGCTAATAGCATTCATAACGAAATTATCCATGTTTCAGTTTAAGCGCCAATGATAGTGCATTTTGGGAGAGAGGATCATGGGGAAAGATCACATCAGGCTGTAATTCATCAAGATGTTTGCCCATTATCGGGGCAATTTTGCCTGGTCTGGCGAATACGGTAAGACCTTTCATAAATAACGTATCAGTTACCCGCTGTTGCTCATCCAGAGCGATAGCAACCACAACGCGCGGTTTAAAACGTCCGCCGGAACGCCCGACGCCGACCCGACCCTGCTGACAAAGCTTGTCGAACGCGCGATTAAAGCGGGATATTTGCCAGCCGCCCAGCGCTAGCTGTAGGCACCAGGCGATGGCGGCGACGGTAATCAGTGCGGAAACCATGTTATTGCTCCTTGATTATATGCCGGGTGGCGCTACGCTTATCCGGCCTACATAATATTCGTAGGCCCGGTAAGCGTAGCGCCACCGGGCAATCATACCTCTTAGAACATCACCTGACCGCCGGTGACGTTAATCGATTGTCCGGTGCAGTAAGACGCTTTCGGGCTGGCGTAAAACAGCAACATGTTCAGCACGTCCTGATAATCGCAGCCGCGCTTGAGTGGGACCTTATCCACATAGTACTGCTCCACTTCATCCGGTTTGAGGCCAAGCTTGGTGGCATACTGTGGTAACAACGACTGGAACATCGGTGATTTCAACAGATTACCGAGCATCAAGGAATGCACGGTAATCCCGTATTCCGCGAGATCCAACGCCAGTGACTGGGTTAATCCCACGCCGCCGAATTTTGCTGCGCTGTAACCTGAGTTGTGTTTGCTGCCCACTTTGCCGGATTTTGAGTTGATCTGGATAATGCGCCCCTGCACGCCGTCGCGGATCATCAGGCGTGAGAATTCACGTGCACAGAGGAAATAACCGACCAGATTCACCTGCAGCGAGCGGTCGAAATCTCCAAGCTCAAAGTCGCTGATAAACGCCGCTTTGGCGATACCGGCACTGTAAACCAGCAGGTCGGCGCGACCGAATATCTCATCTACCCCGCGTGATAGCGCCAGCACGCTTTGTTCGCTGGTGGCGTCGGCACCAAAGCCGTAAGCGGTACCCTCACCAAACTCGGCATTAATTTCCTGCGCCACGTTTGCGGCTTTATCGCTTTGAATATCGACCACCGCAACGCGGTATCCCTCTGTCGCAAGCCCACGGCAAAGGAATGCCCCCAGGGTCTGGCCTCCACCAATGACAACGGCAACTTGATTCATTTTTCTCTCCTTTACGCTTAAGCAACAAACTTCAAAATACAGCCCGGCGCGATGGCGTCCGGTACCGGCCCCGCAACGTGTACGGTGCCAGGAAATTCCGCTTCACTCTGTCCGTCGAAGCGCAGGGTGATATGCCCCAGTTCACGCAAGTTCATTTCTGCCACACTACCCACGGCGGTGACCGGGTAGCGATGCTGGCCCAGCTCAAACTGAATACCCGCCTGCAGAACGCCATTTAGCTCGCCGTGGCAGTGGATGAAACAAAACTCTTCGATATCCGCAGGCGCGCCTTCACGAAAGGTAATCAGCATCTGGTCACAGAGTGCATCCGGTGCGCTCTGGCCAATGCGGGTGATGGTGGTTTGATAGATCACGGTCATCTTTGAGAGCCTCTTATTGATAAATAAAGCCGGAAACAAACCAGGCGATGAGAACGGTAGGCGCGCCAGTCAGGAAGCGGCTTACCAGTACGGACGGCACGCCGACGCGCACGGTGTCCTGACGGGCTTCTGCCAGTGATAATCCCACAGGGATGAAGTCACAGGCGGCCTGGGCGTTGATCGCGAATAGCGCAGGCAGCGCCAGATGTGGAGGGATGTTGCCCAGACCAATCTGCACACCAATCAATACGCCGATAACCTGAGCGATCACCGCGCCTGGGCCGAGGAACGGCGACAGCAGCGGGAAGGAACAGATTAATGCCAGCGTCACGAGCCCCAGCGGATGGCTGGCCAGCGGCGCCAGGCCGTGGGCGATCCAGTCACCCAGACCGGAGGCCATGATTATGCCGATCAACGCCGAGACGAATGCCATAAACGGCAGAATGGTTTTCAGTACGGTATCAATCGTGTCTCGCCCGGACTGGAACAATACCGCCACGGCGGAACCCATGCCCATGCCGACTTTCGCCAGCAGGCCATCGCTCTGTTCAGTGATCTTTTTACTGGTGTCGTAGTCGCGACCCGCCGTGGTGCCTGCCGGTGGTGGCGTCGCGGCGGCTTCACCGACTGCGGTAATGTTGTCTTCTTTGACGCCGGAGACATAAATATCTTCGGTAATGTACTGCGCCAGTGGGCCGGACTTCCCGGTGGAATGAATGTTAATTGTCGGAATCCGGCGTTTCGGGTAAATACCGCAGCGTAGCGTGCCGCCGCAGTCGATGATGGCTGCGCCGATTTCGTCTTCTGCAGGCTCGCCCTCTTTAAAGCCATCAATAGCCTGCCAGCCGGTTAATTGCGCCAGCTTGTCGACAATCGCCGGGCGTGTTCCTGCGGTGATATAGACAATTTTCTTACCGGGGGTTGCGTCCAGTTCAAGCGGGCCACCCCAGCCACCGGTACCTCTTTCAATACGAATACGCCTCATGATGTCGCTCCCGCCAGATGGACTTTCTGCTCAAGTTGAATGCCCATTTTCTTTTCGAAGATGGAGGTGGTGAGGTCGGTCACCCAGCCGCGGAAGAAGTTTGTCACCAGGCCAACCAGCAGATAGCTCACCGCGAGTGGACCGAGCGGCAGGCCAAGCGTGGTCAGGCCGCTGGCGATCCCCAGATAGACAAACAGTTCGCCGGGATTGATGTGTGGAAACAGCCCGTTCATTGAGTGGCAGCTATAAGAGGCTGCCGCGTAGTAACTGGGTTTGTACTTCTCGGGCATAAACCGGCCCAGACTCAACGTCATCGGATTACAAAAAACAAAGGTGCCGATGCACGGCAGCAGTAGATAGCGAGACAGCGGGTTTCCGGCACAGCGTTGAGCAAAACGTTCAATTCGCTGCTGGCCAATAAAGTTAATGAGCGCGTTCATGATGACCAGCAGGCTAATTAACAGTGGAAGAATCCCGGTGACCATGCTGGTGAACACTTCTCCGCCTTTCTGAAACAGCCCGATGAACCACTCTGCGCCCAGGGTGATGGTGTCGATCATTATTCTCTCCTGTAGGGGGTTGGGAATTTGCTAGAACGTGGCTTATTTTAATCACAATGAAAGATTTTAAAGTGTTATTTTGATCGCAAAATGAAAGATAAATATTTTATTGTGAAAGTTATTGCGTGAGGGATCGCAAATGGGGTGGTAAACGGTGAAAGGGGCGGTAAATTCTGCGAAGGAGCGCGACTACCGCTTCCTTGTGTGGCGGTGGATGCTTTACCATACTTCTCTCTGGCTGAATCTGTTTAATGGATGTCTCATGTTCAAGCGTCGTTATGTAGCATTACTTCCCCTTTGTGTGTTGCTTGCTGCCTGTAGTAGCAAACCAAAACCTTCAGAGACTCAAACGACAACGGGTACGCCTTCTGGCGGCTTCCTGCTTGAGCCGCAACACAACGTCATGCTGTCGGGCGGCGACTTCGCCAATAATCCGAATGCGCAACAGTTCATCGATAAAATGGTGAGCAAGCACGGCTTTGACCGTCAGCAGTTGCAGGAGATCCTGTCGCAGGCCAAACGTCTGGACTACGTTCTGCGCTTGATGGACCGTCAGGCACCGACAACGCAGCCGCCAGCCGGGCCTAACGGTGCATGGCTGCGCTATCGCAAGCAGTTCATCACGCCAGATAACGTACAAAATGGCGTGGCGTTCTGGAACCAGCATGAAGATGCGCTGAAGCGCGCATGGCAGGTCTACGGCGTACCACCGGAAATTATTGTTGGCATTATCGGTGTCGAAACCCGCTGGGGCCGCGTGATGGGTAAAACGCGAATTCTGGATGCGCTGGCGACGCTGTCGTTTAACTATCCGCGTCGGGCGGAATACTTCTCCGGTGAGCTGGAAACCTTCCTGCTGATGGCTCGAGATGAAAGCGATGACCCGCTGGACCTGAAAGGCTCCTTTGCCGGTGCAATGGGCTACGGGCAGTTCATGCCGTCCTCTTACAAAGAATATGCGGTTGATTTCAATGGCGATGGGCACATCAACCTGTGGGATCCGGAGGATGCCATCGGCAGTGTGGCAAACTACTTTAAAGGTCACGGTTGGGTGAAAGGCGATACGGTGGCGGTGCCGGCAAATGGCCAGGCGCCAGGGCTGGCAAACGGGTTTAAAACCCAGTACAGCATTTCTCAGCTTGCGGCTGCAGGTCTGACGCCACAGCAGTCGTTGGGTAACCATCAGCAGGCCAGCCTGCTGCGTCTGGATATTGGCACCGGTTACCAATACTGGTACGGGCTGCCGAACTTCTACACCATTACCCGCTATAACCACAGCACGCATTACGCGATGGCCGTCTGGCAATTAGGTCAGGCTGTAGCGCTGGCGCGCGTACAGTAATTACCCGCAACCGGTCTACAGGAGGAAACCTCTTGTAGGCCGGATAGGATGCCTGGCACCGCCATCCGGCAGATCTTCTTGACGCGACGGATCTATTTCCGGAATCCCCCTCGTAAATTACTCTCCTCATCCCCACATTTGTTTTGAAAGTGCTATCTTGTCCGGCATATTTTTTAACTGACAGAGGCTGAAATGACCGACAGTGAACTGATGCAGTTAAGTGAACAGGTTGGGCTGGCATTGAAAGCGCGCGGCGCGACGATGACCACCGCAGAGTCCTGTACCGGCGGTTGGGTAGCGAAAGTCATTACGGATATCGCCGGCAGTTCCGCCTGGTTTGAGCGCGGATTCGTGACCTACAGTAACGAAGCCAAGTCGCAGATGATTGGTGTGCGAGAAGCGACGCTGGCACAGCATGGCGCGGTGAGTGAACCGGTGGTTGTTGAAATGGCCATTGGCGCGTTAAAAGCGGCCCGCGCTGATTTCGCCGTTTCTATAAGCGGAGTTGCCGGGCCGGATGGTGGCAGCGAAGACAAGCCGGTTGGGACCGTCTGGTTTGCCTTTGCCAGCGTAAGCGGCGAGGGGATCACGCGCCGGGAATGCTTCAGCGGCGACCGCGATGCGGTGCGTAGACAGGCGACCGCCTATGCGTTACAGACCCTGTGGCAACAATTTCTACAAAATACTTGATACTGTATGAGCATACAGTATAATTGCGTCAACAGAACATCATCTTTCACGATTCTTGGTTCAACCCGAGAGTGGCATGACAGGAGTAATTAATGGCTATCGACGAAAACAAACAGAAAGCGTTGGCGGCAGCGCTGGGCCAGATCGAAAAGCAATTCGGTAAAGGCTCCATCATGCGCCTGGGTGAAGACCGTTCCATGGACGTGGAAACCATCTCCACCGGTTCGCTTTCTCTGGATATCGCATTGGGTGCAGGCGGTTTGCCGATGGGGCGTATCGTCGAAATCTACGGGCCAGAATCCTCCGGTAAAACAACCCTGACGCTGCAGGTGATTGCTGCCGCACAGCGCGAAGGTAAAACCTGTGCGTTCATCGATGCAGAACACGCGCTTGACCCTGTTTATGCCCGTAAGCTTGGTGTTGATATCGACAACCTGCTGTGTTCTCAGCCAGATACCGGTGAACAAGCGCTGGAAATCTGTGACGCACTGGCGCGTTCCGGTGCCGTAGACGTTATCGTTGTTGACTCCGTTGCCGCGCTGACGCCGAAGGCGGAAATCGAAGGCGAGATCGGTGACTCTCACATGGGCCTCGCGGCACGTATGATGAGCCAGGCGATGCGTAAACTGGCGGGTAACCTGAAACAGTCCAATACGCTGCTGATTTTCATCAACCAGATCCGTATGAAGATTGGCGTCATGTTCGGTAACCCGGAAACCACGACCGGTGGTAACGCACTGAAATTCTACGCCTCTGTTCGTCTGGACATCCGTCGTATTGGCGCGGTGAAAGAGGGCGATAACGTAGTCGGTAGTGAAACCCGCGTTAAGGTCGTGAAAAACAAAATTGCTGCGCCGTTTAAACAGGCCGAATTCCAGATCCTTTACGGTGAAGGCATCAACTTCTACGGTGAACTGGTTGACCTGGGCGTGAAAGAGAAGCTGATTGAAAAAGCCGGCGCATGGTACAGCTACAACGGTGAAAAAATTGGTCAGGGTAAAGCGAACGCAACCAACTGGCTGAAAGAAAACCCGACTACCGCAAAAGAAATTGAGAAAAAAGTTCGCGAGTTACTGCTCAATAACCAAGATTCAAAACCGGACTTCTCCGTTGATGACAGCAGTGAAGGCGTAAAAGAAACGAACGAAGATTTCTGATAATCTGATTTTATCGTATAAAAAGGGCTGCATATGATGCGGCCCTTTTCCATTTCTGAAGGTGCACTATGACAGATTCAACGTCTCGCCGATCCGCGTATTCTCGACTGCTTGACCGCGCTGTGCGCATACTTGCCATGCGCGATCACAGTGAGCAGGAACTGCGACGGAAACTGGCAGCCCCGGTTATGGGAAAAAATGGACCGGAAGAAATTGATGCTACGCCAGAGGATTACGATAAGGTTATTGCCTGGTGTATAGAAAGCCGCTACCTGGATGACGACCGTTTCGTTCAGCAATTTATCGCCAGTCGTAGCCGTAAAGGCTATGGCCCCGCACGTGTGCGCCAGGAGTTGGGACAGAAAGGTATTTCCCGCGAAGCCATCGAACGCGCGATGCGTGAATGTGAGATTGAGTGGGCGCAGTTGGCGCGAGATCAAGCCATCAGAAAATACGGTGAGCCCTTGCCGGTGGATTTTGCAGAAAAGGTGAAGGTCCAGCGTTTTTTGCTCTATCGCGGCTATCTGATGGAAGATATTCAGACAATATGGCGAAATTTTGACGATTGAGCGCATACGGGATTTTACTTCCCCGTGAAGAAAACTTATCTTATTCCCACTTTTCGATTGCCAGCGGCGCTGTTTACGTGCCTGTGCTGGTGATGACATTTCGTTAGCTTGATTTCTTCAGGATAATTATGAGCAAGAGCACTGCTGAGATCCGTCAGGCGTTTCTCGATTTTTTCCACAGTAAAGGACATCAGGTAGTTGCCAGCAGCTCCCTGGTTCCAAACAATGACCCTACTTTGTTGTTTACCAACGCCGGGATGAACCAGTTCAAGGATGTTTTCCTTGGTCTCGACAAGCGTAATTATTCCCGCGCAACCACTTCGCAGCGTTGCGTACGTGCGGGCGGTAAACACAATGATCTGGAAAACGTCGGCTACACTGCACGTCACCATACTTTCTTCGAAATGCTGGGTAACTTCAGCTTCGGCGATTACTTCAAACACGACGCCATCCAGTATGCATGGGAACTGCTGACCGGTGAAAACTGGTTTGCCCTGCCGAAAGAGCGTCTGTGGGTAACCGTTTACGAAACTGACGATGAAGCCTTTGAAATCTGGGAGAAAGAAGTCGGTATTCCGCGCGAACGTATCATCCGTATTGGTGATAACAAAGGTGCGGCCTATGCCTCCGACAACTTCTGGCAGATGGGTGACACCGGTCCTTGCGGTCCGTGCACCGAAATTTTCTACGATCACGGCGACCACATTTGGGGTGGCCCTCCGGGAAGCGCAGAAGAAGATGGCGATCGCTACATTGAGATCTGGAACATCGTCTTCATGCAGTTTAACCGTCAGGCTGACGGTACTATGGAACCGCTGCCGAAGCCGTCCGTAGATACCGGTATGGGTCTGGAGCGTATTGCAGCTGTGCTGCAACACGTTAACTCCAACTACGATATTGACCTGTTCCGCGCGCTGATTGAATCCGTGGCGAAAGTCACCGGTGCTACCGATCTGAGCAACAAATCGCTGCGCGTGATTGCCGACCATATCCGTTCCTGCGCGTTCCTGATTGCCGATGGTGTTGTGCCGTCGAATGAAAACCGTGGCTATGTGCTGCGTCGTATCATTCGTCGCGCGGTGCGTCATGGCAACATGCTGGGCGCGAAAGACACCTTCTTCTACAAGCTGGTGGGGCCGCTGGTCGAGGTGATGGGTTCTGCGGGTGAAGAACTGAAGCGTCAGCAGGCACTGGTTGAGCAGGTTCTGAAAACTGAAGAAGAGCAGTTTGCCCGCACGCTGGAGCGTGGTCTGGCTCTGCTGGATGAAGAACTGGCAAAACTGTCCGGCGATACGCTGGATGGCGAAACCGCCTTCCGCCTGTACGATACCTACGGCTTCCCGGTTGACCTGACGGCAGACGTTTGCCGTGAGCGCAACATCAAGGTTGACGAAGCGGGCTTTGAAGCCGCAATGGAAGAACAGCGTCGTCGCGCGCGTGAAGCCAGCGGTTTTGGTGCCGACTACAATGCGATGATTCGCGTTGAGGGTACCTCTGAATTTAAAGGCTACGAGCATCTGGAACTGAACGGTAAAGTTACCGCGCTGTTTGTAGATGGTAAAGCGGTAGACGCAATTAACGCAGGCCAGGAAGCTGTTGTCGTCCTTGACCAGACGCCGTTCTATGCGGAATCAGGTGGTCAGGTTGGCGATAAAGGCGAACTGAAAGGTGCGGGCTTTGCGTTTGCGGTTAGCGATACGCAAAAATATGGCCAGGCAATTGGTCACATCGGCAAACTGTCTGCGGGTTCTCTGAAAGTGGGCGATGCCGTGCAGGCTGACGTCGATGAAGCGCGTCGTGCGCGTATTCGTTTGAACCACTCCGCAACGCACCTGATGCATGCGGCGCTGCGCCAGGTTCTGGGCACGCACGTGGCACAGAAAGGCTCACTGGTTAACGATAAAATTCTGCGTTTCGACTTCTCTCATACCGAAGCGATGAAACCAGCTGAAATTCGTGCTGTTGAAGATCTGGTGAATGCGCAAATTCGTCGCAACCTGCCGATTGAAACTAACATCATGGATCTCGACGCGGCGAAAGCCAAAGGCGCAATGGCGCTGTTTGGTGAGAAATATGATGACCACGTGCGCGTACTGAGCATGGGGGATTTCTCTACCGAACTGTGTGGTGGTACTCACGCTAGCCGTACCGGTGATATCGGCCTGTTCCGCATCGTGTCTGAGTCCGGTACTGCAGCGGGTGTGCGTCGTATCGAAGCTGTAACCGGCGAAGGTGCTATCAATACCGTGCGTGCTGAGAGCGACCGCTTAAGCGAGATAGCGCATCTGCTGAAAGGTGATAGCCAGAATATCGGTGACAAAGTGCGTTCCGTACTGGAGCGTACGCGTCAGCTCGAGAAAGAATTGCAGCAATTGAAGGAACAGGCCGCCGCGCAGGAGAGTGCAAATCTTTCCAGTAAAGCGGTTGATATCAACGGCGTGAAACTGCTGGTCAGCGAACTGACCGACGTTGAACCTAAAATGCTGCGTACCATGGTTGATGATCTGAAAAATCAGCTGGGGTCTACCGTTATCGTACTGGCAACGGTAGTTGAAGGTAAGGTTTCTCTGATTGCGGGCGTGTCTAAGGATGTGACTGACCGTGTGAAAGCAGGGGAACTGATTGGTATGGTCGCTCAGCAGGTAGGCGGTAAGGGTGGTGGTCGTCCGGACATGGCGCAAGCCGGTGGTACGGATGCCGCAGCTCTGCCTACAGCGTTAGCCAGTGTGAAAGGCTGGGTCAGCGCAAAACTGTAATAATTATAAGCGTAATCCAACGCTGCGGAGGTCAATCTGCAGCGTTTGCATCAACGCTATCGACAACGATAAAGTCAGGTTGAAGTTGTGTATATCGGCTAAACTTAGGTTTAACAGAATGTGATGCCGTGACTGCTTACACTTAGGTGTTTGTCATCGCTTACTTTTTGGCGTTATATGATGGATAATGCCGGGATACAGAGAGACCCGACTCTTTTAATCTTTCAAGGAGCAAAGAATGCTGATTCTGACTCGTCGAGTTGGTGAAACCCTCATGATTGGCGATGAGGTCACCGTGACAGTTTTAGGGGTGAAGGGCAACCAGGTACGCATCGGCGTAAACGCCCCGAAAGAAGTTTCTGTCCATCGGGAAGAGATCTACCAGCGTATCCAGGCTGAAAAATCCCAGCAGTCCAGTTACTAAGGTTTTCGCGTCTCACCTTTCTGGTGAGGCGCAACCTGATTTAGCGCCTCTCTTTTCCTGCTTCTGTTACTTTTCCTTTTCGCTTTACCTCCTGACACCCATCTTGTTCTTCTGATTTCACGCTGTTTTCACTGCTGCACTGCACTTTTTGCCTTTTCCTCAATTTTTCTGTTTGCCCGCCCCCCCGAGAAAACGCCAATTTATCTGTTGATAAAACACTCTTTTTGCCGTTTTTGCAGACTAATTGCGCGTGAAATGTGCAAACGATAAAAGCACTGGAAAAATTGTTTGACTTATAAGTACCAGAAAGTAATATGTGCGCCACGCAGCGACGATGAGCAGAAACAAGTTCTTCGAAGCACTCGCAAGAGGCGTTGTTGGTGAGGTGGCCGAGAGGCTGAAGGCGCTCCCCTGCTAAGGGAGTATGCGGTCAAAAGCTGCATCCGGGGTTCGAATCCCCGCCTCACCGCCATTTGCATCCGTAGCTCAGCTGGATAGAGTACTCGGCTACGAACCGAGCGGTCGGAGGTTCGAATCCTCCCGGATGCACCATATTATCCGATATTGCTTTAGCAGCGGTATCAACTCTGCAGTAAAGTAAGTTTCCCTGATGCATCCGTAGCTCAGCTGGATAGAGTACTCGGCTACGAACCGAGCGGTCGGAGGTTCGAATCCTCCCGGATGCACCATCTCTTACTTGATATTGCTTTGATAGCGATATCAATATCGCAGTAAAATAAGTTCCCTGATGCATCCGTAGCTCAGCTGGATAGAGTACTCGGCTACGAACCGAGCGGTCGGAGGTTCGAATCCTCCCGGATGCACCATCTTCTCCGAAATAACAGCTAAACCGTTGTTTCATGGTCTGCGAGACAGTCGCAAGCACCAGGAAGGATAACGTTGCTTCAGCAACGGCCCGTAGGGTGAACGCCAGTGAGTAATCCTCCCGGATGCACCATCTTCTCCGAAATAATCCCCAGCACCATCTCTCTTTTTCTGAATCAAACTTCTAAAACAATCCTCAATTCGCTGTCAGCGACAAAATCAATCAATTACGATAAAGTAACGTCTGGTCATTCGGCTTGTGAGAAGACGATGTACGAACGTTATGCGGGTTTGATTTTTGATATGGATGGCACCATTCTCGATACCGAGCCAACGCACCGTAAAGCGTGGCATGAGGTGTTAGGGCGTCATGGGCTCCGTTTTGACGAGCAGGCCATGGTCGCACTCAACGGTTCCCCAACGTGGCGTATTGCACAGTCAGTCATTGAACTGAATCATGCCGATCTCGATCCCCATGCGCTGGCGCGTGAAAAAACCGACAGCGTTAAAAGCATGCTGTTGGATAGCGTTCAGCCATTGCCGCTTATTGATGTTGTTAAAGCCTGGCATGGTCGTCGGCCTATGTCGGTCGGAACCGGGAGCGAAAGTGCCATTGCAGAGGCGCTGCTCGCGCATTTAGGGCTACGTCACTATTTTGATGCCGTCGTCGCAGCTGACCACGTACAACGCCATAAACCCGCACCTGACACGTTTTTACTGTGTGCCGAGCGTATGGGTGTTGTCCCGACTCAATGCGTGGTATTTGAAGACGCTGACTTCGGCCTGCAGGCTGCACGTGCGGCCAGTATGGATGCCGTGGATGTCCGGTTATTGTGAGTGATGGACTGTCACTCCTGTCACTGTTTGCCAGCAGTTTCCTCAGCGCCACGCTGTTACCTGGAAATTCTGAAGTTGTTTTAGTGGCTCTGCTGGTTTCCGGGGTGAGTCATCCCTGGGTCTTAGTCTTAACAGCAACAATGGGTAATAGCCTTGGAGGGTTAACTAACGTTATCCTTGGGCGTTTCTTCCCGTTACGTAAAACGTCACGATGGCAAGAGAAAGCGATGGGGTGGCTGCAGCGCTATGGCGCTGTCACACTATTATTAAGCTGGATGCCGGTTGTGGGGGATTTGCTGTGCCTGCTAGCGGGATGGATGCGCATCTCGTGGGGGCCAGTACTCTTTTTTTTATGCCTTGGCAAAGCGTTGCGTTATGTTGTGGTCGCAGCGGTTACGACGCAGGGCATTATGTGGTGGCACTAATTGTGTTGTGGAAATGCCTGTAGGGTAACCAATACTATGATGCTAATTAAAACGATTTTGACAGGCGGGAGGTCAATTTGATCCCGGACGTATCACAGGCACTGGCCTGGCTGGAAAAAAATCCTCAGGCGTTACAGGGGATTCAACGTGGTCTGGAGCGCGAAACGCTGCGTGTTAATGCTGATGGCTCATTGGCGACGACAGACCACCCGGATGTGTTAGGCTCAGCGCTGACGCATAAATGGATAACAACGGATTTTGCCGAAGCGCTGCTGGAGTTTATTACTCCTCCGGGCGACGACATCCAGAAAATGCTCACGTTTATGCGTGATCTGCATCGCTATACCGCCAGAAATCTGGGCGACGAGCGTATGTGGCCACTGAGCATGCCTTGCTATATCGCTGAAGGTCAGGATATTGAACTGGCGCAGTACGGTACCTCGAATATTGGTCGTCTGAAAACGCTCTACCGTGAAGGTCTCAAAAACCGTTACGGCGCGCTGATGCAAACGATTTCCGGCGTTCACTATAATTTCTCGCTGCCGATGGCATTCTGGCAGGCGAAATGTGGCGTAACGGACGATGAAGATGCCAAAGAGAAAGTGTCTGCTGGCTACTTCCGCCTGATCCGCAACTATTATCGTTTTGGTTGGGTGATCCCGTACTTGTTTGGCGCATCTCCGGCGATTTGTTCTTCTTTCCTGCAAGGAAAGCCGACAACTCTACCGTTTGAAAAAACGGACTGTGGTATGTATTACCTGCCGTACGCGACATCGCTGCGCCTGAGCGATTTGGGTTATACCAATAAGTCGCAAAGCAATCTCGGTATTACGTTTAACGATTTGCATGAGTATGTGGCAGGATTAAAACGAGCGATTAAAACCCCTTCCGAGGAGTACGCGGCGATCGGTCTGGAGAAAGACGGTAAACGTCTGCAAATTAACAGCAACGTACTGCAGATTGAAAATGAACTGTATGCGCCTATTCGCCCGAAACGGGTAACCCGTAGCGGTGAATCGCCGTCAGATGCGCTGCTTCGCGGCGGCATTGAATACATTGAAGTGCGTTCGCTGGATATTAACCCCTTCTCACCCATCGGCGTAGATGAGCAGCAGGTACGTTTCCTCGATCTGTTTATGGTGTGGTGTGTCCTGGCGGACGCTCCGGAAATGAGCAGCGATGAACTGCTCTGCACGCGTACCAACTGGAATCGTGTGATTCTGGAAGGACGTAAGCCGGGCCTGACGCTAGGCATTGGCTGTGAAACCGCCCAGTTCCCGCTGCCGAAAGTGGGTAAAGATCTGTTCCGTGACCTGAAGCGCGTGGCGCAAACGCTGGACAGCATCCATGGAGGAGAGGAGTATCAAAAAGTCTGTGACGAACTGGTTGCCTGCTTTGATAATCCTGAACTGACATTCTCCGCGCGGATCCTGCGGTCAATGATTGATACGGGCATTGGCGGCACGGGCAAAGCGTTGGGCGAGGCTTATCGCAATCTGCTGCGTGAAGAGCCGTTAGAGATCGTGCAGGAAGAGGCGTTTATTGCTGAAACAGCGGCTTCAAAGCGTCGTCAGCAGGAGATTGAAGCGGCGGATACTGAGCCGTTTGCCGCGTGGCTGGAAACGCACGCTTGATACAAAAGAAAAAGGCCACTCGGGAGTGGCCAAAATTTCATCTCTGAAACCAGGGATGATGATAACAAATGCGCGTCTTTCATATACTCAGACTCGCCCCGGAACAAAGAGTTCAGATTATTTTTAAAAATTTTATCGGAGGTGGCTAAATGCCGTTGTTAGATAGTTTTACTGTCGATCACACCCGGATGGAAGCTCCCGCAGTCCGGGTTGCAAAAACGATGAACACCCCGCATGGCGACGCCATCACCGTGTTTGATCTGCGTTTCTGCATTCCGAACAAAGAAGTGATGCCTGAAAAAGGGATCCACACGTTGGAACACCTGTTTGCCGGGTTTATGCGTAACCACCTTAACGGTAATGGCGTTGAGATTATCGATATCTCTCCAATGGGCTGCCGTACTGGCTTCTACATGAGCCTGATTGGTACGCCGGACGAACAGCGCGTGGCTGACGCCTGGAAAGCGGCGATGGCTGACGTGCTGAAAGTGCAGGATCAAAATCAGATCCCGGAACTGAACGTCTACCAGTGTGGAACGTATCAAATGCATTCGCTGAGCGAAGCGCAGGAAATTGCCCGTCATATTCTGGAACATGACGTACGCGTTAACAGTAATGAAGAGTTGGCGCTGCCGAAAGAAAAATTGCAGGAACTGCATATTTAGTCTGATTTATTACGTTTTCCTGTTATTCGAAAACCCCGGCCTGCAACCGGGGTTTTTTATTATCATTTTTCCTTAGCCATAAAATATTTATATTACATTTGTTTGGTGAATATTATTTTGTGTTAATAACTAACAAGTTCGCAACGAATAAAACGTGAGCGAAGAAACAAAAATAAGGGCCAATAAGTAAACCTACCTCGCTGCGATCACATAAAGAAAAAAACATAAACAGTTAACAGAAAAACATAATGGATTAGGCCAGATAAGATGTTTTAAAAATACCCTACGACAGAAACCGGTTACATTTTTGTATTGGCAAAGGAGTTTGTATGTCTACAGGGGACAAGATATCGATCAGGGAAAAGGTGGGGTACAGTCTGGGTGACGCGGCCAGCCACATCGTTTTTGACTCTTCGGTGGCAATTCTTGCGTATTTTTATACTGATATTTATGGTTTACCGCCTGCGGTAATGGGAACGATGTTTTTACTGGTCCGCTTGCTGGATGCGATTACCGATCCCATTATGGGGGCGATTGCCGATGCAACCTCCACGCGCTGGGGACGTTTTCGCCCATGGCTACTGGCGATTTGTGTACCCTTTGCCGTCAGCTGTGTGCTGGTTTATTCCATTCCTGATTTTTCCGACAGTGGAAAAGTGGTCTATGCGGTGGCGGCATATATCTTTATGACGCTGATGTATACAGCCATTAATATTCCTTACTGCTCACTGGGTGCTGCGCTGACGTCCGACCCGCGTGAAAACCTGTCCTTGCAGTCATGGCGTTTTGCGATTACGCCAATCGGCGGTGCGCTGGGAACGGCGTTAATTTTACCGCTGGCAGATTATCTCTATCCTGGTGATAGAGCGACGGGGATTCAGGTTTCAATGGCTATCTTCGGCGTCATTGGTTGTCTGATGTTTATCATCTGTTTTTTAACCACCAAAGAACGTGTGCAGCCGATCAAAGAGGAAAACCTCAATATTACCCGTGATGTAAAAATTTTATTCAAGAATGAACAGTGGCGTATTTTATCTGTTTATAACTTTATGATGCTGGTTGCGGTGGTGCTGCGCGGTGGGGCAGTCGTTTACTACGTTAACACGGTGCTGAACAAAGGTGCTGATATTATTACCGTCTTTATGCTGGGTAGCATGTTTGCCTCAATGCTGGGGTCGATACTTGCTAAACCCTTTGGTACCCGGTTCTGTAAAATCAAACTCTCTTTTTGGGTTAACTTACTCACAGCCGTATTTGGTGTGCTGTGCTTCTTTGTGCCGGTTCAGTATTGGATAGTTGTGCTTGCGGTTCATATTATTATTTCCATTATTCAGGGCGGTAATGGTGCTCTGCAATGGTCGATGATTACCGATGCGAATAATTACGGTGAATGGAAAACGCACCGTCGAATTACCGGAATGAACGTCGCAGCAAATATTTTTGTCATCAAATTGGGTGTTGCCGTTGGTGGTGCTATTTTGGGCTGGGTACTCGCAGCATTTGATTATGCCTCAGGTAGTGCTGTGCAGTCCGCGTCTGCCGTACAGGGCGTTACGTTATTATTCACCATTATTCCTGCAATATTTTATATTCTGACGGCATTCTCTATTAAATTCTATGGATTAACAGAAGCAAGAATGAATGGCATTGTCACCGACCTTAAAAGCGGTAAGTTTGCGCATTCCTGATAATAACCAAAATATTGTAATAGCAGGAGGATGAGATGTTTACGACATCTCATCTGGTATACATCAAACTTTAGGGATGAATAATGAAAGCGAAATATTTGGCGCTGATGATCGGTGCTTGCTTATCTCAAAACCTGTGGGCTGCAAATAATAGTACCATTGAGTAACGTCTTGCTGAACTGGAGCAGCGTGTTATTCGCGCAGAACAGCGGGCAACTGACGCCGAGTCGCAGGTTCAGTCGCTACAGCAACAACAGGTAGCGGCAGCACCTACGGTGAAAGTTGAATCAGCCGAACCCGTCGCAGCAGGCGCTAACCCACCAAAACTGACGTTATCCGGATTCAGCGATATTAAATTCTACGGTGATGTGGAGTTTAATATGGATGCTGCCAGTCGTTCCGGTAGCCTGACATCAATGCGCACCTCCGCCAACAAAGACTGGGCGCCGGGAACCAATGAGCGCTGGGATATCAACGGACGTCTGCTACTGGGATTTGATGGCTACCAGCGGCTGAACAACGGTAACTTTGCCGGTTTCTCGGTCCAACCGCTGGCTGATCTGACCGGCAAAATGAATCTCGATGATGCGGTCTTCTTCCTTGGGCGTGAGAACGACTGGAAAATTAAGGTCGGGCGCTTTGAAGCCTATGATATGTTCCCGCTGAATCAGGATACCTTTGTTGAGTATTCGGGGAATACGGCGAATGACCTCTACAGTGACGGCTACGGCTACATCTATATGATGAAAGAGGGGCGTGGACGTAGCGACAGTGGCGGTAACTTCCTGCTGAGTAAAACCATCGATAACTGGTATTTTGAAGTGAATACGCTGCTGGAAAATGGCAGTACGTTGTTCTCCGAGAAGCAGTATCACGGCATGGATTTAACCAGCGATAAAAATGTGGCCTATGTTCGACCGGTTATCGCCTGGCAAAATGGCCGCTTCTCCACGGCGCTGGCGATGGAAAGTAATGTCGTGAATAACGCCTATGGTTATTACGATAACGGCAAGTGGATCGATCAGTCAGATCGTACGGGGTATGGTTTTACCATGACCTGGAACGGACAAAAAACCGATCCAGAAGAGGGGGCTGTCATTAACCTCAATACGGCGTATATGGATGCGACTGATGAAACCGACTTTACTGCCGGGGTGAATGCGTTATGGCATCGCTTTGAACTGGGTTACATCTATGCGCATAACAAAATTGAAGCGTTCAACGCGACCAATATTGATGCCGTGTGTGAAGATGACTGCTGGATCACCGATCCAGGCAATTATGATATCCACACCATCCATGCCTCATATTTATTCCCCAACGTCATGGATATGAAAAACTTTAATATCTATCTCGGTGCTTATGCCTCATGGGTCGAGGCCGATCCACATAATGGCGACAGCAGCGAAGATGCGCGTTACGGCGGACGTCTGAGATTCAAATATTACTTCTGATAATCACAAGGCCCATTACATCAATGATGGGCCTTGTTGTCGCAGGAATTAGAGATAACCCGATACCTGGGCACAATAAAAAGGGATCCGCAGATCCCTTTAAACATCGAGTTAGTGCGCCCCACCGCCGCCGCCGCCCGCGCCGAATGGCGGTTTGGCGAACCACACCAGGCTGAGCAGTAGGATGAATATCCCCGCCGACATCCAGAAGATTTCGTTGGCGGAAATTATCAGCCCCTGGTTGGTAATTTGCTGCGCTAGCCAGCCGGAGGCCTGCTGCTGGGTCATCCCAAGATCCTGCAACTGGCTATACATCGCCTGTGCATTAGGGTTGTAGGGGTTCACTGACTCCGTCAACTGCGCGTGATGTAGCGACTCACGGCTAGTCCACATCGTTGTGGTAATCGATGTGCCGATTGAGCCTGCCAGCGTTCGCGTAAAGTTAGACAAGCTTGACGCCGCTGCCAGACGCTCAGGCGGTAAGCCAGACAGCGTGATGGTGGTCAGTGGCATAAAGAAGCAGGCTACGGCGAACCCCTGAATAAATTGCGGCCAGGCCGATGCGCCAAAATCCATACCGGGTTCGAACGTCCACGCGCGCCAGTAGAAACAGACGGCATACATAATAAAACTAAACGTGACCAGCCGACGCATATCCAGCTTGTGGGCGAAACGACCAATAATCGGCGACAGGATCACCGGGATTATCCCCACCGGTGCGGAGGCCAGGCCTGCCCAGGTCGCTGTATATCCGTAGACCTCCTGCAACAACTGCGGCAGCAGGACGATAGCGCCGAAGTAGAGCATATAGGCCAGGCTGATACACAGGCAGCCGATGGTAAAGTTTCGCGACTTAAACAGCGAGAGATCGACAATCGGGTTATCGTCGGTAAGCTCCCAGACAATCAGGAAACTGATGGCTACCACGGCGACGACCGTCAGGATAATTATCTCCTGCGAGGCGAACCAGTCCAGCTCTTTACCGCGATCGAGCATAATCTGCAAACTGCCGATACCAACAACCAGCAGCGCCAGACCAATAGCGTCAATGCGTCGCTGTTCGGTACGGGTTTCCCGGCCGCGCAGGGTTTGTAGCGTCATCAACACCACCACCGCCCCGATCGGCACGTTAATGAAGAATATCCAGCCCCAGTGATAGTTGTCGCTGATATAGCCCCCGAGAATCGGGCCACAAATAGGGGCGACAATCACCGTCATCGACCACAGCGCGAGGGCGATAGAGCGTTTGGCGGGCGGATAGTTATTCAGTAACAGGCTTTGTGAAAGCGGAATTAATGGACCGGCGACAATCCCCTGAATCACGCGGAAGAAAATCAGCATGGTCAGGCTGTTGGACATCCCACACGCCCAGGACGCAATGACAAAGCCGATGGTGGACCACATGAACAGCTTTACTTCGCCAAAGCGTTTGGCCAGCCAGCCGGTGATCGGAATGGAGATAGCATTCGCCACCCCGAAAGAGGTGATCACCCAGGTCCCCTGGCTCAATGAAGAGCCAAGGTTCCCGGCAATAGTGGGGATCGCCACGTTAGCAATGGTGGAGTCCAGCACCTGCATGAATGTCGCCAGTGACAACGCGATCGTCATAATGACGAGCTGCGCGCCTTCCAGCGGTTTTTGCTGTTGCATCACACGCACCTTTGAATTAGCCCGCGTTGGCCCGCACGATCTCTTCGATCATTTTATTGACCGGAGCAAGGTTGATTTCTCGAGCATTACTTTCTGCAACCGGCGTCGTACGCACCTGGCTTGCCAGAATCTGTCCGTCACGATTTTGGGTATCGACCGTTACCAGCGTAGACAGGCCAATACGCAGTGGATGTTGCGCTAACTGCTGGGCATCCAGTTCAATACGCACGGGCAGACGCTGGACGACTTTGATCCAGTTACCGGTTGCGTTCTGTGCTGGCAGCAGCGAGAAGGCGCTACCGGTCCCCATATCGAGACCGACAACCTTACCGGTGTATTTCACGTCATCGCCGTAAATATCACTGATCACCGTTGCCGGTTGGCCGATGCGCATATGCGCAAGCTGGGTTTCTTTGAAGTTGGCGTCCACCCACAGGTTGGTGGCAGGGACAACGGCCATCAGCGGTGTGGTTGGGCTAATCTGCGCGCCAGGCTGCACGGCACGACGGGACACGTAGCCGGTCATCGGGCTAACAATTTTGGTACGTTCCAGCGCCAGCCAGGCATTACGCACTTCGGTGGCCGCTTGTTGCACGGCAGGCTGGTCTTCAAGCTTACTGCCGAGGATCATCGCCTGGTTGGCATTGTATTGCTGTATTGCGACATCAAGCTGAGCCTGCGCGCTGGCAACGGCATCACGCGCATGTTGCAGTTCTTCGCGACCGATCAGGTTAGCATTTCCCAATGGGACGCGGCGATTAAAGTCGCTTTGTGCCTGCGCCAGGGCGGTTTTCTGCACCTCAATGCTGGCCTGAAGCTGCTTGCTGTTGATCATCAACTGGTGCGTCTGGCGCACGCTGGAGGCCAGCGCCGTTTTGGCTTTTTCAAGCGCCTGCTTAGCGTCCGTCTGGTCGAGGGTCACCAGCACGTCGCCTTGTTTGACATAGTCAGTGTTATCAGCCCAGACTTTCGTCACGCTGCCTGATACCTGCGCCATGATTTGAACCTGGTTCCCTGCCACGTACGCATCGTCTGTCTCTTCGACATGACGCAGTACTAAAAACCAATAAATCCCATATGCCACGGCAATGATAATAAAGAGCAAGGTCAGAAGCAGCAGCATACTTTTACGTTTGCCATTCTTCTTGACCGGTTGCTGCGGGGTTTGAGTCTCCGCATTTGCGCTCATGTTGTTCTCCACGATCTTATTTTTTTTCACATCGGCTGAGCCGACCTGTTTATCAGAAAGGCCAGCAGGGTGACCTGCTGGCCTGTCGGTTTTTCATTTATCAATCTGGATTTTTGAGCGTGTCGGCGCGTTAACGCAGCGCGTCGAGTACCGTGCCATCCTGTTCCATCTGATCAAGACGGGTCAGAAGCTTGCGGGTGATGTGCTCAAGCTGATCTTTTTCTGTGGTGCTAAGAGATGACCAGAGCTGATGCAGACAGTTATGCTGAGGCGGTAATACCTCTTGCAAGAATGCATGGCCTTTCTCGGTCAACTGTAGATGCAGGCAGCGGCGATCGTTATCGCTTTCGCGACGCTCGATCCAGCCACGTTTTTCTAACTCATCCGCGATACGCGTGGCGTTAGTCCGCGACGAACCCAGTGCGCAACTCAGTTCAGAAGGCTGAATACTGTGGTTTTCCTGAGACTCCAGCGTAATCAACGCCATAAACAACGTCTCGTTAATCCCTTGAGCTTTCAGCATTTTATTGCGGTTTTCCAGCAGCTTGCCCTGCATGTGCATGCAAAGACGAGTCAGAAGAACTTCCTGGTAAGGGAATTCTTCGTAGCGGCTGGCGCGAAATTTTAGCATTTGTTCAATGGGCGTAAACGAACTATCCATTTGGGTATAACCTCATTAATTTCAGCCGATATAGTAACGACAGTGACAAATAAAGTAAATGTATTATTTATTTAAAATGATTATTTTTACCTATAAAACAACCCACATTTTCCAGGCTAATCCGTAGCCCAGAGCACTCAGCAATGTCGGAATGATGATGCTGCGGGTCTTAAAATAGCTTGCGCCCAGTACAACAAACCCCACCAACGTTGGCACAAACCGACGAGCGTCGTGCATAACTTCAGGTGCGGTAGACACCACCAGTAGGGCGCAAATTGATGCTATGCCAATGGTGTCGAGTAAAATGCCGGTTGCGCCGCGTTTTGTCGGGCGAACATTTCCCACCCCCAGACGCAGCGGTAAATAACGAAAGCAGTAGTTGACGCCGCCAACCAGCAGGCCAAGCAGCAGAACCTCATAACTCATCAGGCGCCCCCTGCCAGAATGACTGGATAAGCGCCGTCAGACATCCACAAACAATGCCAGCGAGTATGGCGGCAGGAATAGAAAAAAACGTCACGCCCGCCAGTGCTCCGCCGAGTGCCGCGGTCACACACAGCGACTGTTTACGCTGAAATGACGCGAGCAGAAAGCTCATAAACAGCGCCGGGAGCATAAAACCCAGCGCCGCTTCGACCGCCGGAAAATCCTTCAGTAAGCCACTGCCGGAGAATGCGCCAATAATCGTACCGAATACCCAGGAAATCCAGGCACATAGTGCGATCCCCATCATCCAGTTCTCACTCCAGCGGCGATTGTCCCGCACCAGCTTCGCCGTTGCGGCGGCAAACACTTCATCAGTGAGGCCAAAGGCCCACACTGCGCTTTTAGGTTTACTGAGTCGTTGGGCGATGCGGCTGCGCAGGGAAGGGCCATACAACACATGGCGTACGTCCATGGCCATCACGGTGAGCGCGGCGACCCATAGCGAACTGCCCGCGGCAAGCATGGTAGTGATGACGAACTGGCTGGCACCGGCATAGATAATGCAGGAGAAAAAGACGCTTTCGACGGGCGTAAAGCCCAGACGAGTGGCATTGAGACCAAATGCAAAGGCGACCGGAATATAGCTGATGACGATCGGCAGACTGTCTTTGAATCCTTCCGTTAAGGTTGCCGGGCTGGGGTCTGACTGGGGAACAGGGCTTTCCATAGGATTATAGGCTTCATTACCGAAATTTAAATAACCTGGCTCAATGAGTTATAACCTTAGCAGACTGATGAGCTCCTTAACACCCTGAGGAGCTCAATCAGCGGCAAACACGCGCGATACGCTTAATTTACGGCTTCCTGGCGGTGAAAACCTCGCCACCAGACCAGCAGGTTGAGTACGGCAACGGTCGACCCTGCCAGACAAACGCCAGCCCAGCCGGCATGCTGCCAGGCAGAGGCTGAAATCAGTGAACCTGCCGCCCCGCCAATAAAATAGCTGGTCATATAGCCGGCGGTCAGTCGGTTACGCGCATCCGGGTGAATGCGGTAAATAACCGTCTGGTTGGTGATATGCACGCCCTGAACGGTGAGATCCAGTACCAGAATGCCAATTATCAGCATCGGTACTGACGTATGACCCAACCAGATTGCCAGCCAGGAGAGCAGCAGTAACAACAGACCTAATGTCGTGGTGAGATGGGATTTGCCCTGATCGGCAAATCCACCTGCAGGACGAGCGCCGAGCGCACCGGCGGCACCGGCCAGGCCAAACAGGCCAATCATGCCTTCTGAATAGTTAAACGGCGGTGCCGCCAGCAAAAATGCCATTGATGTCCAGAGAATACTAAAGTTGGCAAACGTCAGGCAGCCCAGCATCGCCCGGGTACGCAGCAGTTTATCGTGGATAAACAGGCTGAAGACCGAGCCTAACAACTGTGGATAGTTGAGATGGGTTTCTGATTTCATCTTCGGCAGTCCGCGCCATTGCGCGATAGCCATTAGCGCCATCAGCACCGAGGCGACCCAAAATACCGTGCGCCAGCCGCCGAGATTCGCCAGCAGCCCGGCCACGGTACGAGCCAGTAAAATCCCCAACAGCAGACCGCTCATAATGGTGCCGACAACTTTGCCGCGTGTCTCCGGCGTGGCGAGTGTGGCCGCCAGCGGAACCAATATTTGTGCTACGACGGAAAACAACCCGGTCAGTGCCGTGCCGAGGAGCAGCATGCCCAACGACTGGCTGCTGGCGGTAATCAACATGCCGCCAGCGGCGAGTAACGTCATGGACACGATAAGCCCCCGCCGCTCAAACATATCGCCAAGCGGTACCAGAAACAGTAGGCCCGCGGCGTAGCCAAGCTGTGCCGCGGTGACGATAAAGCCTGCGGTACTGGCAGATAATGAGAAGTTGCGCGCGATGGTATCGAGCAGCGGCTGGGCGTAATAGTTACTGGCGACGGCGAGACCCGTGGCGATGGACATGAGCAGGATCAGCGATCGGCTAAGTCCCTGAGAGGAATTTGTCATTGTTTTCAGCTGAATAATGGATTTCTGAAACAATCATAACGGAAGTGGATAAATGTTGCTGATTTGTTAGGTGATGGATTGTGCGGTTTCGGGCGAGTGAAGAGCTGCGTGCCGGATAAGGCGCATTGCGCCGCCATCCGGCATTTGAGATGCGTTTACTTCTGCGCTGCTAACGCGTCTTTTACCCAGCCGTCGAACTGCTGCTGGTGGGCTTTGATCCAACCATCAACGTGACCCTGCACATCGGCTTCGGAAGCTTTGCCCTCATGCATCATCGCGTTCTGTGCGTTGATGTCCGCCAGTGGCAGCTTGATGATGGCAAACAGCTTCGCCGCGGCCGGGTTTTTCTCTGCCCATGCCTTGTTGGCAACGATATGCATGGTGTTGACCGGGAAGCCGTAGTTCGCGCCGTTTGGCAGCTTGGTGTCAATGTCTTTCTGCTCACCCGGCAGGGAAGAGAACGGCACCTGCAGCCAGACCACGTCTTTGCCCGGCTTCATCACGTCGCTCACCCAGTATGGTGTCCAGGTGTAGTAGAGAATCGGTTTGCCTTCTTTAAAGCGCGTGATGGTGTCAGCCATCATCGCCGCGTAGTTGCCGTGGCTGACGTCGACCGTTTTTTGCAGATCGAAGGCTTTATTCTGGTGGTTGATGACCGCTTCGCAGCCCCAGCCTGGTGAACAGCCCATCATGTCAGCTTTACCGTCGCCGTTGGTATCAAAGATTTTGGCAATCTTTGGATCTTTCAACTGGGCGATATTGGTGATTTTGTACTGCTCAGCGGTTTTTTTGTCGATCAGATACCCCTGTGCAGCCCCCGTCACGAATACCCCTTCGCGATAGAACTTTTTGTCTCCGCCCGCGGCGGCGTACATGTCGTCATGCAGTGGCTGCCAGTTCACGGCGGTAAAGGTGGCATCGCCAGAAGCAATAGAGGTGTAGCCGACGTTGTAATCAACTTCGCTGGCTTTGTTGACGGTATAACCCAGTTTTTCCAGCGCACGAGCGACCAGCTGTGTCTGGAACGATTCTTCAGAGATCGTGCTCTGGATAGGTTGCACGGTAATGCCTTTGCCCGGCAGGTCGGCAGCGAAAGCGCTGGTGGAGACAAGGGTGGCAAACGCTGTGGCAAAAAGTACGGTATGTCGCATCGTTATTCCTTTAATTATTGGAGGGACGTGCAGGCCCGGTAAGCGCAATACCACCGGGCAACAGGTGAATTACTTAGTGAAAGGGCGGGTGATAAGCCCAACAGGGCCGGTGGTGTACCAGCGACGGTTACCCCGGCTGCGCGAGTCGCGACCGACGGCCTGCGTCAGGCGGTCCAGAATGATGGCGAGGATCACAATCCCAACCCCGCCAACGGTAGCCAGCCCCATATCGAGACGCCCGATACCGCGCAGTACCATCTGACCCAATCCACCGACGGCGATCATCGAGGCGATGACGACCATGGAAAGCGCCAGCATCAGCGTCTGGTTAACCCCCGCCATAATGGTGGGCATCGCCAGCGGCAGCTGGACTTTAAACAGCATCTGACGCGGGCTGGCACCAAAGGAGCGTGAAGCTTCAATCAGGTCGGCTGGCACCTGGTTAATACCCAGAATGGTCAGACGCACAATCGGTGGCAGGGCGAAGATAATCGTCACTACGACGCCCGGCACGTTACCAATGCCGAATAACATCACAATCGGCACCAGATAGACGAACGCAGGCGTGGTTTGCATGGCATCGAGCAGGGGACGAACGATCTTTGCCGCACGCGGACTGCGCGCCAGCCAGATCCCCATCGGTAAACCGATTAGCACACAGAACAGCAGCGCGGTCAGCACCAGCGCCAGGGTGATCATCGCCTGTGACCAGGCGCCAATCGCGCCAATCGCGACCAGTGAAATCAGCGTGGCAACGCCCATCCCGATGCCAGAAATCTGCCAGGCGATTAAAGCGAAAAGAATAATCGCCACCGGCGCAGGCATCCCCAGCAGCAGTTGCTGGAAGCCGTTGAGAATGTAATCTACCGGGACACGAATGCCCTGGAAGACGGGACGAAAGTGGGTCACCACCCAGTCGATCCCTTCGGTGACCCAGCTATCGAGCGGGATCAGCGTTTTATGGAACGGATCCATAATATTGAAATGCTCAGGTGCTGGCGCGGGCGCGCTGGTCAGCCAGTCTGCGCTGCCGCCGTCGGTAGGCGCGCTTGACGCGGTACCCCAGGCATCAGCGGATTGTGCAGCGCTATCGGCTGCTGGTGTCGTGTCCCACGGATTTGTTTGATCAGTCATTGTTTGCCCCCTCGCGATCTAAAGCCTGTAGCAGCATGCGTTTGGAAATAATGCCCACATACTGATGTTCCTCATCGACAACCGGTACCGCGCACGGTGCTTGCCCGACATGAGAAAGCAGCTCGCTCAGCGGCGTTTTCGCCTCTACGGCTAACGGTTCGTCGATCAGTGCGGCTTCAATACCCTGCGCCTGACGTAAGGCGGTTTTTAATGAGTCGATGGAGACCACGCCAACAAACTTGTTTCCGCGTTCAATCACGTAACCAAATTCACGATCTTTATCCTGCAATAATTGCAGTGCCGAACGTGGGCCAATCCCTGGTGTTTTACGAATTAAGCCTTCAGGGCTACGACGGGAAATATCTTTCGCGCTGAATACCTGGCTAATATCAACGCCACGGAAGAAGGTGCGCACATAATCATTGGCCGGATTATTCAGGATTTCATCCGGGGTACCGACCTGCACCACTTCACCATTTTGCATGATGGCGATGCGATCACCAATGCGCATGGCTTCGTCGAGATCGTGGGAAATAAAGACCACGGTTCGCTGATGCTTTGCCTGCAGTTTTACCAACTCATCCTGCATCTCGGTACGAATTAAAGGATCGAGCGCAGAGAAGGCTTCATCCATTAATAAGATGTCAGGGTTAATGGCTAATGCGCGGGCGAGACCGACACGCTGGCGCATACCACCGGAGAGTTCATCCGGGTATCCGTGAGCGTAATTCTCAAGCCCGACCTGGCGGAGCGCATCCAGCGCTTTTTCACGACGTTCATCCGCAGCAATACCGGCTAACTCCATACCGAAGGCCGTATTGTCGAGTACCGTCATGTGCGGCATCAGGGCAAAGGACTGGAATACCATCGCAATCTTTTTTCTGCGCACCTCGCGAAGCTCGGCATCGGATATCCTGGCGATATCCACGCCGTCAATCAGTACCTGCCCGCGGGTGGGTTCAATCAGGCGATTGAGAAGGCGTACCATTGTGGATTTACCCGAACCGGATAATCCCATGATGACAAATATCTCGCCTTCTTCAATGGCCAGACTGGCGTCTTTAACGCCAAGCGATAGCCCTGTTTTTTCCAGAATCTGCTCTTTTGAAAATCCTTTTTCAATATATTTGAACGCTCTCTGGGGATGCTCGCCAAATATCTTATAGAGATTTTTAACTTCTAATTTAATTGCCATGCAATAGAATTATTCCTGTTATTTGTTTATATCGATATAGTACCTGGTGAAAATAGTAATCTTTTTCTACCCTAACATACTGAGAATCTGAGACAACCCTGAATTTGGTTGTGGCATGAATATTGCCAAAGGCCAGATGGCGAGATTTCCCGTGATATAAGGGCTGAGCGTGGATGAGACTTCTTTGATATTTTTTGTAAATGGCAGTAAAAAGTCGCCTGAATTGTTGAAATTCAGGCGAATAATGCGGCTAATATTGAGTGTAGATCACACAATGATATTTGTGTGATAAAAATGTGATCCCGTTAAAATATTAACGCGAAAAGTGTAGGGTATTTTCCGCGAAAATGAGATCTAGAAATTCCAGTCGTCGTCTTCAGTTTCGACGGCTTTCCCCATCACGTATGACGAGCCTGAACCGGAGAAAAAATCATGGTTTTCATCGGCGTTGGGCGACAGCGCGGCGAGGATTGCCGGATTGACATCCGCCATTTCCGCCGGGAACAGGGCCTCATAACCCAGGTTCATCAAGGCTTTATTGGCGTTGTAACACAGGAACGCTTTCACCTCGTCGGCCCAGGCGGTTTCGGCATACAACACTTCCGTGTAGTGAACTTCGTTATCGTACAAATCCATCAGCAGATCGAGGGCAAAATTCTTCAGTTCCTCACGAGCTGACAGTGAAATATGCTCCAGCCCCTTTTGATATTTATAACCAATGTAATAACCGTGAACTGCTTCATCACGAATAATCAGACGGATGAGATCGGCGGTATTGGTCAGCTTACCGCGGCTGGAGAAATACATCGGCAGCCAGAAGCCGGAATAGAACAGGAACGATTCCAGAAATACGCTGGCAATTTTCTTCTTCAGTGGATTATCGCTGGCGTAATGCTGCAAAATAATCTGCGCTTTGCGTTGCAGCGCGGCATTTTCTTCACTCCAGGCGTAGGCTGCATCCACATCTTTGGTCTGGCAAAGGGTGGAGAAAATAGAGCTGTAGGAACGAGCGTGCACCGCTTCCATAAAGCTGATATTTGACAACACCGCTTCTTCATGTGGGGTTAATGCATCCGCCATCAGCGCGGGCGCGCCGGCAATATTCTGAATGGTGTCGAGCAGCGTCAGCCCGGTAAAGACGCGAATGGTGAGCTGCTGCTCGGCGACGCTTAGCGTTTGCCAGGCGGGAATATCATTCGACAGCGGGACTTTTTCTGGCAACCAGAAATTACTGGTCAGCCTGTTCCACACCTCCAGATCTTTATCATCCTCAATTTTGTTCCAGTTGATGGCGCTCACGCGGTTTAGCTTCATCCTGCTCTCCTTACAGCGCGCATGACACGCAGCCTTCAATTTCAGTACCTTCCAGCGCCAGCTGGCGCAGTCGGATGTAGTACAGCGTTTTGATGCCTTTTTTCCACGCGTAGATTTGCGCTTTGTTGATATCGCGGGTGGTGGCGGTGTCCGGGAAAAACAGCGTCAGCGACAGCCCCTGATCGACGTGTTTGGTTGCCTCGGCGTAGGTATCGATGATTTTTTGCGGGCCAATCTCGTAGGCATCCTGATACAGCGCCAGATTTTCGTTGGTCATAAACGGGACAGGGTAATACACACGCCCCGTTTTACCCTCTTTGCGAATCTCCACCTTAGACACAATCGGATGAATACTTGAGGTGGCATGGTTGATGTAGGAGATGGAGCCGGTTGGCGGCACCGCCTGTAAATTCTGGTTATAAATACCGTAGCGCATCACATCCTCACGCAGCTGTGACCACATTTCACGCGTCGGCAGCGTCACGCCGCGAGTGGCAAACAGTGCGCGGACTTTCTCGGTTTTTGGCTGCCAGTCGCCGCTTAAATAGCGATCAAAATACTCGCCGCTGGCGTAGCGCGACTGGTTGAATCCGGCAAAGGTCTGGCCACGCTCTTTGGCCAGCAACATGGAGGTATGCAGGGCATGCCAGGTGACGGTGTAGAAATAGAGATTGGTGAAATCCAGCCCCTCCGGTGAACCATAGGCAATACCTTCGCGTGCCAGATAGCCATGCAGGTTCATCTGCCCCAGCCCAATCGCGTGCGAAGCGCTGTTCCCGGCTTCAATCGACGGAACGCTGCGGATGTGGCTCATGTCGGAGACGGCGGTTAAGCCGCGAACCGCTGTTTCAACGATGCGGCCAAAGTCCGGCGAATCCATGGTGTGGGCAATGTTCAGCGAGCCGAGATTGCAGGAGATATCGCGTCCAATCTGCGCGTAGTCGAGGTTTTCATCGTAGGTTGAGGCGCTGTTGACCTGCAAAATTTCCGCGCACAGGTTGCTCATGTTGATGCGACCGGCAATGGGGTTGGCGCGGTTCACCGTGTCTTCAAACAGGATGTAGGGGTAGCCGGACTCAAACTGGATTTCCGCCAACCGCTGGAAGAAGTCACGGGCGTTAATGTACCGCTTGCGCACGCGTGCGTCGGCGAGTAACTCGTCATAGCGTTCGCTGACGGCGATGTCGCTAAACGGTTTCCCGTAAATACGCTCCACGTCATAGGGGGAGAACAGCGCCATCTGCGCATTCTCTTTTGCCAGACGGAAGGTAACATCCGGGATCACCACGCCAAGTGACAGCGTTTTAATGCGAATTTTTTCATCGGCGTTTTCGCGCTTGGTATCGAGAAAGCGCAGAATATCCGGGTGGTGCGCGTGCAAATACACCGCACCCGCGCCCTGTCGCGCGCCCAGTTGGTTGGCATACGAAAACGCATCTTCCAGCATTTTCATCACCGGGATCACCCCGGAAGACTGGTTTTCAATACGCTTAATCGGTGCTCCGGCTTCGCGCAGGCTGGAGAGCAGAAACGCCACGCCGCCACCGCGTTTGGAAAGCTGCAGCGCCGAATTTACCGCCCGACCAATGGACTCCATATTGTCTTCAATACGTAACAGGAAGCAGGAGACCAGCTCGCCGCGCTGGGCTTTGCCGCAATTAAGGAAGGTTGGCGTGGCGGGCTGAAAACGCCCGGCGAGCATATCGTCGGTGAGTCGCAGGGCAAGCGTCTCATCACCCTGTGCCAGCGTCAGCGCCACCATCGTCACGCGATCGGCAAAATCCTCGAGGTAGCGTTTACCGTCAAAGGTTTTCAGCGTATAGCTGGTGTAATACTTCCATGCGCCGAGAAAGGTCTGGAAGCGAAACCCGCTGGCGTGAGCGTGGGCAAACAGCTTCACCACGAAAGCGCGATCGTAACGGGTTAAAACGCTTTCGTCGTAATAACCTTCGCTTACCAGCGTATCCAGACGCGCGTCCTGGCTGGCAAACACCACCGAGTTGGGCTGCACGTGATTTGTCATAAACGCGTCCACCGCCTGATGGTCTTTCTCAAACTGAATACGCCCGGCGTTATCGTACAGATTCAGCATGGCGTTAAGTGCGTGATAATCCAGCGTGGGCTGAACTACGCGTTCTGCGGTTGTTGTTGCCAAAATTCGCTCACTCCTTTTCGCACGTTGTCGATGTCACCTGGCGTCCCCATCAGCTCAAAGCGATAGAGCCACGGCACGGCGCATTTTTGTGAAATTACGTCACCCGCGCGGCCGTAGGCGTCGCCGAAATTGCGATTGCCGGCGGCGATGACGCCGCGAATTAACGCCCGATTGTGGGGATCGTTTAAAAAGCGGATCACCTGTCGCGGGACCGCGCCTGCCGTACCACCGCCGCCGTAAGACGGCACGACTAAAATGTAAGGTTCGTCTACCTGGATCCGCTCGCGTTCGTTAAGCGGAATTCGCACGGCGGGCAGCCCCAGACGCTGCATAAAGCGATGGGTATTTTCAGAGCTGCTGGAGAAGTAGACGAGGGTGCTCATGTGTTGGCCACGTGGGGCTGCGGACGCAGACGATTGATCATGTCCGGGCGAAATCCTGACCAGCGGGTTTCCCCTGCTACCACCACCGGTAATTGGCGAAACCCCTGCTCGCGCAGGGTTTCTGCCAGCTCGGGGGCCAGATCGACATTGATCATCTCGACGTCAAGCCCACGACCTTCCATCGCCCGTTTCGTGGCGTGGCACTGAATACAGTTATTGCGAGTGTAAATAATAATACGCATGATTCGTATTTCCATTTATGGGTGTAAAAGCGGCGCTATAATGGCGTCGGGTTGTGTGTGTCGTGATGTAATCAATACTAGATGTAGTTTATAAAATATTCAACCATACAAGATATGGGATTTTAGAGTGGTGAGGGGCCGGGAGATGAGTGTGGCGGAGGGCGGGGTATGTAGCATTACGGGTTGCCGGATAAGGTGTTTCCGCCGCCATCCGGCACCACAGAATTACATGCGCATGCCAACTGCCAGACGGTTAAAGCAGTTCATCAGGCTAATGGCGAACGTCAGATCGCTTATTTCTTTGGCGCTAAAATGGTTCAGCAGCGGCATATAAACGTCGTCTTCGGCGTGCGTCGAGGCGATGTGGGTAACGGATTCGGCCCATGCCAGCGCTGCGCGTTCCTGATCACTGAAATGGTGGCTGACGCGCCATCCTGCCAGCGCATCCAGTTTGGTCTGCTCTACGCCAGACTTACGCAGGGCTTTACTGTGCATTTCCAGACAAAACGCGCAGCCGTTGATTTGCGAGACCCGCAGGTAAATCAACTCCGTCAGTGTAGGCTCCAACGCGCAGTTTTCCAGCGCTTTGCTGGCCTGAACCAGAGCGTTATAGATTTCAGGGCTAAGTTCATAATAGGGCTGGCGTAACATCGTCATGGTATTTCTCCTCGTTTGGATGACCCGCAATGTAGCACTATAATGGTCTGCTAAAGAGAGCCATATTGTTATCAAAAAAGCAGACCATAAATGCCACGCTATCAGCAAATCGCCCGTCAGTTAAAAACCGCTATTGAGAAAGGGGAACTTAAGCCTGGCACACGCTTGCCGTCCAGCCGCACCTGGTCCCAGGAACTGGGCGTTTCACGCTCGACGGTGGAAAACGCCTACGCAGATCTGGTGGCGCAAGGCTGGCTGGAACGACGCGGGCAGGCCGGAACGTTTGTCAGTCAGCAACTGCGACTGGACACTTCGCCCGTCGCACCAACGGTCTTTGCCGGAGAAAACCCTACACCGCAACTTTTTCAGATGGGATTACCGGCGCTCGATCTCTTTCCCCGCGAAGTCTGGGCGCGGGTGATGGGGCGGCGTTTACGCACGCAGACACGTTTCGATCTCGCCTTGGGTGATGTCAGCGGCGAACTGTTGCTACGCCAGGCGATCGTTGATTATCTGCGCATATCCCGCAGTATTGAGTGCCTGCCAGAGCAGATTTTTATTACTTCGGGCTATGCGGCCTCCATGACCTTAATCCTGCGGGCGCTGGCAAATCCCGGCGCAGGGATATGGGTAGAAGATCCCGGTTTTCCGCTGATCCGCCCCGTTATAACGCAGGAACAGGTTGAACTGCTGCCCGTCCCGGTCGATGGCGAGGGTCTGGATGTGAGCGCCGGGATCCGCGACTACCCGCAGGCGCGTTTTGCCCTCCTCACGCCAGCCCATCAAAGCCCGTTGGGCGTTGCTCTCTCGCTTGACCGTCGACACCAATTGCTGGAGTGGGCCGCCCATGCGCGGGCATGGATCATTGAAGATGACTACGACAGCGAGTTTCGCTACCACGGAAAACCGCTGCCGCCGCTAAAAAGCCTGGATGCGCCGCAGCGGGTGATTTATGCCGGTACCTTCAGCAAATCATTATTTCCGGCTTTACGTACAGCCTGGTTGGTGGTGCCGGTGACGGAGGTCGCGCGCTTTCGCCGCCAGGCGGCGCTGACGGCTTGTCACGTGCCGCTGTTATGGCAGCAAACGCTGGCGGATTTTATTCGTGATGGCCATTTCTGGCGGCACCTGAAAAAAATGCGCCAACACTATGCCCAGCGGCGTCAGTGGATGGAAAGTGCGCTGACGGAATACGGCTTTACCGTTGTACCTCAGCAAGGCGGAATTCAACTGGTGATATCGGTGAGCGGCGAAGATACGGCGTTGGTGCGCAAAGCGAATCAGGCTGGCCTGGCGGTTCAGGCGTTAAGCCAATGGCGAATAACTTCAACGGGAGAGGGCGGTATATTACTGTCGTTTACCAATATCCCGTCGGTGGAAATGGCCCGGCAGGCCGCCCGTCAACTTCGGCTGGCAATAACCTGATCCAGCGCCATGCTTAAGATAGCCGCCTCACTCTCTTCATGCGTTTATGGACTTTTCTGAAAGCGTTGCTAATGCTGAATCAGGTAAGGTAAGCCCGCGGTAAAAGATAACGAGGAAAAATATATGTATTTAAGACCCGATGAGGTGGCGCGCGTACTTGAGAAAGTAGGCTTTACCGTGGATGTAGTGACGCAGAAAGCGTACGGTTATCGACGTGGCGAAAACTATGTGTATGTTAATCGTGAAGCGCGTATGGGACGCACAGCATTAGTGATCCACCCCACGTTAAAAGAACGAAGTTCTTCGTTAGCGGATCCGTCAACGGATATTAAAACCTGCGATCACTATCAGCAATTCCCGCTTTATTTAGCCGGAGAAACCCATGAACATTATGGTATTCCACACGGCTTCAGCTCGCGTATTGCGCTGGAACGTTATTTAAATGGGTTGTTTGGTGACGTGAGTACAAACTAAAGACGCGACTGGCGGGGCCAGTCCTTTCGCCTGATGATAGCTGCTGACTTTAAACAGACGGCGGCAATAATCAAGGAAGTAGCCGTACACCGCACCCATCAACATTGAAACCACGATGTTGGAACTGACGGCCGCCGTGATCTGGTGCCAGTCTGCGCCAACCGTGAGCAGAATGACCACATACACCGGTGACTGGAAGGTCACGTATGCCAGCACATCCGCCAGATTTTTTGCCCATCCCGCCGGTGTGGCTTTACGCGCCGCACGCATAAACAGATCGCGGTACATACCGTAAGGCCAGGCGATCAGAATGTTGACAGGAATCGCCACCAGTCGGGAAGAGAGCGACTGCTCAAAGGTCATTCCGGAAAGGAATACTTCAATCAACATGTTCACGACAGAACAGTAAACAACCATCGCGAACGTGTCTGCTACAGCATGACGCAAGCGTGACTGCGGAGAGAACATGTTAATGCTCCTTGTAAGAAGAGGTAAAAAGGTATCGCATACCTTGTTGCTAGTGATTTGTTTTGCTGCTTTCGCGCTTCAATAGGATATCTGCCTGCATAATAACTATCAACTAGCTTAAAATTTTTATTTATTGTCTTTTTGTCGATAAAATGCTCTGCAATGGTCTGTTTTTTGTTCGTTTTGGCATTTTCGTTGTCATGTTGATTAAATGTCTTTCAAATCATTATGTTATATTGATTTGTTTTTCTGGTTTTTTTACGAACTTTTCTAGATGTTTTTGAATATTACGCCGACATATTTATTTTTATTATCGGGTCATTACAAAATTGCATTGCAGGATGCCCCTGCGATGAGGTGATAAATATTAAGGTAACGTTTTGATTAATAGCTCGAGATCGACAGGGGCTGGAAATAGAATAATCAATCGAATATAATTTTTGCTGTAATACCATTTTTGCTTTATGCGTTAAAGAGGTTTTATTAATATGAGTTCAATGTTAAAAAACTTAAATAATATCCGCTCGCTGCGTGCAATGGCTCGTGAATTTCCGGTCGATGTACTGGAAGATATGCTGGAAAAATTCAGGGTGGTCACCAAAGAACGACGTGACGAGGAAGAACAGTTACAGCGCCAGCGTGCAGAACAGCAGGAAAAAATTAATACGCTGCTGGCGCTGATGAAAGCAGATGGGTTTGAGCCAGAAGAGTTGCTAAGCATGACGACGGTGACGTCGCGAGCAGTTAAAAAACGTCAGCCGCGCCCGGCAAAATATCGTTTTACCGATCTCAATGGTGAAGTGAAAACCTGGACTGGACAAGGCCGCACGCCAAAACCTATTGCGCAGGCACTGGCTGCTGGTAAATCACTCGATGATTTTTTGATCTAATTAGCAAGGCGGTGAGAGTGTCTCACCGCTTATTTTCAGCAAACGCCAAAATCGCCGTCTTCGCTATATCGGGTGACATCTGCTGCTTTCAGGGTGAATTTTTCACCGCTTTCATTACTGGCCTGCACGGCCACAATCTGCTCGTCATTTACTTCAACAACTTTCAATTTTGGTCCGCCCATACGCGGTTGAACCAGATCGCCGGGTTTAAACATACTGTCCTCCGTTCTTGATGGCAAAACCCACCATAGATCAGGGCCATCGGCGGGTACAGCGCTGTTTCACTGATTACCGCTTAATGAGTACGCCGATTCCAGGGCATTTTATCCAGCAGCCGCGCCATGCCGCAGAAGCCGGTAACGCCTGCCAGGATAAGCCCCGCGCCGACAAAGCCGCTGAGCAGAAAGAAGGCGCTGCCAACGGCGTAACCGAGAACCACGCCGAGTAAGATAAGACTGCCTGCGGCAATCTGCACCTGGCGCATCAGCGGTAACGGCTGTGATTTATCTTCTACGACCGGCAAACCTGCTGCCTTCCAGCCGTCGATTCCCCCCTCAAGCAGCCAGCACTGGGCTGGTGCAGCAATTGCACTCAGTTTTGTGGCCGCATTTTGTGTGCGCTTACCCGACTGGCAGTGAAAAATAATGCGATCAGCGCGTAAGTTATCCGGCAATAACCCCTGGTCGAGCGCGGACAACGGTGCCAGATGCGCCTGCGGAATATGTTCGCGCAGATACTCATCGGCATCACGAATATCAATCAGTTTGGCTCCTTGCGCTAACAGCGTCTGCGCCTCGCGCGGGGAAATCGTCCCAATGGTCATGTTGGCTCCTTACGGGCAATATAGTGTTTTTAATGTGGCGATGAGGGAATTCACCGCCGCATTTTTGATGAAGTAGAGAATGCGCTGGGCATCACGTTGGCGGTCTATTAATCCTTCTTCGCGCATCCGCGCCAGATGCTGGGAGGTGGCAGAGGGGCTGAGTCCGGTGATCCGCGCAAGCTCACCCGCGCTGGTCCCCGGCGACCCGCAAAGCATGCACAAAATGAGCAACCGCTTCGGGTTGCTCATTGCTTTTAGCAAGCTGGCGGCCTGTTCAGCGCTGGCCTGGAGTTGTTCGAGTTCAGTCATATTTATTTAAGTAATTGCTAAATTAAGCATAGTCTAAAATAAAGAGACAGCTTACGCCAGCGTCAAGAGCGTAAAGGAGGGTAAAACAGCAGGGCGAGACGGGTGGAGTTAGCTACACTGATTATTCTTAGAGATAAAATCTCTTTCTAAACAATGATTAATTTTTTGCTTGTAGGGAGTGTGTATGGGGTTCTGGAGAATAGTTTTAACGATCATTTTACCTCCGCTTGGCGTGCTGCTGGGCAAAGGTTTTGGCTGGGCGTTTATCCTCAATATTGTGCTGACGCTGCTGGGCTATATCCCTGGTCTGATCCACGCTTTCTGGGTACAGACCCGCGATTAAACTTTTTCTGCCAGCAGTTTGCCGGACATCGCCTGCTGAATAATCGGAATCGGCGTCAGCAGGTGCTGGCGCATTAATTCACTGGCGCGTACGGCATCGCGCGCCAGAATTGCGTCGGTCAGCGTCTGATGCTGATCGTGTTTATCTTCCAGCATTTCCACCGACAGCACCGTTTTACGCAGCCAGATAAACCGGTAGCGCGCCGCCAGAGAGAACAGCCGTTCACGCATTTGCAGCAGATACTGCGACCCACAGCCGGCAACAATCGCCGTATGAAACGCCTGATGGCGCTGATCCCATTCATCCAGCATCTCTTCGCTGGCATCAACGGCTTCCAGTTTGCTGAGCATATGTGCGCGCGCCAGAATTTCCGCTTCCCAGGCGTCGTCGCCGCGTTCGATAGCCAGACTGACCAGCATGGCTTCCATATTGGCGCGGGCGTCAAAAATATCCAGTAGCTCCTGCTCAGACATTGACGCCACACGATACCCTTTCTGATTGACCACCGTGACCAGTCGCTCCGCCACCAGCTGCGAAAGCGCCTCGCGCAACGGTCCTACGCCGAGTTCATAGCGTGACGTCAGCAGACTCATTCGCAATTTTTCATCTGGCTGAAACACCCCGCGGATAATGTCGTTCTTGAGCCAGCGGTATCCATCAATGGCCGTCGGTTGGGAAATGGCGGTCATGGTCTTACTCCTGAAAAGGTGTCCCGGCCTGCGCCGGGAACAGGTTTAGCGCGTACTGTGCAACGGTGCTTTTTGCCACGATAGCAGTTTTTTCCAGCGCGCCATAATCGGCACGGTGCAAATGATCGCGATGGCGAGCAGCCCGGTTGAGATGACTTCCAGCTGTTGTGCCGGACGAAACAGCATCGCCACCAGTACAAAGCCAATAAAACCGATCACCAGCCACGTCAGCCACGGATAGAGCCACATTTTCATCTTGATATCTGCACCTTCCGCCAGCAGGATTTTGCGCATCCGCAGTTGGGAAACAGCAATGACCAGATAGACCAGCAGCGCGATGGCACCAGAGCTGTCGATGAGAAATTTAAACACTTTTGCCGGTGCGTAATAATTCACGATCACGGTGAGAAACGCCGCCCCGGTGGAGAGTAGCACGGCGACATAAGGCGTTTTGCTGCGGTTGAGTTTACCCATAAAGGCCGGGGCATCACCGCGACGGCTCAGGGAATACAGCATACGGGAGGAGGTATACAGCGCTGAGTTCAGACAGCTGGTGACTGACAGCAAAATGACACAGTCCATGATCAGCTTAGCGTGCGGGATATGCAGTAACTCCAGCACCGAGCGGTAAGAGCCCACCTCTTTCAGCCCCGGCATATTCCAGGGGATCAGCGCGACGACCACAAAAATGGAACACAGATAGAAAATGGAGATACGCCAGATGACTGAGTTCGTGGCGCGCACGATGTGTTTATCCGGCGTGTCGGACTCGGCGGCAGCAATGGTGACAATTTCTGCGCCCATAAAAGAGAACATGGTGATCAGCATCGCGCTCAGCACTGCGCCAAAACCGTTGGGCATAAAACCGCCCTGATCCCATAGCCTTGATACTCCGCTGACCTCGGCGTAGGGATAAAACCCACTAATCGCCGCCGCCCCGAGGGCAATAAATGCCAGGATGGCAATCACTTTGCACAGTGCCAGCCAGAACTCAAACTCGCCGTAATTTTTGACGCTTAGCAAATTACTGCCGGTTAACGCCAGCGTGATAACCAGGGAAAATAACCAGATGGGCACGCCCGGGATCCAGGAATGCAGAATGATGGCGGCAATGTTGGCTTCCAGTGGAATAACCAGCACCCAGAACCACCAGTACAGCCAGCCAATGGTATACCCAGCCCACGGGCCGATGGCCTTATCGGCATAGGTAGAAAACGATCCGGTATCCGGCGTGGCGACGGCCATTTCGGCCAGCATGCGCATAATCATCACCACCAGTAACCCGGCGAACAGATAGGCCAGTAGCACCGCGGGACCGGCTTCTGCAATCGCTACGCTTGAACCGACAAACAGGCTGGCGCCGATAACCCCGGCAATAGACAACATGGTGACGTGGCGTGATTTCAGCCCGCCCCCTAAATCATGTGATTGTGACACTTGCCCCATCTTTTAACCTCGTTATTGTTATTGACGTCGCTTCCTGCACCTTACCCGTAGGCCCGGTAAGCGGAGCGCCACCGGGCATCACAATATTGCCGGAGGCGGCGCATGCGCTTTATCCGGCCTACAATCCCCGCTCAGATACGGGGTTTAGCCTTGCTTCGCCTCGGCAAAACACTCGGCGATGATGTCCAGCCCCTGGCGGATTTGCCCGTCTTCAATGGTCAGTGGAACGAGGATGCGCAGCACGTTGTAGTACGGTCCGCAGGAGAGCAGGATCAGCCCTTTATCACGGGCGCGGGCGACAATTTCGGCGGTCAATTTCGCATTAGGCTTATGGCGATCGCCGTCTTCAAACAGTTCAATCGCAATCATCGCCCCCAGGCCACGTACGTCACCAATCTCACGGTGGGTTTCGGCAATCGCCAGCAGGCCGTTGCGCAGGGTGTTGCCGAGGTCATTGGCTTTTTGCAGCAGATTTTCCTGCTCGAAGATGTTCAGCACCGCCAGCGCGGCGGCACAGGCAATCGGGTTCCCGGCATAGGTGCCGCCCAGACCGCCCGGTGGGATCGCGTCCATCACCTCGGCGCGTCCGGTTACGCCCGCCAGCGGGAAGCCGCCGGCAATTGATTTGGCGAACGTGGTGATATCCGGCGCGACGCCCATTTGTTCCATCGCGAACAGTGTGCCGGTACGGCCCGCGCCGCTCTGGACTTCATCGGCAATCAGCATGATCCCATGCTCGTCACAAATGGCGCGCAGGCGCTGCATAAAGGCAGGGGAGGCGGCATAGAAACCGCCTTCGCCCTGGATAGGTTCAATGACGATGGCGGCAATGTCTTCCGGTGCGGCATCGTTTTTGAAGATGCGGTGGATACTGGCGATGGCATCGTCTTCGCTGATGTCATGCAGCGCACAAGGATACAGGGCGCGATAAACGTGGCCCGGCATCAGCCCCATACCGGCAGAGTAAGGGTTTACCTTTCCGGTCAGCGACAGGGTGTAGTGGGTTCGGCCATGGTAAGCGCCGCTAAAGGCAATGGTACCGCTGCGTTTGGTGGCGGCGCGGGCAATTTTTACCGCGTTCTCCACCGCTTCGGAGCCGGTGGTCACTAGCAGGGTTTTCTTGGCGAAATCGCCCGGCACCTTTTGGTTCATGATTTCACACAGTTCGAGGTACGGCTCGTAGGCCAGCACCTGGAAGCAGGTATGCGACAGCTTTTTCAACTGCGCTTCTACCGCAGAGACAATCTGTGGGTGCAGGTGGCCGGTGTTCAGCACCGCGATGCCGCCAGCAAAATCAAGGAATTCACGCCCTTCAACGTCCCAGACCCGGCAGTTTTCTGCGCGTTCGGCAAAAATCGGGTGGATCTGTCCTACGCCACGTGGAACTGCGTTGCTACGACGTTGCATGAGTTCTTTATTGGTGCTCATCAGGTGTTCTCCAGTATTGTTTTATTAAAGTCCGATACACATGTATTTGATTTCTAAATAGTCTTCGATGCCGTATTTCGATCCTTCACGGCCAAGACCGGAGGCTTTGATGCCACCAAAGGGAGCGACTTCGTTGGAGATAATGCCGGTGTTAATGCCGACAATGCCGTACTCCAGCGCTTCACCGACGCGGAAGACGCGGCTCAAATCACGGGCGTAGAAATAGGCGGCAAGGCCGAACTCGGTATCGTTGGCCTGCGCGATGACGTCAGCTTCGTCTTTAAAGCGGAACAGCGGTGCCAGCGGGCCGAACGTCTCTTCTTTGGCAACTTTGGCATGGTTGGGCACGTCGACCAGGATGGTTGGCTGGAAGAAATTACCGCCCAGCGCGTGAGCCTTACCGCCGCTGATAATCCGGGCGCCTTTATCCAGTGCGTCGGCGATGTGTTCCACTACTTTGGCGACTGCCTTTTCATCGATCAGCGGTCCGGTGGTGACGTCAGGTTGCAGGCCGTCGCCAAGGTGCAGCTTGCTTACGGCTTGTTGAAGTTTTTCGGCAAAGCGCTCATACACGCCATCCTGGACATACAGACGGTTGGCGCAGACGCAGGTCTGCCCGGCATTGCGGAACTTCGAAGCCAGCGCGCCTTCGACCGCTTTGTCGAGATCGGCATCGTCAAAAACGATAAACGGCGCGTTGCCGCCCAGCTCCAGCGACACTTTTTTGATGTCTTTGGCACACTGCTGCATGAGCTGACGACCAATTTCAGTGGAGCCGGTAAACGACAGCTTGCGCACCAGCGGGTTGCTGGTGAGCTCATTGCCGACCGCGCCCGCCGAACCGGTGACCACGCTGAAGACGCCTGCCGGGATCCCGGCGCGGTTAGCCAGTTCTGCCAGCGCCAGCGCGGAGAACGGCGTCTGGCTGGCGGGTTTAAGCACCATGGTGCAGCCTGCGGCCAGCGCCGGACCAGCTTTGCGGGTGATCATTGCCGACGGGAAGTTCCACGGCGTAATTGCGGCGGTGACACCAATGGGCTGCTTAATGACGATCAGGCGTTTATCGGCCTGATGGCCGGGAATGGTGTCGCCATAAATGCGTTTACCTTCCTCGGCAAACCATTCAATAAAGGAGGCGGCATAGGTGATTTCGCCTTTGGCTTCCGCCAGCGGCTTACCTTGTTCGAGTGTCATCAGGCGGGCGAGATCGTCCTGGTGCTCAATCATCAGGTTGAACCAGCGGCGCAGAATCGTCGCCCGCTCTTTGGCGGTTAGCGCACGCCAGGCAGGCAGTGCACGGTTAGCTGCCTCAATGGCTTCACGGGTTTCATCCGCGCCCATTTTCGGTACGCTACCCAATTGCTGACCGTTGGCGGGATTGGTCACCGCGATAGTTTCGCCGCCGTTGGCGTCGCGCCAGTGGCCGTCAATCAGCGCCTGCTGGCGAAATAAGGTGGGATCGTTAAGTTGCATAATAGCGTCCTGTCGTAAAAGGGTTAACGGGTAAAGGCGGCGTGTAATGTCTCCACGCTACGTGCCGCACGCAGCGTGCGTCCGGGATTGCTCTGGTTTTCCAGTAGCGCATGAACTTTGCTGACGATATGCGCCCCGATGGGGAGAGCCGATGTCGCCGCCGGCGAAGGCGCGTTGCAGGTGTGGATCGAGCGCGGCGTGGTGACAAACAGGAAGTCGTCAATCAGTTTGCCATCTGGCGATACCGCTTGTGCTCGCACGCCCGCAGGCCAGGGCTGCAGGTCTTTTAGCGTCAGGCTCGGGCAGTATTTTTGTACCCGGCGCAGGTAGCCGCTTTTGCACAGCGAGTTTTTCATCTCGCTTAAGCCGGAACGTAAATTGTTTTGCAGCACCCTACGGATGCCGGAAGAGCCGAGGATTTCCAGCGTGTCACTCAACGAAATATCACGTTTACGATAACCTTCACGCTTAAACGCCAGCACCGCGTTGGGGCCGACCGTGATGCTGCCGTCAATCATGCGGGTGAGATGTACGCCGAGAAACGGCATTGACGGATCGGGGATCGGGTAGATCAGGTGGTTGACGATGTGGTTATGTTCCGGCGCCAGACGGAAGTATTCCCCGCGAAACGGACAGATGATAAAGCCCGGCTCAACGCCGAGCATTTTCACCAGTCGGTCAGCCATCAACCCGGAGCAACTAATCAGCGTAGCACCCTCATACTCCTGGCCCTGGCGGGTGTGTACGATAACGCCCGCAGCGTGTTCTTTCAGGCCGCTGACTTCGGCGTTGTAAACAATCTCGCCACCTTTGGCCTGGAAAATTCTCGCCATCGCGGCGGTGACGTCGCGGTAGCTGACGATCCCGCTTGATGGCACAAAAATCCCGCCCAGCCCGGTGATGTTAGGCTCGCGCTCGTGCAGTTCTTCGGCATTGAGCCATTCGCGCTCAAGACCGTTGGCGGCGGTGCGATCCCACAGGGCGCGCATACGCTCCATTTCAAGCGTTGAGGTGGCGACCAGCATCTTTCCACAGACGTCATAGCGGATGCCGTTTTGATCGCAAAAGGCTTTGGTGGCGAGATTACCGGCCAGACAAAACTTCGCCTTCAGGCTGCCGGGGGTGTAATAGACCCCGGCATGGATCACTCCGCTGTTGTGGCCCGTCTGATGACAGGCCGGACCGGACTCTTTTTCCAGCAGCGCAATTCTGGCGTCCGGGTAGACATCAATCAGCTGCATGGCGGTCGACATGCCGATAATGCCGCCGCCAATAATCACAAAATCATACATCCGCTTAATTCCTTCGCGCTTACTGATGCGTCTGGTAGTGGTTTGTAGCGTAGGCAAAGTAACCACGCTGGCGCATCAGTTCGCGGCGCAGGTCCGGATGCGACGTAAAGCGATCGCGACCGTGCAGCCAGAACAGGTTGTTGATCAGCAGGAATTTACCGACCGAAACCGGAACGGACAGGATGCTTTTGCTGGTCTCCAGCGCATCGGAGAGCGCGCTTAGCCAGACACCCTCTTCATAATCTTTTGGCTGGACGAACTGGTCGATGTAGCGCATTACCGGGCGACCCTGCTGGTCGACGTCAAACACCGGATGAAACACGTCCTGGCTGACGTTTTTGCTTGGCGGCGCGGCAAAACGCATTGGGCGGCGGGCCAGCGGATGGGTGAAGTAGTTCTCCAGATGTTCCCAGTCGTCGAGGTGCAGCAGCAGCGAATTGCCGCCGGCCATGTTCTGCTCGTCGATTTTCATCATCAGCACGTAGTCGGTGATTTCTTCGAGGTAGGTGCCGTCGTTATGCAGCTCCATTACGCGGTGTGGCTGGCGCAGGTAGCTGTCGGAGTTATCGACGTTTTTCACCACGAAACGCGCGTAGTACTGACCGCTCATCGCATCAAAGTTGGAGCGGCCGATCAGATGCGCCACTGCCGTTGCCAGTTTGACCATCTCCTCTGCCTGCGCCACGTCATCGACACCTTCCGCGTTGATCAGCAATGCACCTTCGGCGCGATCCAGCAACGTTTTTAGCAGCAACGGTTGCAGCTGATTGCCGCACAAGTCGTCGAGGATGTTTGCCACTTTGAAGCGCAGGAAGGATTTGTATTCCAGCGCCTGCACCGGCCATTGCGCCACGGCCTGCAGAAATTGCTCAGCGGTTTGGGCAGAAAACGTCAGCTCCAGCAGGCGTGGTGACTGGGCTGACGGTTTCAGCGTGAAGCCACGGTAGTGCTGGGCTGGATCTTCAGCGTTCGGTTGTACGGCAGTCAGTGCGTTCATCAGAATCGATCCTCTCAGTAGATTGTCAGGGAGACATGGCGCTGCTCGTTTCGTAGCCATAAACTAAAAATATCTACATTTTTGGAAAACGCGCACAGAATGAACTTGTTTGTTTATTATTTGTGATCAAAAACAACAAATATTTAACATTATAAAAGGTGAGGGTAATTACGCGGAGCGGGAGGGAATACGGAGAAGGATCTTTTAAAACAGAGGGTTAATCAGGCTGCCGCTGGCGGAGCGCCGCAACAGCCGCAATATCAGTAGCCGACTTTGTAAATACGACCGGTTTGAATGCCTTCGACGCTGCGCCGATAGGCGTTAGCGACCGTGGCGGCGGGGACGCTTTCAAAGCCAGGGAAGAAACCGTCATACGCCGCAGCGGATTCACTCAGCACGGTGGGGCTTATCAGGTTAATGCGTATGCCGCGCCCTAATTCGCAGGCTGCGGCGCGTACAAACCCTTCCAGTCCGGCGTTGACCGTGGCAGCACTTGCCCCTTGCGCAATCGGCTCATGGGCGATAATACCGCTAATCAGCGTAATCGAGCCGCCCTCGTTGAGGTAATGCTGCCCGGTCAATGCCAGCCGCACCTGGCCTAGCAACTTATCCTGCAACCCCTGATTAAACTCGCCGTCGGTCATGGTCGACAGGGGGCCAAAGAACAGGCTACCGGTGGCGGAAACGATGGCATCTACCCGACCGATTTTTTCAAACAGCGCCTGCACGCTGTGCTGTGAGGTGATATCGACCTGGTAATCACCCTGCGTGCGGCCCACGCGAACAATCTCATGTTTGCGACCCAGTTCTGCTGCGACTGCGCGGCCGACGGTACCGCTGGCACCAATAATGACGATTTTCATAACCACCTCCGCAATTGTGTGAGCCGCTATTCTTTAATGAAAATGAAATCGGATAAACTGGCTAAAAGTTAGATGATTACTAACCAGAGGTTTGTAATATGGATAAGCTTCGCGGCATGGAAACGTTTATCGCCGTGGTGGAAAGCGGCAGCTTTACCGGGGCGGCAACGCGGTTGGAAATGTCGGCGGTGATGGTAGGGAAATATATCGCACTGCTGGAAGCGCAGCTCGGTACACGGTTACTGGAGCGCAACACCCGTCGGCAAAGTCTGACCGACGCCGGGCGCGTCTATGTTGAGGAAGCCCGGCGGGTGCTGGAACAGGTGTCGATAGCCGAACGCTCGGTGGAACGACTGCGGTTGGCACCGGTGGGGACGCTGCGCATCAGCGCGCCCACGTCTTTTGGCGCCTGTGTCGTTTCGCCGCTGGCCGCGGCTTTTTTACAACGCTGGCCCGAGGTGCGTATTGAACTGGATCTGACTAACCGGATGGTGGATTTGGTGAACGAGGGGGTCGATCTGGCGATCCGCATTGGTGATATTCACCAGACGGATGTGGTGGCGAAATATCTGTGCCCGTACCGTATGGCGATCTGCGCGTCAGCGGACTATCTGGCGCGTTACGGTACGCCCCGGACGCCTGCAGATCTGGTAGACCATCTGTGCTTGTCCCACACGGTGTGGACGGCGCGTAACGAATGGACGTTGCCGGGTATGGAAGGTGAAGTCAGATGGAAACGCGATGCGATCCTGCGCTGTAACGATGGTCACGGTCTGCGCATGGCGGCGGTGGCGGGCGCGGGGTTGCTGTTGCAGCCGGAAGTGTTGCTGGCGGACGAGCTTGCCAGCGGCAAACTGGTTCGAGTGCTGGAGGGCTTTACGCCACAGCCGCGACCGATTCATCTGCTGTGGCGTCAGGATTTACGCCCCTTGCCGAAACTGACGCAGTTTGTCGAGCATATGCTGGAAGGCACGCAGGGGTTACGCTGAAAATAAAAATGCCGGATGGCGTTGCGCTAATCCGGCCTACGGGAGGTAGCTATTGTAGGCCGGACTAGACGCGTCAGCGCCCCATCCGGCCTATTATTAGCCGATATCCACCTGCGGTTTGCGGTTGCGCTTGCGGATCAGGCGCAGCACCGGTGGGATCACGATAACCATCACCGCCATCGCCAGCAGGACTTTTGCCACGCCGCTGGCCCACAGAATATCCATACTGCCGTTGCTGATCGACAGCGCGCGGCGCAGGTTCTGCTCCAGCATTTCGCCCAGTACAAAGCCTAAAATCAATGGCGACATCGGGAAGTGCATTTTACGCAAAATGTAGCCGAAGACGCCGAGCCCGACCATCAGTATCAGATCGAACGTCGTACTGTGTACCGCGTACACACCGACAGCGGAGACCGCCGCGATGGCCGGCACCAAAAACCACAGCGGGATGGTCAACATGCGGGTAAACAGACCGATCAGCGGGATGTTCATCACCAGCAGCATCACGTTGGCAATCAGCAGTGCCGCAATCAATCCCCAGACGATGTCCGGTTGCTCGGTAAACATCGCCGGACCCGGGGTGATGTTGTACAGCGTCAGCGCACCCATCATCACCGCCGTGGTGCCGGAGCCAGGTACGCCGAGCGTCAGCATTGGAATAAACGAGCCGCAGGCCGAGGCGTTATTTGCAGCCTCCGGTGCGGCAACGCCGCGAATATCCCCTTTACCGAAGCTGTCGCTGTTACCGCTGAGCTTTTTCTCGGTCATGTAGGTTATGGCGCTGGCGATGGTCGCCCCGGCGCCGGGCAACACGCCGACAAAAAAGCCTATCACCGACGAGCGCAGCGTCGCGCCCACGCATTGCGCACCTTCTTTGGCGTTGAACATCATGCGGCCGGTTTTACGTACCAGCGCCTGACCGCTGCTGGTATGTTCCAGCATTAACAGGATTTCTGAGACAGAGAACAGCCCAATCACCACCACGATAAACTGCACGCCGTCGGAGAGATGGACACTGTCAAAGGTGAAGCGATATACCCCGGTGTTGGCGTCTACGCCGACGGTCGCAAGGCCAAGACCGATCAGCGCTGCCAGAAAGGATTTCAGCGGGTTTTGCGCCATCATGCTGCCGAGGCAGGCAATGGCGAAGACCATTAAGGCAAAGTATTCTGCCGGACCGAAGGCCAGCGACCATTGAGCCAGTGCCGGAGCAAACAGAATGATGCCGCCGATGGCGATCAGCGAGCCAAAGAAAGAGCTGACCGCCGAGATAGAGAGAGCCACGCCGCCGCGTCCTTGCTGCGCCATCGGGTAGCCGTCGAGGGCGGTCATAATAGCGGCGGCATCGCCGGGAACGTTCAGCAAAATCGACGAGATTCGCCCGCCGTATTCGCAGCCGATGTAAACGGTCGCCAGCAGGATCAGCGCGGACTCTGCGGGAAGGTGCAACGCAAAAGCCAGCGGCAACAGGATCGCCACGCCGTTAATGGGGCCTAGCCCCGGCAACAGCCCGACAATGGTGCCAACAAAACAGCCGATCAGCGCAATGACCAGGTTTTCCGGCGTCATCGCCACCGCAAAACCCTGAGAAAGATATATCCAGGTATCCATCGTTTCTCCGTTAACTCAGCCAGGCGCCGAGAGGTAAGGTGACGTCAAGCAGCCGATCGAAGGCATACCACAGCAGAATGCCAAGAACCGACCCGGAAATACCCGCCGCCGGGATGGTGGCCCCGAACAGCAGGCCAATCACCACGGTGAGAATGGCGGTGGCAATGGGAAAGCCCAGCCACTCGAATCCCCAGGCGTACATAAACAGAATAATCACCATCGTCAGCAGCTTTTGCAGTACGTGGCGACGAGGCCAGCTGATGGTGTCCGGGTGGCGCAGGAGTAACGCCACGGCGCACAGCAACATCAGGCCGATAATGCCCAGCGGAAAGGGACGCGGGCCGACCGGCTCATAGCTGTATTCGCTGGTTATTTGCCAGGCCACGAACAGCCCGGCTATACAGAGCAACAGCCAGATACCCGCAAAAATACGATCGCTCATCATTGTTGCCCCTGCGCTTATTTAGCCAGACCGAAGGCTTTTGCCTGCTCACGATAATCGGTGACCTGCTTCTTCACGTAGGCGTCGAGTTGTTGCCCACTCATGTTGAATTCAAACAGACCGCGAAGATCGCGTTGCTTTTTAAATTCATCGGTTTGCTGGAGTTTGGCAAAGGCGTCAACCCACCATTGATACTCGGCGTCGCTGACTTTGGGTCCGACGTAGAAGCCGCGGATAATCGGCCACACGAGGTCATATCCCTGCTCTTTGGCGGTGGGCACATTGGCTAACTGACCCGGTAAACGTTGGTCGGAGAACACCGCCAGGACGCGGATTTTGTCGCCGTTGAGGTAGGGCACCATCTCGCTGAGATCGCCGGAGACCACCTGCACGTGATTGCCCATCAGCGCTGTGACCGGTTCACCACCGCCCTCGAACGCCACGTAACGCATCTTATGCGGATCGACGTTGGCTTTTTGCGCCAGCAACGCCGACTTCATCCAGTCCTGACTGCCAATAGAGGCACCGGCGCCAATCACTACGCTGTTGGGATCTTTCTCCATGGCCGTCAGCAGGTCTTTCAGCGTTTTCCATGGGGCATCGTTGCGCACGGCAATCATGCCGTAGTCGGTGCCGACGCTTGCCAGCCAGCGCACATCGTCGACGCCGTAACGGCCAAATTTACCCTGCGACAGGTTCAGCAGCGACCCGCCGGAGAAGGCCACCACGGTGCCTGCTTCGGCAGGGCGTTGGGCGACGATGGCGTTATAAGCGACCGCCCCGACGCCGCCAGGCATATAGGTCACGCGCATCGGTTTTTCGATGGCGCCGGTTTCCATCATGCTCACCTGAATCAGCTTACAGGTGAGGTCAAAACCGCCGCCGGGTTTTGCCGGGGCGATACATTCGGTGCGTGAAGGCGCTTGTTCCGCCAGAACAGAGGTACTCATCAGTAACATGCTTGCAGTAAGGGTATGAAGTAATTGTTTTTTCATTATTTATCCTCACGCCGGATGACCGGATTTCGGGTACGGAAGATTATTTTTGTGATTATGTGAGCCGATGTGTAGCAGTTCGGTTGCGTGATTGTTAAAACATTAACCTTTCAATTCCCTTTCAATGCGGCAGAAACTTTACAGGATGTGATATGCGTCTCTTATTAGCGGAAGATAACCGTGAGCTCGCTCACTGGCTGGAGAAAGCGCTGGTGCAAAACGGTTTTGCCGTTGACTGCGTGTTTGATGGTCTGGCGGCCGATCACCTGTTACACAGTGAAACCTATGCGCTGGCGGTGCTGGACATCAATATGCCTGGGCTGGACGGTCTTGAGGTGGTTCAGCGGCTGCGTAAGCGCGGGCAAACGCTTCCCGTTTTGCTGCTGACAGCACGTAGTGCGGTGGCGGATCGGGTAAAGGGGCTTAACGCCGGTGCGGATGATTACCTGGCAAAACCGTTTGAGCTTGAAGAGCTGGATGCCCGGCTGCGGGCGCTGCTGCGGCGTAGCGCGGGGCAAGTGCAGGGTATACAGCAACTCGGTGAGCTGGCGTTTCATGATGAGGGTTATTTTCTGCTGCAGGGACAACCGCTGGCGCTGACGCCGCGCGAACAGGCGCTGCTGACGGTGCTGATGTACCGACGGTTGCGTCCGGTCTCGCGCCAGCAGTTGTTTGAACAGGTCTTCAGCCTGAGCGATGAGGTCAGCCCCGAAAGTATTGAGCTTTACATCCACCGTTTGCGTAAAAAACTGAACGGCAGCGACGTGCGTATCGCGACCCTGCGCGGCCTGGGCTATGTACTGGAGCGCAGTGATGAAGTGGGTTAAGCCGCAGTCGCTGTATCTGCAACTGCTGATGTTCCTTGGCTTACCGCTGCTACTGCTGTGGGGGCTGTCGGCGTTTAACAGCTATGTCAGTGCCCTGCAGGCAGCGACCCAGGCGTATGACCGGACGCTGCTCTCATCGGCGAGAACGGTATCCGAGCGGCTGGTGGTGCGCAATAAACGCCTGGAAGTCAACGTACCGTGGGTGGTACTGGACAGCTTTGAGCTGAACATGAACGATCGGCTGTACTACAAGGTGGTGGATCCGACGGGGAAGGTCATTTCTGGCTATGACGATTTGCCGGCGATGCCGCCTTCCACCTCGCGCACCCGGCTATACCCGGCGCTGGCGTGGTTTTATCATACTGAATATCGCGGGGAGGCTATTCGCGTGGCACGCCTGCTCCAGCCGGTGAATGAAGGCGGGATTGTCGGTATGGCGGAGATTTATGTCGCCGAAACGCTGCAATCACGACGCTATCTGGCGCGACAGCTGCTGTTCTCATCCTGGGTATCCCAGGGGCTGCTGGTACTGCTGACGCTGGTGCTGGTCGGTTGGCTGCTGCGACGGGTATTACGCCCGATGCGCCAGCTGTCATCATTGATGGTACGCCGCGAGCCGGGGCTGCTGACGCCACTGCCGGAGCTGCTGCCGTGGTCGGAAACTCGTTTGCTGATCGTGGCCTTCAATCGCTACATTGACCGGCTACGCGCACTGATATCGCGCCAGGAGCGGTTCAGCGCAGATGCTTCTCATCAGTTAAAAACCCCGCTGGCGGTGCTAAAAACGCAGGCTGCGGTAGCCCTTGCTAGCCCGCAGCCGCAGCAGTGGTATGAGAGTTTACAGGCCATGAGCACTACGCTCGACAGCACCATTCAATTGACGGAGCGATTGTTACAGCTTTCTGCCGTGAAGCGCAAAGAGCAGGGAGAAAGACACTTTTCATCGGTCAATCTGTTTGAGGTGGTGCAAACCAGCTGTTTTACCCGCCTGGCGCAGGCGCGCAGCAAAGCCATCGATCTCGGCTATGAAGGGGAACAAGAGGCGGTGTGGATTGAAGGGGATGATGTTTTGCTCGGCGAACTGTGCGGAAATCTGCTGGATAATGCGCTGAAATACACGCCTGCACAGGGGATGGTCACCGCCCGGCTGCTGCGTGAGGGAGAAAGCGTGGTGCTGGTGGTTGAAGACAGTGGCCCCGGTATTGATGACGATCGGGTGCATCAGGCGCTGTTACCGTTTCATCGCCTGGATAATGTGGACAATGTTCCCGGGGCGGGGATTGGGCTGGCGCTGGTCAATGATATTGCTCGCCTGCACCGCACGCACCCACAACTGTCGCGCAGTGAAACTCTGGGAGGGTTAAGCGTGCGGGTGCGGTTTTTATGCGTCGCGGGTTAAAGCAGCTAAAAATAATCAGGCATAACCTATTTTGCTAGTCGACGAATGGTTATCTGTCAATAATATATCCGTTGTAGATAATCATATATTTCTAATAATAAAAATCAAATAGTCATGAAAATAATATCCAATTAAATCAAGTGGGTATGAATTTTTCATGAGACTGTAGTCACAATTTGTAATACTAGTAATTACATTTGCTGACACTCCGACATTGCGATTTTTGAGCTTGTGATATAATTAGCCATATCAAGCGATAAAAAAATAATTAAAATCAATCGATAATAGGCTGAGATATGCTTAAAAATTCGCTAAAGATTAGCAGTCAAGGATATCCAGTTTATATAAAACTGGTCGATTTCCTTGTCATCAATTTTACTCTAATTTTTAGCGCAAAACTGCTAGGCATGCTGCCGTTTTCGACGATTGTAATCCTCAGTGTGATCTTCTCACTTCTGTTTTTGTTGTTTGCTGAATACACCAAAATGTACCAGCAGAAGATCAAAACCATTAGCTTGCGCAATCAAAAGAGACTGCTGGCGTGTACGCTACTGGCCATTTTCTGTAATGAGTGGGTTCGTACGACCATTGCGGATCCTCAGTCGCTGGGGGATCTGAATGCACTGGATCCGCCTTTTTGTTCAGCTATTGTCATTTGGTATTTTATTCCACTACCTGTCCTTTATTTTATTCGTTTTTTTCTTTTTAAATACTCAGCCAAGAAACATATTCGCGTTGCCGTTATTGGCCTGACCGAGAATGGTCTGGCGGCGGAAAATGCGTTGACTACGGAATACGCCAACATCAAGTTAGACCTGGCATTTTATGATGAGCGCAGTCCAGATCGTTGTGGCGATGTGGTTGATAAAATAAAAAGCCCCTTTCGCGGCTCGGTCATTAATTTAGTTGAAGAAGCCAAAAATGGGAATATAGATGAGATCTATATTGCGCTACCGATGGTGGCGTTACAGCGCATTCGTCATTTTTTGGCGATGATGTCTGATACCACGGTCGATACCTATATTGTGCCTGACTTTTATACCTACAGTAACAATATGTCCAAGCTGCGCTCGATCCACAACCTGCAAACCATCGGCATTTTTAGCTCGCCGTTTGAAGGTGCAGGATCGTTTATTAAGCGGACTGAAGATCTGGTACTCGGGAGTCTCATTATGGTGATGATCTCCTCACTGATGCTAGTCATCGCCATTGGGATCAAACTCACCTCGCGCGGCCCGGTATTTTTCAAACAAGACCGCTATGGTCTGAGTGGGCAAAAAATTAAGGTCTGGAAGTTTCGCTCAATGCGGGTGATGGAGAATTCTGACACCGTTATTCAGGCTACGAAGAACGATCCACGGGTGACGAAATTCGGTAGTTTTTTACGTCGCACCTCGCTCGATGAACTGCCGCAATTTATTAATGTGTTGCAGGGAAGTATGTCGATTGTCGGTCCCAGACCGCATGCAGTTACGCATAACGAGCAGTACCGTAAGCAGGTCGAAAATTACATGATCCGCCATAAAGTGAAGCCAGGGATCACCGGTCTCGCGCAGATTAACGGGTTTCGTGGGGAAATCGATGCGCTCTATAAGATGGAAAAACGTGTCCAGTATGACATTGAATATATTCAAAACTGGTCATTATGGTTGGATATAAAAATTATTATTAAAACTATTTTCAAAGGATTTGTCGGTAAGAATGCATACTAAAATACTCGTTATTACCGGGATCGTGATATCGCAGTCCGCATGGGCTGATCTGACACCGAAATCACACATTGGCTTTGCGGGGATCGACTTCCAGGGCAAGGTTGCTGTGGATTATGGTTATGATGATAACGTGACATATCAGCCACATAACCGCGATGCGAAAGGTTCCGCCTTTCAGAGTGCTGCGCCCGTGCTGAGTATGATCGGCGAGCGCGGTCAGGATACGTATTTGCTGATGTATTCGGGGGATTATCGCCACTACTCCAGCGATTCTGCGGATAACTACAACGATCATTTTTTCCGTTTTAACGGTGCCTGGCGTTACGGGCGAATGCATGGCTTAACCCTAAATCTGGAAGATTCGCTTGGGCATGAAGATCGCGGTCGCGATATTACTGAGGGCTTTTTGCCGAGTCAGTTTCGCCAGTATGGGATTAAATCTCCACTGACGACCGATTTTATCAACAGCGAACTGCGCTACAGCTACGGCGCGCCGGATGGGCGCGGTAAAGCGGAACTGGCGTTGTTATATAAAAAGCTGACGTTCGGTAATACGTCGGATGTTCAGGATACCAGTAAAGAATTTTATACCTACATTCAGCAGCAGGAATGGCATGAGAATAGCCTGGTTGCGGAGATATTTGACCAGTACACGTCGAGAACACGTTTTCGCTATAGCTTTATTACTAACCAGCGTCATTACGATAACAACTCAGAAAAAGACAGTAATGAATACTATTTGCTTTACGGCCTGAAATCGCAGTTGACGGGTAAAACGAATGTCGACATGAATATTTCATGGTTGTACAAAACATTTGAAAACGATCCAAACTCGCATGATTTTAATGGTCTAAACTGGGATGTAAAAGGAGAGTGGAAACCGTTACAGCAGTCAGTTTTCACCGCGCGGACGTCACAAAGTATTAAAGACCCATCGGAAGTTGGGGGCTATATTTTAGTTACTGAATATGGGATTTCTTACCAGCATTTTTGGTTGGGTAATCGCTTTTCTACCCTTCTCGACTATGCATACACAATGGAAGATTATAAAAAACAGAACAAAGATCGCCATGATAAAAATGGTGTATTTAGCGTAACGATGAGCTATGACTACACGCCGTCGGTGAATTTTGCGATTAAATATCAGGTAGATACATTGAATTCTAATAAGGATACTGACTCGTTTTATATCGGTCCCAACGACAAATATAAAGTCATCAGAACGCTAGGTTATGATAATTCTATGATTATGCTTACAGCTAAGGTTCAGATCTAAAATGAAAATAATAGAACTGTGCGCGTGTTTTCTATTCAGTATCCTGTTGGTCGGATGCGCAACGTCCAGGCCACCATTAACGGACGACCCTGCGGCAAGCGCAGAGGATTACCGTCTTGGTGCGGGGGATACGGTCAATATTGTGGTTTACGGCGAACCCGAGATGACCATGAAATTTATCGTCGATAAAAGCGGAACCATCAATTTCCCTTATATTGGCACGCTCGCATTAAAAGAGAAAACGCCGGACCAGGTGACTGCGGAATTAACGCAACGCTTGCGTAATGGATATATGGTTAATCCCATGGTGACGGTTAGCGTCGCTGAATTTCGTAAATACTACGTATCAGGCGAAGTGAAAAGCCCTAATGCTTTCGCGTATGAGCCGGGGCTTACCGTGGAGAAAGCGATCGCTCAGGCGGGCGGATTTACCGATCGCGCTGACCGTAAAGATATCAATATTCGCCAGGCGGGCAGTCATCAGCTGCTGGAGAATGTGGATTTAACGCACTCGGTGCGTCCAGGTGACGTTGTGATCATTGGCATGGGGTTCTTCTAATGATGAAACTCTCTATAGTGGAAAACGGCAAAAAGCGAGAAAACGCAGTCGAACTCTCCCGCTTTGCCAAAGAACTTAAAAAGAACGCCTGGAAAATTGCGCTAACCGGAATTATCGCCGGAGTGGTGGCGTATCCCTTGATCAGCATGATGTCAGCAAAGTATGTCTCGACGGCGACGGTGCTGATTAAGGCACAAGCCGATAACGTTTCGCCGTTTCCACAGGTGGATGGTTTTGATTCAACGCGCAGCGGATATTACGAAACGCAATATGCGCTGATGCAGTCACGCATTATTCTCGAGCAGGCGGTACGCGACCTGAAGTTGGATGAAAATCCCGATTTTACTGGCAATAAATTGGCCGCAGCGGGGGCTAATAGCGGGGATAATCAGCAACAGAGAGTCGATCAGGCGCTGAAGACATTATCTCAACATCTGAAGGTCATCGGCATTCGCACGACCAATCTGGCCTCTATTTCCTATGAGTCACCCTCAGCACAGCAATCGGCTGAGATAGCCAACGGCGTCGCGCAGGCTTTCATCAACTATACGGTTGAGCAAAAACGGCAGAAAGTGGAGAACGCGAAGGCGCTGAATGCGGAAAAGATGGCAGAGCTTCAGGCTGCGATCGTGAAGCAAAAAGAGACGATGGATGGCTACCTGAAAAATGCCGGGCTGCTGACCTTTCGCGGTATTGACGGTTTTGAAACCGAGCAGCTTAGTATTGTGACTAATCGTCTGGCCGATGCGACCCAGCGTCGGGTTGCGGCGGAGTCGGTCTATAACGAAGTGAATGGCCGGGGGAGAACCCTTGAGAGCATCATTTCTTTGCCCTCGGTTTCTGACCACGCCCAGATTCAGGACTTACGTATCGCGTTGATTCAGGCGCAGCGCGCGCTGTCGGAACAGCGAAAACTGTATGGGCCGAAACACGCGACGATTTTAAAAGCGGAAGCCGACGTTCAGTCGATCCAAAGTCAAACCGGGCGGGTGCTGGGCGAACTGAAAGTTGGCTTACGTCAGCAATATCTGGCCGCGCTGGCGGATGAAAAGAATTATCAGCAGCAGGTGGCGCAGCAGAAAGAGATCTTCCAGCAAATGGCGTCCAAACGAGATGGCTATAACAGCCAGAAACTGTCGTTAGACAAAATGGAGGACCTGTATAAATCGCTGTATCAGCGCACTCAGGAACTGTCGTTGTCCGGTGTCAATGCAGATGCCGTGCTGTACGATCCAGCGGTGCCGCCGTTAAAACCGGCAAAACCGAATAAGTCATTGCTGTTGGTGATGGTGGTCCTGATGGCGGTGGTGTTTAGCATCATGTACTTCATCGTCAAAGCAGCAATGGACAATTCCATTCGCACCCTGAGCCGTATGAGTCAACGCCTTAACGTCACCCCGCTGGGTGAAATCCGCCGGTTTAGCGGCACAACCGGGCGCGCGCAGGTACGGGATATGATTTTGAAGAACCCGCTGAATGCCGACATTATTCACGGTATTCGTACCCGGATAATGCTGGATAGCCGGCCATTACAGACGGTTGCGGTGGCGTCTGCCGGGCACGGTGAAGGGCGTTCCCTGCTGGCCAATTTGCTGGCAAGCTCCTTTAGTTTCGATCAGAAAACGCTACTCATTGATGCAGACTTCTTTAATAACGATGGCCTGACGAATGAACTCGCCACGCCGGCATCTGCGGGCATGGCGGAGCTGCTACGGGGCGAAATCGTGCTGGAGAACGCGCGGATGACGATACATGAGAATCTTGATTTTATCCCGCGAGGTAAGTCCACTATCTCCTCTTTACTGATGCTGTCGTCGGAAAATGTAGAGCCTTTGATGCGCGAGCTGAAGTCGCGCTATCAGCGCATTATTATTGATGTGGCGGCGGTGAATCAGAGCCAGGATATTCAGCTGATTAAGCGCGCTGCCGACGGGGTTATTTTCATCGTGAAAGCCGGTGTGGGGACGGCACAGACGATCGCCAGCGCGCTGGATAAGATTGAGGATAATCAGGGCGTGGTAATTGGCGCGGTGTTGAACGGGGTGGAAGAAAAAAACCTCGAAACGCAAGAAGGGCTGCGTTCACTGAACTTCAGCACTGACCAACTGTTGACGACACCAGGCCGCGTATGAGTCTACTGAAGAGCGCATCCACGATAGCTGGCTCATCAATCATCTCGCAGTTGATTGGTGCGCTGTCTATCTGGTTGATCTCACATAAGTATGACATGGCCGAAGTTGGGCTTTATGCGCTTAACTACAGTATTGCCGTGGTGGGGGCGCAGGTTTGCACCTTTGCCTCACAGCTGTTAATTCCTAAGCAGCAGGACGACAGTCTCGCGCAAAATGTGGTGTTTTGCCTGCTGCAAAGCACGCTGATTGCGTTGCCCTACGCTGTACTGACTGCGTGGTTGTTTCACCAGAATATCCTGTTTCTCTATTTATTGACGCTCTCTACGGCGTGGGCGTTAATCTCAGAAAACTTATCGCTGCGCACGGCCAATTTTTATTTTCTGATTTTTCAGCGTATTTCGGTTTCGGTAGTGGTGGTGCTCTCGGTACTGCTCACGCATCAGGTACAGACCTTTTACTGGTCGTGGGCGTGCGCGATGATCCTACTGACATCGAGCTGTATTTTGCATTCGTTTGATATCCGCTCGGTGACGTCTGGGCATCTGCATCCATTGAATAACTGGAGATTTTTTAAGCAAAACATTCATCACATCAGCAAGGTCGGCAGCGCTGAGGTGCTGGCGATGGCCAGCAGCAACTTACCGATTATGCTGATTAACTTCTGGTTCTCGGCGCTGACGGCTGGCTATTTTTCCGTCGTCAGTCGGTTCTGTCTGGCACCTGTGGTGATCATCGGCAATGCGGTGCGCAATACCATTTTCTCCAAGTGGTCTATTGATTTCAGAAATAACACCTTTAATTATCAGGAATATACAAAGGTGCGTTTGCTGCTGTTAGTGCTTGGGGTGGTTTGTACGCTCGGGGTGTTTATTTTCTATCCCATCGTGATGCGGCTGGGGTTTAGCGAGGACTGGATTAACTCCATTGAGACATCCCGCTATATGCTGCCCTATTTGTTCCCAGCGCTGGCAATCAGCCCACTCACGGTAATTGAACTTATTTTTGGCTCCCATCGCTATTTTTTGCGTATTCAGCTCGAACAGCTGGCGATTGTGTTAGTCGCTTTTGTGGTGGTGCCCTATTTTTATAAAGACTATGCCACGTCAGTCATCTTGTTCTCTGCGCTGACATTTATTCGCTATGGGTTTATTTATTTCAAAATGAACCAGCGCGCCAATCTGCTGAAAGACAAGCCGGTGATATTATGACCCTGAATACCGGATATTATTTACAGGCCTATACCTTTATCACGCTGATCCTGTGTGGACTGGTGCAATATTTTACCGGTATGCAGTCGGTGCTGTGGATCCCGTTTTTCCTGACGCTGCTCATGGTCGGATTAATGGTGATGCAAACGCGTGAGAGCCCGCTGCATCTGGATGCCCAGGAGACCATTATTCTTGCGCTGTATTTCTCTTTTCTGCTGTTGGCTGGGGCTTCAACCCTGCTGCAGGGCGGGGTAACCGTCGCGATTGTGGCCTTTAAAAACGAGATAGCACTGTCGCTGGTGATGATCTGTTTACTGCTGGGATTCTGCCGGGAATCACAGATTTATCGGGCAACACGCTATCTGTATTGGGTGTTTTACGCCCAGGTCCCGGTGATGATTTATCAGGTATTACTGGTGGTTCCCCAGCGCGTGGCACAGCGCGGCGAAGAGGAAAAATGGGACTCGGTGGTCGGGACCTTCGGCGGCGACCCAATGGGCGGCGGTAATACGGCGGCAATGGGGTTATTTTGCCTGCTGATTATGTTGCTTAAGCTCTCGGAATATAAACACGGGCTGACGACGTTTAAATCGATGGCGCTGCATATTATTCTTGGGTTTGGGCTGTGTATTATTGGTGAAGTGAAATTTGTCATCCTGCTTTCACCGCTGTTCCTGGCCTGGGTGTGGATTTCGCCGAGCTATGTTAAAGACGTCAGTAAAATTAATCTCAAAACGTTATTGCTGATTGTTATTGGCATGCTGGTACTCATCGGTCTGTCGGTGATGATTCTGGCCTGGTACTATTCGTCTGCTTTTGGCGGCGATCCGACCAAAAGCGCCTTTAGCGTTTTTATCGATTCACTCAGCTATATCTTTGATCCCAACTACATCATGTCGACCGGTGAACTGGGCCGCTTCACGACGTTTCTGTTCTGGCTTAAAAATAACGATCTGTGGGGACTGTCCGGTACGCTATTTGGCTACGGCTTGAATGCGACGAACAGCGGAAGTTCGGTATCACCTGGGTTTTTGAATATTGTTTATAACCTGATCCTGGACTCCACGTCGCTAAGTATGCTGCTGTGGGAAATTGGCGTGATTGGCACGCTGCTGTTTATCGGTCTGTTTATTTATATTCTAAAAGTGTGTCAGCCGAAACCGGTACTGGCGCTTGAACAACTGGACCCGCAGGATCTGCAACTGTTGAGCTTTGCGCCAGCGTATAACGCTTTTGCGATCGCGTGTTTAGTGAGCTTACCTTATAGCCAAATCCTGATGATAACGCCGATGCTACAGTTCCTGTTTTATTTATCGCTCGGTTCAAGCTTAGTGATTCGTCGTACCGTTCTTCGCAGCGCAGGAGGAGGGTATGGATAATATCCCGTTTATCTCGGTGAGTATTAAAACGCTCAACGAAGCGAAAGGTATTGAGAAAACCATCGACAGCATCCGCCGACAGCTGGTGGGATATCCGCATAAAATTATTGTGGCTGATAGCCTGTCGACAGATAGCACCCAGCAACTGGCGGTGAATAAAGGGGTGACGGTGGTGTCATTAACGGAGCCGGGCGATCGCTGCTGCGGTGTCGGACACCAACTGGGCTACCTTTATAGCGAAGGCGAATATCTGCTGCTGATGGATGGCGATATGGCGCTGGAAGAGGGATTTGTCGATCGGGCCGTCGCCTTTTTACAGGCGCATGAAGAGTATGCCGGCGTGGCGGGAACCGTCGAAATGGATGATGCCGTGAACTATGAGTTCAAATCCCGTAAACAGCGCATTAACCAGATCTATCCCGTGGGTGATTGTGACCATTTAGGCGGCGGCGGGCTGTATCGTCGCGCGGCGATTGAAAAGATTGGCTATCTGACCAACCGGAATTTGCACGCCTATGAAGAGGCCGAACTGGGGCTGCGATTAACCGATGCCGGCTACAAACTGCGTCGTCTGGATATCCCTTATTTTAGCCATACGTCACACACCCTGCCGACCTTCAAGATGCTGAAACATCGGTGGTTGAGCGGCTATTACCAGGCGCCGGGAGAGCTGTTGCGCTGTAGTTTTGGAACACCGTATTTCACCCGCGCCCTCAAGATGGTCAAAAATGAGGCGGTATTTGCGCTGTATCTGTTGATCTTGCTTGCCGCACTGGTCACCGTCAACGGCAGCATTATTACCCTGGTGTTGCTGCCATTACTGGCGTTCACACTGTGGAAAATTGTGCAAAATCGTTCTCTCAGCGATGGGGTTCAAAGCGTCATTAATATGATTGTCCGTTCCGTGGGATTGCTGAAAGGGTGTCTTCATCCTGTGTGCGATCCGCTGACGCCGCCCAACAGTAAAATCATTCAACAATAAAAAGAGCGGATGAAATGAAAATTTTATTGGTTAACAAGTTTTTCTTTATAAAGGGCGGGGCGGAAACGGTTTATTTTCAGGAACGCGAGATGCTGAAAAAGGCCGGCGTGCAGGTGATTGATTTTTCGATGCAGCATGAGAAAAATTTCCCCTCGGAGTATGCGGATTTTTTTGTCAAAAATGTTGATTACCATACAGACAGTAACCTGTTAGGCGGTATTAAAACGGCGGTTAACTTTATTCATAACGCCGAAGCCTGTCGAAAAATGCAGGTCTTGCTGCAAAAAGAACGCCCGGATATCGTTCACTTTCATAATATCTATCATCAGCTAACGCCAGCGCTAATTAAAGTCGCACGCAATTTTGGCTGTAAAACGGTACTGACCGCCCATGACTATAAAATTGTCTGTCCTTCATACTCTATGCTACGCGACGGGAAAGTGTGCGATGCCTGTATTACCGGGACCGTCTTCAATGCTTTCAGATACCGCTGTCAGGAAGGGTCTGCCGCCAGGAGTTTACTGCTCTCTTTAGAGGCTACCTGGCAATACATTGCGCAAAATTATCAGGCGCTGGATGTGATCGTGTCCCCCAGCGCATTTTTACGCGGCATTTTGCTACGTGTGCTGCCAAATTCGCGTATCGATGTCATCGTCAATGGCGTAGATGACAGCCGGCCCGTGGAGACGACTGGTGATGAAGGTTATATGCTGTACTTTGGCCGCCTGAGCCGTGAAAAAGGGGTGGCTACATTGCTGGCCGCTCACCAGAAAATGCGTAACCCGGCGCCGCTGAAAATTGTCGGTCATGGCCCGTTACATGACGAGTTGATTGCCCAATATCCGGACGTGGATTTTTTAGGCTATGTACAACAAGGGGAAGCCCTGGACCAACTGATTAAACATGCCCGGGCGGTGATCCTGCCTTCGGAATGTTATGAAAACTGTTCGATGGCGGTGTTAGAGGCAATGTCATTAGGCAAGCCGGTCATTGGCTCACGTATTGGCGGGATCCCTGAACAAATTCGCGATGGTATTGAAGGGATATTATTTACGCCGGGTAATGCGCAGGCGTTGGCAGAGGCGATGGATACGCTGGTCGAAGACCCGGAGAAAGCACGGGTAATGGGCATCAATGGACGTCAACGGCTGAGTGATAAATATGCGCTCAGTGGTCATATGGAAACGTTGCAGGCACTGTATAAAGAACTGCTGGGCAGGCCATAATATGCGTAAAAAAATAACGGTATTTGGCACGCGCGGTATTCCCGATGTATTGGGTGGGGTGGAAACGCACTGCCAACATCTTTATCCGGAAATTAAACGGCTATGCGATGTTGATATTTGTGTTATCGCCCGCTCGCCGTACGTGAATTACACCCGTTCATCGTATAAGAATGTCGAAACCCATGCGCTGTGGGCACCTAAAAAACGCTCGCTGGAAGCGATTGTTCATTCCGTTTTAGCCGCGTTCAGCACCTGTTTTGACCACTCGACTATCGTGCACGTCCACGCTATTGGTCCGGGATTAGTGGTTCCGGTATTACGGTTACTGGGCAAGAAGGTCGTTTTCACCCATCATGGACCTGACTATGACCGCCAGAAATGGGGGTATGTGGCAAAGAAAATATTATTGCTCGGTGAACGCTGGGCAGTGAGATATGCCAATGAAGTGATTGTAATATCTGAAGTTATTAATCAGCTTATCCAGAATAAGCATCGCCGCTATGATGCGCATTTAATTCACAATGGCGTGAACGCACCGCGAACATTATCAGAACATACCCTTCACCAGACGCTGTCGCGTTATGGTCTCCAGCCGAAAAACTATCTTGTGGTGGTGGGGCGATTCGTGGAAGAAAAAGGCATGCATGATGCCATTTCAGCCTACCAACAAAGTGGTTTGACGATGCCATTAGTGTTAATTGGCGATGCGGATCACCCGACCGAATACAGTATTCGTCTCAAACAGCAGGCCGCTGATACGCCAGGCGTGGTGATGACCGGATTTTTACGCGGCGATGAGCTGCAGGCGGTGTTTTCGCAGGCAAAACTGTTTGTCATGCCGTCGTATCATGAGGGGTTGCCGATAGCGCTGCTGGAGGCGATGTCATTTTCTCTGCCTGCGGTGGTGAGCGATATTCCGGCGAATCTGGAGGTCAAGTTACCCGCAGAGGCGTATTTTCAGGTGGGTAATCTGGCGAGTCTGGCCGGGAAAATGGCGAGATGGGCGACAGCAAATAGCATTGACTATAGTGTATATTTGCAAAACTATAACTGGCATGAAATCGCCAGACAAACAGTCACCGTCTATCACGCTATTGATAAAGATATAGGTTAATTTTGCCCAACTCTCAGAACCGACCGCCCGTCATTGAACGATTTTATGCTCAACTGGATGAGAAGATCTCGCAGGGGTTGACCGCTGAACAAAAAGACGGCGTCGAAAAAGCGGTACTTGCTATTACCCTGGGATCGAGACACCAGGTTGATATTCGTAGAAGCTTTCCCTTTTTCGGTAGACGTTTTTACCTGGTCTTTTTGTTTGGCAGGGATTTACGTCACTGGCATCGTCGGGAATCGACGCTATCCAATATCCTGATCGCATTGTTACTGCTGTTTGTTGTGTTGTTCGTTACCTGCTGCGTATTGCTGACGCTGTATATGATCAAATCCGCGTTGGGTATTGATGTGTTCCAGAATTTTCATGTGGGTATTTGGGACTGGTGGCTAAGCCTGAAAAACCACTAGCGTTAACCAACGGGTGGAGGCGTTACGGCGATGAAGAGTCAATGGGGTTTGGCGCTATTGAGTGTGTTCTTTCCGCTGACGGCCATGGCTGCATTAACCACCGTCACTCCCAAAGCCGTAACCGGTCCGCTGACCAACCCCGGGATTGGGGGGGCCAGTTTTCATCAGGGTTATGGTGAAACGTTGGGCCTGGCGGATTACCCTAATACCGGGTTTGAATATGAACGCTTCTACTGGCGGGAACTGGAGCCAGTGGAAGGCCAGTACAATTTTGCGCTGGTTGATGATGCCTTTAAATATGCGGCGGCGCATCGGCCCGCGATGAACGTGGGGCTGCGGTTTATGGCCCTTGCGGAGCCTGAAAGCGGCTCGCAGATCCCCGACTGGCTGATTAAAAAAGGGGTGAAAGGAAAATGGACGCCCGATCATAAAACCTTTATCCCGGATCTCGACGATCCCCTGTTTATAGCCTACAGCCAACGTCTGCTGAACGCTTTTGGCAAGCGCTACGATGGTAATCAGAACCTGGCGTTTGTCGATATTGGCATGGTGGGATCGTGGGGAGAATGGCATAACAGCAACTTCCCGAAAGATGTGCTGCAACCCTTGCTGGAACGATATACCACCGAGCAGCTAGATCGCTACGTCGCTATGCACTTTGCTGCATTTCCCGTAACGCCAAAAATTATGTTGATGAGTGGTGGGCAAAGCCTGGCCAATGCGGTGGCGCGAGGGGCTGGATGGCGCGCGGACTGCTGGGGCGACCTGCGTGTGTTTTCCAATGACTGGAATCACATGGCAGATGATTACCCGCAACGATTGCTGGCTGCGCAGAAAAGTTATTCCGGGTTAAACGATGCCTGGAAACGATCGCCGGTGAGTCTGGAAATTTGTTCGTATATGCTGGACTGGAAGAATCTTTTTCATTATACGCGCGCAGAGGTGCAGGGGATTTTTGACTGGGCGGTGAAGCATCATGCCAGTACCCTCAACCTGAAATCGCGAACGGTGCCCAGTGAGTATCGGCCGATTGTCGATGATGCACTGACCAGGCTGGGCTATCGCTTTCGTCTGGCCTCTCTGAGCCATGAGTCAGTATGGGAAAATGGTCGCAGCCTGGCGCTGATCAGTACCTGGTATAATGACGGCGTTGCGCCGATTTACCTTCCTTACACCCTGTCATTTCGTATTATTAATGATGCTAACAATGTTGTTGCTCAGGGAAATTCACCGGAAGACATTCGTCGCTGGCTGCCGGGTCAACATCAGCTGAATTATCAACTCCCTATGCCCGGTGCGTTACCGAGAGGAAAATACGCCATTGAAGTGGCGATCGTGGATAAGTCGGGCGCGGCGAGAATTAACTTTGCCAATGAAGGGAAGCAGAGCAGCGGATGGTATCGTGTGTCGACGATCACGGCGCGTTAGCCATTAGCAACAATGAGCCTGCCCGCAGGCTCATTGTTGATGGGTGTTAAGCGTGATAACCATCAGGATTATTTTTCTGCCAGTTCCAGGTGTCGCGCATCATGTCATCAAGCGTGTAGGTAGCCTGCCAGCCCAGTACTTCGCGCGCCAGCGACGGGTCAGACCAACATTCGGCGATGTCCCCGGGTCTTCGTGCAACAATCTGATAATTAATTTTTCGTTGAGCCGCTTTTTCAAAAGCGGCAATAAGATCCATCACCGAATAGCCGATGCCGGTACCGAGGTTTATCACCTTATAGGCTGGACCTTTATTCTGGCAATCCAAAGCCGCTAAATGGCCGGTTGCCAGATCCATCACGTGAATATAATCACGTACCCCAGTGCCATCCGGGGTTGGGTAGTCATTGCCAAACACCGACACGGTTTCAAGCTTGCCAATCGCGACCTGAGAAATATAGGGAACCAGGTTGTTGGGGATACCATTTGGATCCTCACCAATTCGGCCTGAGGAATGGGCACCGACGGGGTTAAAATAGCGCAGGCAGGTGAGGCGAAACTCAGGGTGTGCGTGGGAAAAATCCGCCAGAATCTGTTCGACCATTAATTTAGAGGTGCCATACGGATTCGTTGTTCCCCCGGTGCGCGATTGTTCGCTGAGCGGCACGCTTTCCGGATCTCCGTAGACCGTTGCGGAAGAGCTGAAGATTAGGCTGTGAACACCCGCAGTCAGCATCTCACTCAGTAAAACCAGCGTTCCGGTGACATTGTTATTATAATACGCGAGGGGTTCTTTTATGGATGCTGAAACTGATTTTAACCCAGCAAAATGAATGACATCACTAATGTCATGGTGTGAAAAAATCGTTTTTAATGCCTCTCTGTCCAGAACGTCGGCAATGTAAACTGTGGGTTCTTTTCCGGTGAGTTCTGCGACCCGATGTAATGATGTTTGTGAGGCATTCGTGAGATTATCGATGATCACAACTTCATCACCTCTTTCGAGAAGCGTCAACACGGTATGTGAACCAATATAACCTGCGCCACCTGTGACAAGTATTGCCATACAGCCTCCAGAGGAAATCTTATGAAAAAGATTGTTGACTCACCAAGGCCACGGCTATAAATACAGGGCTATGAGTGGCGTCGGGTAAGAGATAAATTTCTGAATTTCACCATGCACTTATAAGATATTTTTTTGAGTATCGATAAAAAACTAAAGGTGTTTATTTTACTATCGTAGACAAGATAGTTATTCGTGAAGTTTAAGGTATGTACACCGTCGCTTTGGTTGATGGCGGCATTGACCTGTGCAATAAGCTTTTCATCAAAAGAAAATGCGTTTAGCGTGACTAATGCTTTGATGTAAATTGATTTTCCATAGGTTTCAGGCGTGCATTCCTGAGTGAGGAAGTACAGTGTATTGCCGATGTTATGGGGCGCCCCAGCGCCTCGCTGATGCAGGTTGCTCAACTGCAAAGTGGGCGTGATTTTCTGCCACGGACCGCTCACGCTCTCGGCAGTATGGATCATCAGCTCATTATTCATTGTCGTCGATAACAGATAACAGGCACCGTGTAGTGAGAAAAATACGTTATCGGTTAATGCTTCGTCCGAGATTAAAACGTTTATCGCCTTCCAGCGTTGCGGGAAATCTACGCACTGAAATAAAATAACCTCTTTTCTTTCTGAAGACTCAGGGATCATAAAGAGCTGGCCATTGTTCTCAAATACAAAAGGAAAGGATAAATGGCATTTTAGATAATCGAAACCGTCGAGCTTCACATCATCGAGTTCCGCTAAGTCGGCATCGAGTATACGGCAGCGTAGGATCCCCTTCGAATTACGGAAGCGTAAAGCCTCATAAAAAATATAAACTTTATTATCTCTTTCAATGATGAAAGGATCGGCCTGAAAGGTGTATTTCTTTTTTAGTTGCTGCGCAGGGGTACGCTTCAGTATATCCAACGTGTTAGTAGGAAAAATATGCGAACCATTATCCTTGATAATCATGATGTCCCACGACTCATGATAAAAAAGCATATTTATTATTTTTTTATATTTGGCCTGCATTCGCACGTGTTCCTTTTGTCGCTTCAATTCACCGGGTGCTATACAGCAACATTAACGGTTAGTTTAAAAGCTAGTCGCAAGCGCGTTTTTTGTCCACTTACGGAACGAGTGGCGGGGGGAAGGGGCGGGGTGACGTTGCCAGAGCATCCTTGCTCCAGATAAAGATTTTACTCGAAATGCACCTGCGGATTGTCTGCCAGTGAAACGTACGTTTTGCTGTCTTTATCCAGTGTACGGATCTCACCGCTTTCAATGTCGTACACCCAACCGTGCAGACGCAGCGCATTATTACGCAGTCCGACAGCGACAGACGGATGCGTTTTAATATTATTCAGTTGAGCGATAACGTTCTCTTCCACCATGGCATTCACTTTGTCGATTGCGTTATCCCAGGTTTTCTTCTCGACTACCGCTTTCGCCGCATCGGCGTAGTGCAACCAGTGGGCGACCGCAGGCATCGGATCCAGACTCTGGCTTTCAGCAATCGCTTTCATCGCACCACAGTTGGAGTGCCCACAGATAACGATATCCGTCACGCCTAACGCCAAGACCGCGTATTCGATGGTGGCAGATACACCGCCCGGTTCCGGGCCAAAAGAAGGGACGATATTGCCCGCGTTGCGGATAACGAAAAGCTGTCCTGGCTCTTGCTGCGTAACCAGTTCTGGCACCAGACGACTGTCTGAGCAGGAGATGAAAAGTGCTTTAGGATTCTGGCTGGAGGCCAGGCTGCGAAAGAGTTCCTTACGTTGAGGGAAAATCTCTTTTTGGAAGTTGAGGAAGCCCTCAATGATATGTTGCATAGCAGTGTCTCTTTTCTCTGTTTAAGCAGGTTATGATGAAGATCACACTTTCCAGTTTAACACTCGCGCAGAGAAGAGGAAGTATTTATAGCCGGTCAGGGCATATCTTTGGGGTATTTTGCCCTGACTTAGCAGGGCAAATATTGGGTATAGCGCTACGCGTCCAGCCTCTTCTGGTATGCCTTTTTGAGTCTGTCCATGGCCTCCTCCAGTACAGAACGCGGACAACCAACGTTTAATCGCATATGGCCTTCTCCGCCAGGACCATATTGATAACCTGGCGACAGGCCAAGCCGGGCATCATGGACAAAAAAAGCGCTCAGTTGCTCATCACTGAGGCCCATTTTTTCAGCATTCAGAAACAGCAGATAGGATGCGCCGCCATACAGAATCGAGATCAAGGGGCAGTGCTTTTCAATTTCATCTTTTACATACGCTATATTGTCAGCCAGATAGGTCAATAATTTCTGGTGCCAGTCACTGCAGTGAGTATAGGCACTGTAGATGGCCGCCTGCTGTAACGAATGGGTCTCGGCGAGGTAGCAGTTATCAAGAAAATGATAGAACCGTTCGCGCAGTTCATCGTTCTTGATAATGGCGATACCGCCTTGTATCGCTGCGGTATTAAAAGTTTTGCTGATAGAGGCAAGTACGATCGATTGACTGTTTAACCTTTCATTGAGGGTGAAAAATGGGTGGTGTGTTTTGCCAGGTAAGGTCAAATCGCAGTGAACTTCATCCGCGATCACGATGACGCCCGCGTCGTGACAATAGTCACTTATTCTTTCAAGCGTCTCGCGGCGCCATACCATCCCGCCGGGATTATGCGGAGAAGGAAAAAGAAACATTTTGCATGTTTTAAGCTTCTCAGTGAAATCATGCCAGTCAAATTCGTAACCGCCATCCTTCTCAATTAGGCGAGTTTGAACCAGATTTCTGCCGCTGGTTTTGACCAGGTTGGGGTAGGGGTCATATATTGGGCTGCAGGTCAATATATTGTCCCCTGAACGGGTGAGAGCCATCAATGATAGTACGATGGTTTTGATGACCCCCGGAACAAAATGCACCCAGTGCGCCTGAACGCTACTGTCATACTGTTGCGCATACCAATGAATAACCGCTTCTTTCCACTGTGGGTAATCCAGATTATAGCCCTGAACGGGCTGTTCTATAACAGCCCGTAGCGTATTCAGAATGGGTTCTGGTGTGGCAAAATCCATATCTGCAATCCACAGCGGTAATACATCATTGGTACCGTACATCTGTTGTAATTGCCCGTACTTACGACAATTAGGGAAGGTGCGAATAAGCAGGTCA